>CAXUEB010000220.1:6565-9336 GCA_964249775.1 uncultured Spirosoma sp.
GCGTCAGAAATCCATCTTGATCGAGCCGCCCGACGTCGCCGGTGCGCAGCCAGCCGTTTTTCAGTGTCTCGGCATTGGCTTTCGGATTGTTCCAGTAGCCGAGCATGACAGCCGCGCCCTTGGCCTCGATCTCGCCGGTTTCGCCTGTTGGCAACGGATTGCCGTCGGCATCGGTAATGGTGCCGGTCGTCGTGCCCAGCAGGGCGACGTTCACGCCGGGCAGACTACCGCCATTGGCTTCGGTGACGCGCCCGCTGAGGAGAATCGCTTTTGCTTCCGTTGCGGCCGGATTCAGCCGGTTTAACGGCGTAATCGGCCGGTTGAGAGCCGGTTCGGCTGGTGTTTTTTCCGCGGTTGCCGGGCGGTCGGCCTGCTGGGGCGCAATTGGTTGGCTGGTCGACGATTGAACCACGTCGGGCAGAATTGTAAAGCCACCGGGTTGCTTGTGGCTTCCTTTGAGCCGCACGGCCCGGAGTTGCTGGGGTTTGAGCAAACGCGTCAGGATGGCCTCCAGCCGTTCGGCAGATTGAACCACCAGTTCGTCGCGGCTAACCCGGTCGCCGAGCAGGCTGGCTTCGTACACAATTCGGGTCTGGTAGTGCTGCTCCAGCGCCCGCAGCACCTGCCGGAGGGTTGTACCGGCGGGATGCCGCACGGTAGCTTGGTGGCCAAAGCCCGCGTCAGCACCAACCTGAACGGCCCGGCCGGTCGATCGGGCCAGTAATTGAGCCGGTGCGGATGAACTGCCGATCAGCACCAAACCAGCGGTCAAAACGCCCGCCCTGATGGATAGGTACACTGATTTTCTCATGTAAGAAAGCGATTAAGGATAAAACAAAGAGCTTATTTCGGTTGAATCACGACTTGATTCGTCCCCGTCCGCCGGGCTGACACGCCCAGAATCGTCGACAGGTTTTCCAGAAAAATCTCCGCCGACTCGATGGACATTCGCCCCGACAGACGCCGTTCACCCAGTGCCGGGTCTGCCAGCGTCACCGTCAGCCCGAACTGGTCGTTGAGCATCGTGGCGATTTCCGTAAGGGAGGTGTTGTCGAGGACCCATTCGCGCTGCTGCCAGGCCGCGTAGTTCGCCGGATTCACCCGCGACCGCACGACGCGCCGGTGACCGGGCGCCCCCGCCGTTTCCCGGTACACGATCCGGTCGCCGGGTGTCATCAGTTGGGTACCCGTCGGCAGGCCGTCCAACCGGACGCGACCCGTGCTCAGCACCACCTGGGTCGTACCCCGGCGCTGGGTTACGTCAAACGTGGTGCCCAGCACGGCCACGGCCACCCGCCCCGAACGCACCGTAAAGGGAGCCGCCTTCGTGCCCGGCTTCCGGCGAACGTCGAAAAACGCTTCGCCATCGAGCCAGACTTCCCGGGCCGTCTGATTGTTCCAGTTTTCGGCCAGCCGCAGCCGCGAGTTGGCGTTGAGGGTGACGGTGGACTGGTCGGGAAGTTGGATGCGCCGGGTTTGGCCGTAGGCCGTGGCGTAATCCCATTGCGGAACGGTGGGGCGTTGCTGCCAGAACCACCCAACCACCAGCAGAATGGCCGCTACGGACGCGGCTGCTGCGTAGGCCGTCCAGCCCGGAGCCATTCTTCGCCAGCGGGGACGAACGGGTGTCTCAGACGGGGTTTGGGTTGCCAAACCCGCAGTAACCTTCAGTTCTTGCTGGAGTTTAGCTTCCAGCCGCCGACGGTCGGCCGGGTCAAGTGACACCAACTGAAACTGCAGTGATCCCACCAACTGCCGGGCCTGTTGCGCCAGCACCGGACGACTCGCGTCGGCTTCCATCCAGCGCTGCCATTGGGCGTCCGTGGCGGGGGTTGGGGTTCGTACCCAGCGAATAAAGGCGGGGTCGGTGGCCAGTTCTTCGGGTGTTCGATGGGTGTTTGAGAGAGGAATCACAGCCAGTTCGTTGTTGCTGACTGTATGAGCGTTCTAAACGGTACTTTTCGCCTTTTAACTTAAACTTTTTTGTAAAAGCCCGGCCAGCAGCCCCAATCCGGCGGGTACGAGCAGCCGGTCCGTTACGCCAGTCGTCTGGCGAATGGCCGTCAGCGCCTTGTACACGAAATTATACACCGACTTAACGTCTACCTCCATGATTTCGGCGGCTTCGGCGTAACTCAGTTGTTCATAGTAAATAAGGTACAGGGCCTCGCGCTGCCGCTTGGGAAGTTGGTTGAGCAGGCTTTTGAGCCGTCGGCTGCGCTCGGCATCGGCTTCGTCCCGGACCCAGGCGGGTTCCTGGGCTGTATCAACCAGAAACGCGGTGGCGTCGGTGAGTTCCTGCGCGGAATGGCGGCTTTTCAGCAAATACAGAAGCCGGTGGCGGAGTGACTGCATCAGGTAAGCCCGCACGTTCTGCGCGATTCCGAGTCCATCCCGGTGCTGATGCAGGTACAAAAAAACGTCGTGAATGGCGTCTTCGACCAGCGGCCGGTCACGGGCGAGGTTACAGCCGTAGTTGTACAAGGCCGACAGGTGCTGCCGGTACAACTGCATGAGTGCGTCATCGTCGCCACTGCGAAACGCGTTCCACCCGTCACTATCATCAGCATTAATCGCCTGCATCCCTAAGCCAGTCCGGTACGGCTACTTAAACTAAGTCAATATCCGTGATAAATCACATTTTTTCTGGTTTTTACTTGATTACCAAAACGAAGGAGCCACGCAACGGGTAGCAACCCGCAACGCTGCCTGGCCGGACACAACCGGGCAGACGCTAATTTGTCTTGCCGGGCGGGGTGAGGTCACTGATC
>CAXUEB010000221.1:0-9316 GCA_964249775.1 uncultured Spirosoma sp.
AATGGGTACGTGCCGGGCCGACAACTCATTGAGCTTGGTCAGCAGGGTTTCCGACCACTGAAACTCATTATCAATTAATTTACGTAACGCGTTGCGGCTCAGGGCGTGGGCGGCTGCCTGCCGCACGTACGGCACCGACTGTCCTTTCAAATGAATGGAAGCGGCTTTAGCCGTAAGCGTGTGCAGCGCCTGGCAGTACGGGTACGCTTGCAGACTGTCCTGCAACTGGCCAAAGTCGGTCGTGGTAAAATCGTCGGGATGGGTAACCCAGTACGAAAAGGTTTCTTTGTCGAGGGCGAGCATAACGGTGGGATGTCAGGGCTGGTGGACGTAATGGTGCATGCGAAACGACGGTCGGCGAAATTAGCAATTTATCCGTCCTCTTTCACCCTTAGTTAAGCTACCAGTCGGCGGCCGTTTTGTTAAAAATGTCCAGCACAATTTGGTCCAGAATGCGCGGAATCAGGCGGGCTTCGTTCTGACTCAGCGTTTGCCCCTGCGGAAAATCCTGGTAGAATGAAAACGACTGCTCGAAGTTCTTCGACTCGTCTTTGTTGTTGTAAAATCGGGCCAGCACGGTGATTTGCAGCCGGTTGACGCCGGCCTGATCCTGCGCCGTCGGCGCAACGGCCAGCACGTCGTAGCCGGTGATATTGCCTTCCAGCACCAGATCGCCGTTGTTGGGTACGACTTTGAGATTGGTATACCGCTGGTAGTATTCCTTGAGCCGTTCGTTGAACGTGAGGGGTAGGTTCGCCGGACCACCGGCCGTGGCTAAGGTGAAGTTGTTGACCGTAACGGATTTAATGTCCGGCGACAGCGTCGTACCGGTAAACGAATACACCCCGCAGGAGGTAAACGTGAGCAGTGAGACGTGAAACGTGAACAGTACAAGTAGTAAGCGTTTTCGCCAATCCCGCTTCCCGCTCCCCGTTTTACGCTTCACAACCTTATTCTTCGTCAATTTCATATTGTTTGATCTTCCGGTACAGCGTCCGCTCGGAGATGCCGAGCGCCTGAGCCGCGTATTTTCGTTTGTTGTTGTTCCGCCGGAGCGCTTTCAAAATCATCTCCTTTTCCTGCCGTTCGAGCGATAAAGAATCATCTTCTTCGGTTTCGTGGGTTACGTCTTCCACCGTTACCTCGTTGATATCGCTGTCCACGTCGTCAAAAATCTGTACGGGCGGGTGGCTGCCGTAGGTTTCCGACGGGGGGGCTGCGCCATCTCGGGGAACGTCCGTCCGAACGCTGCCGTTCACGGCGGGTAGGTAACGCCCCGCGCTGCCGTCGCCGTCGGGCGCATCGACCGCATCGGCGGAGGTACGGCCCGGCCTGGATTGGCTCTCCGGCCGGCCGGGCGGAATTGAATCGAACAGTTCGCGGTGATTGTTCAGAATCTGCCGGCCGTCCTGTTCGCTGCCCAGCACGTCGCGCACGAGCCGTTTAAGGTCATTCATGTCCCGGCGCATGTCGAACAAGACCTTGTAGAGCAGTTCCCGCTCCGAGAAATTGTCTGAGCTGGTGCTTCCATTCGTCGGCGCGGACAAAGCCAAGGTCCGGCTGGGCTGTTGCGATTGGGGTAAGTATTTGGCCAGCGTTTCGGCTTCGAGGGGCTTGTTCTGCTCCGATTCCAAAATCGATACCTGCTCGGCAATGTTCTTTAGCTGGCGAATGTTGCCCGGAAACGGAAAACTGAGCAGCAGTTGCTTTGCGCCTTCGGTTAGTTGGAGCGGCTTGATGCGGTAGCGCTCGGCAAAGTCGGTGGTAAACTTGCGGAACAGCAGTTCAATATCGGTGCCGCGCTCGCGCAGGGGCGGCACGTAGATGGGCACCGTGTTGAGCCGGTAATACAAATCTTCCCGAAATTTCCCCTTATCGACGGCGTCCATCAGGTTGACGTTGGTAGCCGCCACGACGCGCACGTCAGTCTTCTGAGTTTTCGACGAACCCACGCGGATGAATTCGCCGTTTTCCAGCACGCGCAGCAGGCGGGCCTGCGTGCCGAGGGGCATTTCGCCGATTTCGTCCAAGAAAATCGTGCCGCCGTTGGTCGTCTCGAAGTAACCTTTGCGCTGGTCGACCGCTCCGGTAAACGAGCCTTTTTCGTGGCCAAACAGTTCAGAGTCAATCGTGCCTTCGGGAATCGCCCCGCAGTTGATGGCAATGAACTGACCGTGTTTGCGGGCGCTCAGGCTGTGAATAATCTTAGAAAACGATTCCTTACCACTGCCGCTTTCGCCCGTGATGAGCACAGTCAGGTCGGTAGCCGCGACCTGCATCGCTACGTTAATGGCGTAGTTCAGGGCGGGCGCGTTGCCGATTATGCCGAAGCGTTGCTTAACGCTTTGAATTTCCTGGTTACTCATTATTTGTTTGTTTGGTTGTCTGTTCATTTGTTTACCTTCTCCGCCTAAACAGACGAACAGACAATCAAACAAACCACCTCGCCCCACTACTTCAACTTCTTCTGGGCCACGTACGGATGCTCGGGATTAACAACCAGCTTTTGCTCTTTGGGCAGGATAACCACGTCTAAATCTTCCATTGGGATTGAACCAAGCAAAATTTCGGCGTCACCCGGTAAGATTACGGCCCGGCAGGATGTGGAACGATTGGCAAACTCCACTTCCAGCGGACCAACGACGGGCCGTTTAGCTACTTGACCATCGGCCATCTGAAAAGCCTGCTCGTTGATTAAGGGCAAGTCCAACTGCGCCTGAATGGTTTCATTTAAACACATCATGTACGCGCCGGAGTCAACCAAGGCCGTCACCTCGACGGATTTCACCTCATTCGCCGGCAGAAATCCCCGACGCGCTAACGCTTTGTCTTCGCTGTTTACCAAACGCAGGTTGGCGTAAACAAGTCCCATATTGATTTAGATCAGGGAGTTAAGAGTACGGTGGTCAAACTACGCTTCGTTAAACAACCTCGCCCCGCAGCGTGGCCGACGAGCAGTCGGTTACCAGCACGTTGACGTACTGACCCTTCTGCAAGTTGCCCTTCGGAAAAACAACCATCTTGTTTTGGTCATTCCGGCCGCAGAGAAAGTCGTCGGAGCGTTTAGACGGCCCCTCAACCAGCACCCGCTGCACCTGCCCGACGTGGCGCTGATTGCGCCCCGCCGAATGGTCGAGTTGCTTGGCGATGATCTCGTTTAGGCGCCGTTTGATTACATCTTCCGTAATGTCGTCGGCATATTTCTTGGCTGCCAGCGTGCCGGGGCGTTCGGAGTAGGCAAACATATACGCGTAGTCGTAACGAACGTAGTCCATCAGCGACAGCGATTCCTGGTGTTCTTCCTCGGTTTCGGTGCAGAAGCCCGAAATCAGATCGGTCGAAATGCCGCAATCCTCGCCCAAAATCTCGCGAATACGGTCGATTTTGCCGATGTACCACGGCCGGTCGTAGGTCCGGTTCATCAGCTTGAGTACCCGACTGTTACCGCTCTGGGCGGGCAGGTGAATATACTTGCAGATGTTGTCGTACCGGGCCATGGTGTAAAGCACGTCGTCGGTAATGTCTTTCGGGTGCGAAGTTGAAAAGCGAACGCGCAGGTCGGGGTGAATCTGCGCGACCTGTTCGAGCAGGTTAGCGAAGCTGGTGATGAGTGATGAGCGATGAGTAATGAGCGGCCGACCATCTTCGTTGCGGTCATCACTCCACTTATAACTGTCTACGTTCTGCCCCAACAGTGTCACTTCGCGGTAACCTTGCTCGAAGAGGTCGCGGCACTCGCGGACGATGCTGTGCGGGTCGCGGCTGCGCTCCCGGCCGCGCGTAAACGGCACCACGCAGAACGAGCACATGTTGTCGCAGCCACGCATGATCGACACGAACGCCGTGACGCCGTTGGAGTTCAAACGAATGGGTGCAATGTCGGCGTAGGTTTCTTCGCGCGACAAAAACACGTTTACCGCTTTCTGACCCGATTCGGCTTCTTCAACCAATTTCGGAATGTCGCGGTAAGCGTCGGGACCAGCCACGATGTCCACCACTTTTTCTTCTTCGAGCAGCTTGGTTTTCAGCCGTTCGGCCATGCAGCCGAGCATCCCGACGAGCAGTTCGGGCTTTTGCCGTTTCAGACCCGTGAGGTGCTTGAGCCGGTTGCGAACTTTCTGCTCGGCGTTGTCGCGGATGGCGCAAGTATTGAGAAAAATTACGTCAGCGTCGTCGGCCGACGAGGTCGTGGCGAAGCCGGCGTTGCGCATCACGGCCGCGACGATCTCGCTGTCGGCGAAGTTCATCTGGCAACCGTAGCTTTCGATGTACAAGCGTTTTTTACCAACCGCCCGTTCGTCTTCCGACGTGCGCGGCTGGTCAATGGCTTGTTTATCTTCGGATTGCAGAATAATCAGTTCAGAGATAAGCGTCATAAGGAATGCGCAGTTGACGGTTGTTGCGTTGGCTCCACATCAACTGATTGTACAAAATTAAGCAGAAAATAGAAAAGACGCTGTCATTTTGGCAGGATTGTCGCCGTTAATTTATCCTAAAATCAACGTATGGCTTAACGATGGGTTTGTCAGAACGGATAGCCAATGCCGAAGTTTACGACAAGCGGATTGGAGCCTCGTGTCAGTCGACGAAGCGAGAACTCGGGTAAAATGAAGCGTGGGTCGGTTTGGCTGCCATCGCGCGGCCTAAAGTTTTCCCGGGCCGGGTCCCAAACCTTGATACCGCCGTCAAGCCGGACTAAGAAAAACGAGAAGTCAAGTCGCAGGCCAACGCCCGTGCCGACCGCAATCTGGGGCACGAACGTGTCTAAGCGAAAAGCTGAACCGGCCCGTTCCGTGTTTTCCCGAATGGTCCAAACGTTGCCCGCATCCACGAAGATCGCGCCGTTTACGTCGGCCAGCAGGTGGAACAGGCGGCCCCGCAACTCCGCCGACCCTTCGAGCAGAACATTGCCCGGCTGCTCGTAGCGGTAAATCAACTGACCCGTCTCTCGATTGATAGCCGGATTTGCCGGAACGTTTGAGTACGGAACGGCCGACCCCGGACCCAACCGGCGCGGTAGCCACGCGCGGATGCTGTTGCTGCCACCCGCGAAGAAAAACCGTTCGTAGGGCACAGCCGCGCCCGGCCCGTAGCCGTAGACAATGCCCGTGTTGACGCGAAACGCCAGCGTCGTGTGGCTCCGCAGGGGAACGTAGTGGCGATAGTCGACGTTCAGCCGCAAAAATTTGTAGAACTGCAAACCCGTCGAATCGGTCGTATTTCCGAATATACGACGGAGCTTGTCGACCGAAAACAGATTAAGCGTCGTGCCGCCCGATTCGATTACCGTTCGCAGGAAGTTGGCCCGGCGATTTTGATTCGGAACGTTGGTGTTGTAGGTATACGCAAAGCTGAAACTGGAGCTGAGCGAGCGCAGGAAGCTCAGGTACAACGTGCCGCCCTGCAACTGCTGGTTGCGCAACTGTTGCTGAAAGGCCGCGCCGAACCGCGTATCAAAGTTGGCGTTAATGAGGTTAATATCCGCAATAAGAAAGTTAAACTGGTGAGTAGGTGAAGTTTGCCAACTGTACGCCATCGTTGCCCGGAGCAGCGACCGTCGATAATCGGGCCGGAACGTGTTGGTAAAGCCCAGACTGACCTGGGTGCGCGGGTTGTAAGGATTAAACAAAAGCCGGATGCGACTGGGAAACAGAATCTGCGGAAACGTCAGCGAGGCCGTCGCGCCAAACTCTTGCGCGCGGTAGGGATCGGAACGCAAACTCGTTGTATCGGTTGTAAAGCCGGTTTGGTATTCTAAACCGTACCGCAGCGTTGTCTCGAAGGTTTCCAATCCACCGAATAAGTTACGCACCCGGAAAATCAAACTGCCGAAACCACCCGGATAGCCCTCGCCTTGGTACAGCACCGTAACGCCCCCTTCGGCGGTGGCTTCGTACTTGTCCAACGGCGTGGCCGTGATGAGCGTGCGAAGTCGGCGGCCGGTGGTGTCGGTAAAGTTGACGTTAACGAACTTGAACTGATTCAGCAGAAACAGTTGGCGTTGGGTGTCGCGGAAGTGGGTTTGGTTGTAGAGCGCGCCCGGCCGTAAAAAAATTTTGTTGTCCAGCAGGCGCGATGAAATGTTGCGCCCCCCCAGCAGGTACGTAATCCCGTTGCGGCTGACGCTGTCCGTGCCGATGGCAGCCGCAACGGGCTGCGTTTCATCCGGCGCATCCACGCCGGACGCTTCCACGCTGGGATTGATGCGCACTTCTACGTCGCCGATGCGATAAACTGGGTGGGCCGCCCGGCCGGGTGGGTTGCGGATTTGCAGGTACAGGTCGAGGTTGCGGTGGAGCGAGTCGCCCGGGTAGCGCCGGGTGGAGTCGACCTCGGGGTCGGGAATGTCTTGCCGCGAAAAGGTGTAATACCCCTGGTCGCGCAGCAGCGACTCGATACGCACTTTCTCGGTTGCAATCCGTTCGCCGTCGTAGCGGTCGCCTACTTTCAGGGCCGACCGGTCGAGTGACTGCCGCACCAGCGTATCGACGCGGGGATCGTCAATTTCGTAGGTAATCGTGCGCAGGAAAAACGGCTCTTTTTCGTCGATGAAGTACGTTACCCGCGCTTGCCGCCCGCGCAGGGTATCGACGGAGTAGCGGGTTTGCGCTTTGAAAAACCCTTTGCCCTCCAGATACTTACGCATCTTGGCCGCATTGGCGCTTACGTCGGTTTCGGCGTAATAGGCGGGTGGTTCGCCGAGGTTACGCATCCACCAGTTACCTTCTTCAATTTTCAGGCGCAGGCGCTTGGCCTGCCGCTCGAAGCGCCGGTTGAGTTTACGGAGTTCGGGCGACTGAGGGCTAATTTGCTGGCTTTGCTGTTCAAATTCGTTAGTTTTGGCGGCCAACGCCCGCACCGCGGCTTCCCGGTCGAACCGGCGCTCGCCGAAGCGGTAGAACCAAAGCGAGGGCGTAAGGGGCAAGCCCAGCAACCGGCGGTTAGGCCGCTGCGGAATCAGGCTTTCGAGGTCCTGGGTTGGAACCGTGCGGTTGCCCCGGATGGTCTGCGCCGTCAGAAGCGGGCCAGTGTTGACAGCGTTTTTTGGGGACAGACAACCCGATAACAGCAGTGCCAGGACCAGCGGAATCGCACGAATAAACCGACCGTACAAGGACAACTGACCACTGGCGCGGCCGGCTGCCAGATTATCAATCGTAGACCGTGTTTTGTAAAGCCAGTTCATGCTGTCTAAGAATCAAGTTAAGTATATTCAATCGCTGCACCAGAAAAAGTTTCGGCAGCAGCACGGCGCGTTCCTGGTCGAAGGAGCTAAGAGTGTGCAGGAGGTGCTCCAGTCCGATTTTGAAACCGAATTAATCGTGGCGACCGACGCGTTCTACAAAGAAAACGCCCCGCTGACAGACCGCCAACGCCTGCGGGTCGAAATCGCGTCAGCGGCCGATCTCGAACGCATCGGTACGCTGGAAAGCAACAACGCGGCCCTCGCCGTGGTCAGAACGAAAGAAAACCGTCCGCTATTGGCCGAACCGGGCGAAATCGCCTTGGTGCTCGACGACGTTCGTGACCCCGGCAACCTCGGTACCATCCTGCGCGTTGCCGACTGGTACGGCGTTCGCAAAATTCTCTGCTCCGAAACCACGGCTGATGTTTACAACCCGAAAGTCATTTCGGCCAGTAAAGGCTCGTTCACGCGGGTAAGCTGGTGGTACGGCAATCTATCTCAGTTTCTGGGTCAGATCGCCGGGCAGTCAGAAAGTTTAATTTACGGCGCGTTTCTGAACGGAACGGATGTGCATACGTTGCCATTCGGACCGGGCGGCTATTTGGTGATGGGCAACGAATCGAACGGCATCGGCCCGGTGGTGGAGCCGCACGTCACGCAGCGGGTGACGATTCCGCGCTACGGCGGGGCCGAGTCGTTGAACGTCGGCATCGCCACGGCCGTACTGTTAGACAACTGGCGGAGACAGAGAGCGTAAACAGACGCTTATAACTGGGCAATATCTTGGTCACTCAATCCAGTTAGCTTATTAGCTTACTAACCTGAGCATCCGAGAAACCTTCCTGCTTCATTTGCCGGGCAATGACTAAACGTTCTTCTTGGCGTCCTTCCTGTAATCTTACTTCTCGTCCCTCTTGGATGCCTTCCAGAAATTGAGTGTCCAATGCATTCTTTAATTCGCGGTAGTATTTTAAGCTGTCCTGATAAGCGCGTTGCTCGTCCCGGTTATATTTAGCCAATTCGTCAACCGAAAAGACTTTATTAAAAATACGCTCCTGTAAACTAACGGGTACCCGGTCGAGATTTTTCGTTCACACAATACACATCAAAGATTGCCTTGCGGTCGGCTTCGGCCAGGCCCAGACGCTCGGTTTTAGGAACGTAAGCTCGGTGATAATCTATTCACCGGCCAAAAGCTGGTTCAGGAAATCCATCAGCAAATCCTTATTGGCTTCCTCGCCGAACAGCCTCTTGAACCGCGACGGCGGACCGTCCAAAGTCAGTAAACGAATTAATGGATGTCTCTACCATTGCCCGAATCGAACGGATCGGACGTAACGCTACCAAAATTAGCGCAGCGACCGCTTACATGAATGAACTCATGGCCGACTCGTTGGCCAGTTCCTCAGCGTGCGCTTTGCCCAAGTAGCGGTCGATGAAGGCGTGGGCTACGTACAACAGGGGCGTCAGCAGCACGGCTACGGTGAACTTGTACAGGTAGTTAATTAGCCCCACGGCCAAGACCTGCGTCAGTGACCAGTTGCCGAAAACGTAAAACGCGATGCCCAGCACGACGAAGCTGTCGATCAACTGCGAGACCAGCGTGGACCCCGTTGCCCGAAGCCAGATTTTGCGGCTGCCCGTGATCCGGCGCAGGTATTGGAACACCGACGCGTCCAGGATTTGGCCGATCAAAAACGCCGTCAGCGAGCCGATGATGATGCCCAGACCTTGCCGAAAAATCAGGCTAAACGCGTTGTTAATGTTGATCGGATTACCGGCTCCGTCTTTGGCGTTGACGTCGAGCCAGAACTGCGCCGGGGGCAGCGCCGTAACGGCGTAAATAAGCAAGAAACTGTACGCCACGAACCCCGCCGTCAGAAATGAAATTCGTCGGACGCCCGCTTTACCGAAATATTCATTGATGATGTCCGAAGTAATAAACACGAACGGCCAGATCACGGCCCCCGCCGTTAGGTTAAAGTCGAGCGCAGCGGCTCCTGGCACGAAGTCGCCGAAGAGACGAATTTGAGCCGGTGGGACGCCCAGCAGCGTTTCGGCCGAGAAAATTTTGACGCCAATGACTTCGGCAATCAGGGCGTTGGTCAGGAAAACTGCGCTGAGAAATAC
>CAXUEB010000222.1:0-2486 GCA_964249775.1 uncultured Spirosoma sp.
TCAAAGCTGACTGGTGGGCCAAAAACAAAAGTCGGTTTATCAATGAGTAGTAAACCACCACTGGTCGTTGATACTAACATTGTTTTCAAGGCATTACGACTGAAGCAATCCGCCATACGGGACGCACTGATTGACAATCAATATCAACTCTATGCGCCTAAGTTTTTGATTGTTGAAATTTTCAAACACAAGGAAAAACTACTCCGCAATAATGCACAACTCGAAGATGGATTATATGAGTACCTAAACGGATTATTGCAACGGATTACGTTCGTCAGCGAAGAAGCGATTTCGATAGGCAGCTACCTCGAAGCCTACCGATTATGCAAAGGCATCGATGAAAAAGACGTACCCTTCGTTGCTCTGGCAATCGAACTCAGTTGTCCGCTCTGGACTCGTGACCAACCCATTCGGGAGGGGTTAACAGCCAGGAGATTTACTGCTTTTTATGACACCCCCAATTGATTCATTTAAAATAAGTCAACGATTTTCTTTGCCCTTTGTCCATGCAATTCTCGCACCTCCACTGCCACACGCAATATTCGCTGCTCGACGGGCAGGCCGACATCAAGAAGCTGGTTAAGAAGGCCAAAGCCGACAATATGCCCGCCGTCGCCATTACGGATCACGGTAATATGTTCGGCGTGTTTGAGTTCGTAGCCGAAGCCTCCAAGCAGGGCATCAAACCCATCGTCGGCTGCGAGTTTTACGTCGTGGAGGACCATTCAATCAAGCAGTTTACGAAAGAGAAAAAAGACGTTCGCTACCACCAACTGCTCTTAGCCAAGAACGCGACGGGCTACAAGAACCTGTCGAAACTTTGTTCGCTGGGGTACATGGAAGGGCTGTACGGCAAGTACCCGCGCATCACGAAGGAACTCATCGATCAGTACAAAGAAGGGCTGATTGCGTCGACCTGCTGCATCGGGGCCTCCGTGCCGAAGACCATCCTCAAAAAAGGCGAGGAAGCGGGCGAGATTGAGTTTAAATGGTGGCTCGACCGCTTCGGCGAGGATTATTACGTCGAACTACAACGCCACGACATTCCCGATCAAATCAAGGCCAACGAGGTCCTGATTAAGTTCGCCCGGAAGTACAACGTAAAAATTATTGCCTCGAACGATTCGCACTACGTCGATCAGGACGACTGGGTAGCGCACGATATTCTCTTGTGCGTTAACACCAACGAAAAGCAGAGTACGCCGTCGATGAAGGAGTTCAGCGACGACGAGGTGATGCCCAAGAACACGCGCTTCGCCTTTTTCTCCGACCAGTTCTATTTCAAGAACACGCAGGAGATGACGACGCTGTTCCACGATTTGCCCGAAGCCATCGACAACACGAACGAAATCGTCGGCAAGGTCGAGACGCTGAAGTTGAAGCGCGACATTATGCTGCCCAACTTTCCCATTCCGCGGGAGTTTCAGCAGCACACGGACGACGTCCTGAACCAGTGGGAATACCTGCGCCACCTGACCTACCAAGGGGCGAAACAGCGTTACGTTGATATTCTACCCCATATTCAAGAACGCATTGACTTTGAGTTATTTACCATCCGCACGATGGGCTTCGCGGGCTACTTCCTAATCGTATCCGACTTCATTCAAGCCGGGCGCGATTTGGGCGTTATGATCGGCCCGGGGCGGGGTTCGGCGGCTGGTTCGGTGGTCGCGTATTGCACAGGCATCACCAATATCGACCCCATCAAGTACGACCTCCTGTTCGAGCGGTTCCTGAATCCCGACCGGAAGTCGATGCCTGATATTGACACCGACTTCGACGACGAAGGTCGCCAGAAAGTGATTGATTACGTGGTCGAAAAGTACGGTAAGCAGCAGGTTGCGCAGATTGTTACGTACGGCACGATGGCGTCGAAGTCCAGTATCAAGGACGTAGCGCGGGTCATGGATTTGCCCCTGCAAGACGCCAACGCCGTTGTGAAGCTCGTACCCGACCGGCCGACGTACAATATGACGCTCAAGCGCATCTTTGAGGACCCCCTTGACGGACCAGGCGGCTTAGCAAACGTCATTCAGCCGGAGGAAGTGGAGAACGTCAAGCGGATGCGGGCGCTCGAATCGGGCGACCGGAGCGCGGCCCAGGCCATGCGCATCGTGGACTACGAAAAAGTATCGGCGGTGCTCAGGCAGGCTCGTAAACTCGAAGGAACGGTGCGGAACACGGGCTTGCACGCGGCCGGCATCATCATCGCACCGAGCGATTTGTCGGACATCGTACCGGTCTCGACTTCCAAAGATACGACGTTGATTATCACGCAGTACGAAGGTAAAGTCATCGAGGACGCGGGCGTTATCAAGATGGATTTCCTGGGGCTGCGTAACCTGACCATCATCAAGGAATGCCTGCGGCTTATCAAGCAGAACCACGGCATCGACATACCGATTGACGACATTCCGTTAGACGATAAAAAGACCTACGAGCTGTTTCAGCGGGGCGAAACCAACGCCATTTTCCAGTTTGAATCC
>CAXUEB010000222.1:2496-9312 GCA_964249775.1 uncultured Spirosoma sp.
GCACATGAAGGACCTCAAGCCCGACCGCTTCGAGGACCTCATTGCGATGAATGCCCTGTACCGGCCGGGGCCGATTGCCTATATTCCGAACTACATCAACCGCAAGCACGGCCGCGAAGAAGTCAAGTACGATTTGCCCGAAATGGAAGAGTATCTGGCGGATACGTACGGCATTACGGTCTATCAGGAGCAGTTGATGCTGCTTTCCCAAAAGCTCGCTAATTTCACCAAGGGCGACGCCGACGTCTTGCGGAAAGCGATGGGTAAGAAAGACCGCGCCACGCTCGACAAGATGAAAGGCAAGTTCATGGACGGCTGCGCGGCCAACAAGCTACCCTTGAAAATCTGCGAGAAAGTCTGGACCGACTGGGAAGCCTTTGCGTCCTACGCCTTCAATAAATCGCACTCGACCTGCTACGCGTTCGTGGCTTACCAAACCGCTTGGCTCAAAGCGCACTACACGTCGGAGTACATGGCGGCCGTACTAACGTCCTGCCTCGGCACGATTGACAAGATTACGTTCTTCATGGAAGAATGCAAGAACCTCGGCTTGGCGGTGCTGGGGCCGGACGTAAACGAGTCCGAGCGGTTCTTCGGCGTTAATAAAAGGGGCGAAATTCGGTTTGGGCTGGGCGGCATCAAAGGCGCGGGCGACGCAGCCGTCGAAGCCATCATCGAAGAGCGTAAAGCGGGTGGACCGTATCAGGATATTTTCGAGTTTGCGATCCGGGTTAACCTGCGGACGGTTAACAAAAAAACCTGGGAATCGCTGGCCTACGCGGGGGCATTTGATAGCATCGACGAGTACCACCGGGCGCAGTACTTTACCGTACCCGACGGCGAAAACTCACCGTTTTTGGACAAAGTGATCCGCTACGGCAACAACTACCACGCCGAGAAAGCCGCAGCCCAGCAGTCGCTGTTCGGGGCCATGACGGGTGGTGAACCGATGATTGCGCGGCCTAAACCGCCGATGGTAGCGGAGTGGAATCAGATCGAGAAGCTGAAGTTCGAGAAAGACGTCGTCGGCTTTTACATCACCGGTCACCCGCTGGACGAGTTCAAACTCGAATTAGACGGCTTTTGCAATTGCACCTTAGACAAAATTTACGAGACCAAAACGCCCGAAATCAAAGTGGCGGGTATCGTGTCGTCGCTGCAAACGAAGATCGCCAAAAACGGCAACCCCTTCGCCATCTTCAAGATTGAGGATTACAATACCGCCATTGAACTGGCCCTCTTCGGCGACGATTACGTCCGGCTGGGGCAATACATTGAGGTCGGGCGGTTCCTGCACATCACCGGCAAAACGCAGAACAAGTGGAACTCCGATCAGTTGGAATTCAAACCCACGACCATCCGGCTGCTGACCGAAATGCGCGAAAAATTCTGCAAGGAACTCCGCGTCTCGCTAACGCTGGACGCCCTGAACGCCCAACTCGTCGCAAAGATCAACGAACTGGTCAGCGCTCACCCCGGCACCTGCAATCTTTCCCTGAACGTAATCGATCATCAGGAGAACATCCAGGTCAGTTTGCAGTCGCGGACGTTGAAAGTGCATCCTGCCAACTCGTTCCTGCGGGCGCTGGAAGCGATGGAGGGGGTGAGTTGTAAGGTGGCGTAGGAATGGCCCTACGCCAATCGTAGCTTAGATAAACTTAATCTTGGTTAGCGCAAAAAAAGTCATTTTCAGCAGCAGCCAACCGTGCGAAAAGCGCGAAATGTTGGTTTCTCCGTAGGTGCGGGCGCGGTACCGAATCGGAATTTCCACGAACTTGAGGTTTAGTTTGGCCGCCCCAAACAAGAGGTCGAAGTCGCCGAACGGATCGAAGTCGCCGAAGTAAGCCCGGTTCGCACTGAGTTGCCCGTAATTCGCGCGCGAAAGTACTTTCGTGCCACAAAGCGTGTCTTTGATGCGCTGGTTGAGCAGCCAGGTAAAGGCAATGGAAAAGAACTTGTTACCCAGCAGGTTAAGCGTACGCATCGCTTCCTTCTCCATTGGATACACCAGCCGGGTTCCGTTGATGTACTCGCCTTTGCCCGACGCAATAGCCGTAAAAAATTTGGGCAGTTCTTCCGGCGGTACGGTCATGTCGGCATCCAAGATCATTAGAATGTCGCCCGTGGCCGCGTCAAATCCTTTGCGGACGGCATCGCCTTTGCCCTTGCCGTCCTGTTGCATGTACTTAATGTCTTTCTCGGCGATGTACCGCTGACTGACGGTTTGAATCGCGGTCCACGTATCGTCCGTGGAGTTTCCTTCCACAAAAATAAGTTCGGTATGCCGACCCATCTGAGGTACGCGTTGAATAATAGCCTCAATATTGCCCCGTTCGTTGCGAGCCGGCACAATAACGCTTACCGTATGCTCCTCAACCGGTTTGTCGAGCTTCCGGCTGCGAACGACCGAGAACGTAAACAAACCCAGCGCGTTGAAGAGGGGCAAATTAGCTACGTACTTGTTTAAAAACGTGGATAGCAACGGCACGTAGCGCGGCATTAGAATTTTCCGGCCCGACCGAACAATATCCAAATCAGCCACTTCGAGTAGATTCTCGATGTCGCCCCGGTCGAGCCAGTTCTGCCGGCGTTCGGGCATTTTCAAACCCAGTTTCTCCGCCAGGCTCAGCATCGGTGCCCAAAGCTGACTGCGGTACGTAATGACAATTCGGGTGTTCTGATGACACACAGCCGCCAGTTGACTAAACACGCGCTGTACATCGTTGAGTAAACCGATTGTATCACTCAGGATGACGAAATCAAACGTTTGCCCGTCCAGGTTAAGATCATGGGCGTCCATTTGTTTAAACGTCAGATTGGAATCAGGGTACGTTTGCTGGGCGTAATCAATCAGCGCGGCCGAGTTATCAATACCAACCCCCCACGACGGCCGCAGCGCCTGGAGAACGTAACCCGTTCCGCAGCCAATTTCAAGGATGGTATGCCCGGCGGGTATGGACTGACGCAGGAAAGGCAGCAGGCAACGGTCGTAGTAGTACTGATTGCGTCGAATCCACTTCATTCGTTCGGGGCCGGATAGCGTCTTCGTTGGTGATACGGATGGGCGAATCGTCGGGTGCGTAGGTTGTAGAGACATGCTGAATGGATACCGAATTTTTATAAGATGACGTAATTAGGAGTTTTCTGATCCCAAGTTCCGAGCGGGCATTGATGAAGATGGTCACGACAGGTGGGTACGCATGGGATTGACTGAACGCTTCATGACCGGCCTGACCAAACGGTTAGAACCGAAGCAACGCGGCTAATGCAGCCAAGCGAAAGCACGGGAAGGCTTACGTTTTACGACTCAACTAATCGGACTGGTGCAGCGATTACTGGGGCGGAAGATAATCTCTTTGCTAAAGTACACGATGTAGCGCCGATTCTTTAAGTTTGCGCGTACTATTTATTTACAGAACAGCTTCTTACTCCGTTATGCGTCGTTCTACGGGTGTACTTGTGTTCGTGTTAGCTTGCTTTCTACTCTTCAAGATTCTTCGGTTTGTAACGCTTACCTACACCTTCCACGACATGTACGGCTTCCTACAGATCGCCACCAGTTGGCTGGACGGGCGGCCGTTTATGTACGAAAATTACTTTGGTTACCACCAGCGCATTCATAACTATTACACGGTATGGCTTTGGGGTCCACTGTGCTACTATTTAGGAGCTTACGGCTTGTTTCTGATTCAAACGCTGTTACTGCTCTTTGCTTACGGACTGGCCAACGAGCGAATTGCCAAACGGGGAACGCCTAACTGGGCACGCTACGGCCTTCTGAGCGTGGTGCTGCTGAGTCCCGTGTCAATTTGGCTTAATGACCACACGAACATGGGCTGGCACAGTGAACTGACGTACCTGCCCTTGGGCGTACTCTTTGCCGTAACGCTAACGCAACGGGGCTGGGTCGGACCGGTGATTGCCGGATTGGGCGTCACGTTGGTGAAAGAAGACGGGGCCGTCTTAGCCGCCCTGATTCATCTCGGTCATTTTTGCCTGACTTACCTGCGCGCGCAACCCGACCGCCGTTTATGGAACGTGTTGGCAAAGCCTCGCTTTTGGTTGATCGGGCTGGGGTGGGGCGTCGTATTTATTGCCGGTATGGTTTGGTTGGGCTACCTCAATAACTTCGCCGAACCCCGGCTGCGGGTGGCGCTGTCCGTAATTGCGCGCAACAGCACGACCGAAGCCTTCTGGCTACGAAACGGTCAGGAAATAGGCAAAATCCTGTTGCTGTTGCTAACCCCAATCGGTCTGATTGCTGTCTTGTGCCGACAGGTTAGGTTGGCAAACGCCGGCCGCTTGTTTGTCCTGTACGGAGCGGGAATCCTAATTTTGCTGGCGCTCAATTTCGTGCAAGCTTCGTTTTATTACGAAGACCCGTATCCGCCAGCTTACCATTGGCTGGGGCTGACCTGGCCACCGCGCTTTGTGCTTCTGTGGTCGTTTACGGCCGCTTTTGTAATCAGCACGCTGGTGGTACTTTCTCCGCACTTACGGCCTTTGCCCACGTCAACCGCCTGGTTAGTGGTGGGAGGTTTGGTGCTCGTGCAGGTACCGCTGCTGCGCGTAAGCCGCTCGGATTTGCCGGGGCGGGTTGAGCTACAGGCAACGCTGCTCGGCCGGATAAACCCGTTCAAAGAGCGTCGGTTTGTGGACCCCGCTGATCTGGCGAAACTGCAATGCCTGGCCGAGCACTTGCCCGACCGCTCCAACGTAATCGCCTTTGAGCAGGTGCTTCCTTATTTTCATAAACATTACCTGATCTGGCCGACTGACCATGCTTACCGCCCGGCCGACCTGGCGATCGTCCCCCTTGTTCCGCCGAACAACAAACCCGAGTGGCCGCGGGGCGTGCCCGTGCGTCGTCCTTACCGGCAACTTCGGCTGAAAAATTATTACCTGTACGTAACGGCGGATTACGAGTCCACCGTGCAGCAATGCCTCCGCTAACAATGGCCCGGATGGGAACTTTAACCCCAGCAAACGGTTTATGAAGGTGAACTTAAAATTCATCCTTAAACACGTTTCACTCATGGCAGCAGGATCAATTGCCGTAGAAGCAACCGACGCGAACTTCAACGAGTTGATAAATTCGGATAAACCCGTACTGGTCGATTTCTGGGCCGAATGGTGCGGTCCCTGTAAGATGATCGGCCCCGTTGTGGAGCAGTTAGCCGGCGATTACGACGGCCGGGCTATCGTCGCCAAAATGGACGTTGACCAGAACTCTCAGGTGCCCGCTCAGTTTGGTATCCGCAGCATCCCGACGCTGATGGTATTCAAAAACGGGCAGTTAGTCGATAAAGTAATTGGCGCTGTTCCACGTAACGTGCTGGAGCAAAAGCTGCAAGCCGCTATGGAACCGGCAACGTTGTAAGAAGAAGAGGGTATAAACGGAGTAGGGGGTAAGGTGTAGGGAGACGTTCGCGTCAGCTCTACACCTTACCCCTACTCCGTTTACACCCTCTATACCAACATCCGCATCGGGTTTTCGAGTAACTCCTTTACCGTTTGCAGGAAAGCTGCACCGGTTGCGCCGTCGACGGCGCGGTGATCGCAGGACAAGGTCACCTTCATAACATTGGTCGGTTTAGCCACCTCGCCTTCAAACTTGACGGTTTGCTTGATAGTGCCGACGGCCAGTATGCACGAATCGGGCGGGTTGATGATGGCTGTAAACTCATCGATGCCAAACATACCGAGGTTCGAGATGGAGAACGTGCTGCCTTCCCAGTCTTTGGGTTGCAGTTTTTTGTCTTTCGCCTTACCGGCCATCTCTTTTACCTCGCCCGAAATGGTCGACAGCGTTTTCTGATCGGCATTGCGCACGACCGGCACCAGCAGCCCTTCATCAACGGCCACCGCCACGCCGATGTTGACGTATTTGTACTTCCTAATCTTATCGCCTAACCACGACGAGTTGACGTTCGGGTGTTGTTTCAGGGCCAGTGCAGCGGCTTTAATCACAAAATCATTGACCGAAACCTTGACTGGGCTGACGCCGTTGACCGTACCACGCAGTTCCATCGCCTTGTCCATGTTGATTTCCATGGTTAGGTAAAAGTGCGGAGCCGTGAACATGCTTTCACCCAGCCGGCGCGCGATAGTCTTGCGCATCTGGCTGACTGGCACATCCTCAAAGTCACCCTGAGCAACGGGCGCGGGCGACGGCTGCGAACGGTCCGTCGCTACGGCGGCTGGTGTCGGCTTCGATTCGGAAGCGGGTTGAGCGGCCGGCGTCGGCGTAGCCACCGGCTGCGCTGGGGCTTGGGTTGGCTGCGCCGGTGCGGGTTTCGCCGATGGAACAAACGACTCGACGTCACTCTTCACGATACGCCCTTCGGGACCGCTGCCTTGTACCTGCGATAAATTAATGCCTTTGTCTTCGGCAATGCGCTTGGCCAAGGGCGAAGCTTTTACGCGACCGTTCCCGCCTACCTCTTCGCCCTTCTCGCCACCGTACGACAGGTCCGTCGCGGCATTAGCGGGCTGGTCGGCCTGCGGATTTTGCTGGGCCGTTTCGTTGCCGCCCGCGCTCGTCGCGCCTGGAACGCGGCCCGTCTCCGAACCGGCTGAACCGTTTGATTGAGGTTGCGTGGGGGCGGGTGCCGGAGCAGCAGCGGCCGGTGCCGGAGTACCCGACGCCCCACTGCCATCCACGAGCACTTTAAAATTCGCGCCCTTTTCGCCGACAACGGCAATGATTTCGTCCACGGCGATGACTGAACCTTCTTTTGCGCCCACGTACAGCAGTGTCCCTTCTTCGTAGGCTTCGAGGTCCATGGTGGCTTTATCGGTTTCCACCTCGGCCAG
>CAXUEB010000223.1:0-3423 GCA_964249775.1 uncultured Spirosoma sp.
GCGTCGGCAACGGCAGTTACTGCTAAACCAGCTCGTTTACGAGATGGAAGACGAAAAGCCTGTTTATTATGCAGGCTATAAAGATGTACTAAACGGAATAAAAGAACCGGAAGAAATAATGGGATCGAGTGGACTACAAAGTTTTTTGGTTGAAATAATCCAGGACTTTCTGTTTTCACACGTATTTCGTAAACGGTTTCGATACTTGGCGAACGAAGTAGGCGTTCAGATTTGCAAGAAGAAATGGCGGGCTTGTGACATTGCTATCTATGAAAAAAAGCGGTTACAAGGTTACCAATTTACGAATAAATACATGAATGTAGCGCCCGATTACGTCATTGAAATCGATACGAAAGCAGACTTAACCCGGTATCAATATCAACACGATTATTTCATTAAGAAAACCCGTGAACTGCACGAATTCGGCGTCAAAAAAGTAGTCTGGATCTTTACGGAAAACATTCCCGTCATCTGGGAGTCCGAATCTGCCAATGAAATTGTCATTCGTGACGGCTGGGATCACGACGTGACGATTACCGAAGGCATGACCTTTAACCTGGCAACCTTGTACGCCCAAGCGCAGGCGGATGACTAAGCGCCCAGCACCATCAGCAACTCGCTGATCATCATGGCCGTGGCACCCCAAACGCGGTAACCCTGAATCTGGTAATAGGGCGCATCGACCAAGACGCCCCGCACCTCAATCTGACTGTCGCCGACGATGGTTTCGTCTAACAGTGTGTCTAATTCCACTTCCACGACGGCCTCGACTTCGCGCGGGTCGGGGTAAAAATCGGGTCGGTAGGGCAGAACACCCACCACCGGCTGCACGTAGAAATTACTCGGCGGAATAAACAGCTCCGTCAGCAGGCCCAGCACCTTGACGTCGGCCACCCGGATGCCCACTTCTTCCTGAGCCTCGCGCAGGGCCGTGCGGGTCAAGTTTTCGTCGATGCGCTCCATGCGTCCGCCCGGAAAGGCCATCTGCCCCGCGTGCACGCCGTCGTACTGCGGCCGCAGAATCAAGGGCAGGTAAATCGAGTTCTGGTACGGGTAAAAACAAATCAGCACCGCGCTCCGGCGCGTCCGCTCGTTGGGCTTAATTCCCAGCCGGTAGCGGGCCGCCGACGCCATTTTCTGATGGGCCATTTCGCCCGGCAGGGGCTTCTGCAAGCGTTGGCGAAGCTGTTCAGCAAAGGTGTGGAACGTGGTGTCGATCATGGGTTGAGTTCGTAGGTTGTGCCGCACCACCGGTGCAACACAAACTACGAACGTTTATACAGTTTCACTAACGCTTCCGCGCAGCGTTCGCCGTCCATCGCGGCCGAAACAATGCCGCCCGCGTAGCCCGCGCCTTCTCCACACGGAAACAAACGCCGAACCTCGACGTGCTCGCTCGTGGCGCGGTCGCGCGGAATCCGTACCGGCGACGAGGTCCGGCTTTCGACGCCGATTACCTGCCCGTCGTTGCTCAGGTAGCCCGGCATCTTCCGACCAAAATCGCGCAGACCTTCCCGCAGCGGCTGAGCAATGTGGTCGGGTAAGACCTCGCGCATGTCGACTGATGCCAAACCCGGCTGGTAGCTCGTGGGCAGCAACTCGGCCGACACGCGCCCGTCGACGAAGTCCGCTACGCGCTGCGCGGGGGCCGTCTGCGACGGTCCGGAGCCCGGTGCACTACCCATTCGGCAGGCCCACCGCTCCAGGTCCTGCTGTAAGGCCAGCCCAGCCAGCGGTCCTTCGTCGGCGTAGGGCCTCAGATCGTCGTCGGCAATGGCGACGACCAAGCCCGAATTCGCCCACTTCGAGTCCCGGCGCGAAGGCGACATGCCGTTAACGACCAACTCGCCGGGGGCCGTCGCGGCCGGAACAATGAAGCCACCCGGACACATACAAAACGAAAAAACGCCCCGTTCTACCCCCTTAAAGCGCGTTTGCGTGACTAAACTGTACGATGCAGCCGGCAAATAATCGCCCCGGCCCGCAAACGGGCGGTCGGGCCGGTGGTACTGAAACTGATCGATTAGCGACTGCTGATGCTCAATCCTGACGCCCATCGCAAACGGTTTGGCTTCAATGCAGACGTTCCGGTTCCGCAACAGATAAAACATATCCCGCGCCGAATGGCCCGTGGCCAGAACCACGCCGATGCCGGTTAGTTCGTCGCCGGTGGCCGTCACGACGCCCCGTAGTTCATTGCCCGCCAGAATCAGGTCCGTAACTTTCGTGTTAAACCAGATTTCGCCCCCGGCGTTTACGATACTTTCGCGCAGATCGACCACCACGTTTGGTAATTTGTTCGTGCCGATGTGCGGGTGCGCGTCGACCAAAATTTCTTCCGTCGCGCCGTGGGCCACGAAGATTTCCAGAATGCGCCGAACGTCGCCCCGCTTGGTCGAGCGGGTGTACAGCTTGCCGTCGGAATACGTGCCGGCCCCGCCCTCGCCGAAGCAGTAGTTCGACTCGGGGTTGACGACGTGGTCTTTGTTGATAGCCGCCAAATCACGCCGGCGGGCGCGCACGTCGCTGCCACGCTCCAGGACGATGGGCTTTACGCCCAACTCGATGAGCCGCAGGGCCGCGAACAGACCCGCCGGTCCCGCTCCGACGACAATGGCCTGCGGTGCCCCACTAACGTCAATCTGTGGTTTCTGATACCGAATCAGTGGGGGAGGAGTGACGCCAACAAACACCTCGGCGTCGACGTGAACGCGAATTTGCCGCCCACGGGCGTCGATGGATTGCCGCCGTTTGCGCACTACGGCGGGCGTGTTGCCGGGCAACCGAAGCTGCCGAAGGGCCTGTTCCCGGAGTTCGGGGTCAAGCGTCAGCGAAAGTTGGTGAATCATGCGATTGGGTGGCCAGGTAGTTATCCCGGCAGCGAAAAAGACAAAGTTACCGAACGAGTATCCGCAGTGATAAAACAGACCAATTCGGGTTTGGGTTCGCCGGAGATTGGTTGGCCGATACATCGATGGGGCCAGGTAAACCAACGGATTATCGTCAACAACCGGGACGTCCGAACGGACCCGCGTTGGGGTTGGTCGATGGGGTTGTACGGGTACCGCACCCAGCGGGCCGTTTCGCCCGGTGCCAAATTCAGCGAATCGAATTGGCTGCTGGTCGGGAGGTTCGTTGCAGCCCTTTAAGACGAATCGAGTAAACGACAGATTAAGCGATGCGTCGTAGCTTTCTACCGACGTTGTGCCAATGATGACCGAACCGGGCGGCATCCGGGCAGCGCGGCCTTGGAATACGGAACGAACTCGCGCCGGCTGCCGGGCGGCATTGCCGACCAAGATAACCAAACCTCCCAAGCCGCACCCGGCATCGGCCACCCTATTTAGACGGAAGAGCTTTGTTTTGCAACGCCCACCCCGGGGGCGGGCCGGGGCAACAAACCGCTTTTTACGCCCATGGCGT
>CAXUEB010000223.1:3433-5745 GCA_964249775.1 uncultured Spirosoma sp.
GCTCTTTTAAGCGCAATGACTTCCCTTGGCATCCGGCTCTTGGGCGGGCAAGTAATGAATAGAACCGTTCGTTTTTGGCGGGCGTGGACGATGGCGGGCCGCGACCAAGTGGTCGGCGGAGTAGCGCCGTTTACGCCAGCGCTTTTTCAACTTCCGCTTTGGCGTTGTGGTAAGCGCCCTTCACGGAGTCGGTCACCGAGTCAATCGCGTTCGCGGCCTTGAACTTGGCTTTGCCCGCTTTGTAGCGATACTTAGTTTTGTCGTAGGTGCTGATGCCGCTGCGGGTTTGATTACGATTCAGCAGCCACAGCCCGCCAATTACGGCTGCGCCAATGGCTACCGTCGTGATGAGCTGCTTCTGCTTTTGTTGCTGGGCGTCGTCTCGGGGAGCCGTGCTTTGCCGCGCCATTGCCGACACCAGCGGGTCGGGCAGAACGTGGGCCAGCGCTACCCGCAGCTTGTTCATGAAGCCTTCCACCACGTGGTCCTGACCCTTCATCAGGGCGTCGTAGCCTACCTTAGCTACGTCGGCCGGGTCGGCGGTTTTCTCGGGATCGGCCATCTTGGTATGGGCGGCCCCGGCGGTTCTAAAGAAGTTCGTGTTGGTTCCTCCGGGCATAAGCACCGTCACCGTTACGTTGGTGTCTTTCAACTCGTTGCGGATCGATTCGGAAAACGACTTGATAAAGGCTTTGGTCGCCCCGTACACTGCCTGCATGGGACTCGGACTGACCGATACCTCCGAGCCGAGCATCAGAATCTTGCCTTCGTTGCGGCCCACCATATCGTTCAAGTACAACTTGGTCAGGTGCATCAGGGCCGTGGCGTTAGTTTGCACAAGGGCTAATTCCGTCTGCAAGTCGGTTTCGGTAGCGAACCGGCCGAAGGTGCCGAAGCCCGCGTTATTAACCAGCACGTCGATAAACTCCCCGCTCCTTCTGGCGTAAATTTCGTCGGGGGCTTTGGGATCGGCCAAATCCTTCGCAATCAAGGATGTCTGCGTGCCGTGCTGGGTGGATAGCTCATTGGCCAGTTGGTTCAGGCCGTTGGAATCGCGGTCCACCAGCACCAGCCGGTAACCGTCTTGGGCAAAGAGTTTAGCGAGTTCGCGGCCGATGCCGCTGGCTGCGCCCGTAACGAGGGCGGTTTTGCCGGTTGTTTTCGGTTGCATCGTTGAAGACGTTAAATTGATTGAGTAAGCCAATGAATTATCAAACAGGTGATCGGGTGACTACGCGTAACCCGTCAACGGAACACACCCCATATACGAATCACCCATTCCCCTTCGCTTGGATCGTCAGTGTTCTGTCCGTTACCCGCACTACCGGTTACGTAGCTTGAATCGTTGGACGCCAGCAAAACGGTAGTTGGATTCATCAGAGCGTTGCGTGAGGTCAGACGTAGCTATAGCTATTCCGTTGCGTTGAAAGAGTTAACCAATCTTTTTCGGTTGGTCAAAACGAAATGAGGCAACGGGCCTGGCACCCGCCTACGCAAAAAAGCTGGGCCGCCGAAAATCACCGGTTAACAACCCGTTTGAATCGCGCCGGCGCAGGGCCTCCACAATGGTAATGATCTGATCGCCTAACTTACCTTGCTCGGCAATACCGGCCTGGTTGTAAGCCCGCTGGCGGGTGGGTTCCCACTCGAACAGCTCGGTTTTGGCGTCGTAGATGCCAACGGCCGTCCGCTCCGAATCCGTCGTTAATTTTTGAAGAATCGTTTTGGCTTCTGTATGGGTGTCGCAGCCCACGTGGTGATACTGCTCCTTGAACAGGTACAATACTGAAAAGCGTTTCATGATGAAGCTGGTTGATCGCACCGGATGGCAGACGCCACCCAATGCGGTTGTTTGTCAAGCTGGTTTGGGTACCGCTTTGATGAATTTTCTACCCATAGCTTGTTAGTTGACCACCGTCATTACCTTGGTGCTAACTGTTTCTTGAACAAGCAGCCAGGAGCATGGTCATCAAGCCTTTATTTAAAAACCCAACGAAGGAAGAGAAGGTTTAAACGTTTAAACAATAAACATTTATCTACTGTGATTTTCATTGTATCACAGTCTATTTTTGTAGGAAAAGTACCATTCTATAGGTTTGTTTAGAATTATCTTATGGAGTTACGCTTAATACGACTTACGTCCCAAACAATTGTTTGTTTAAACGATTAAATAGATTATTGATTAATTTAAAGTTGCCAAACGATGGCCAAAAAGACTTCGTTGAAAGATATTGCGCAGGCGGTAGGCGTTTCAACCGCTTTAGTTTCGTACGTGCTGAATAATCAGAAAGAAAATCGGATTAGTAAAGAAG
>CAXUEB010000223.1:5755-9275 GCA_964249775.1 uncultured Spirosoma sp.
AATCAAACCCGCACGCTGGGACTGATCGTTGCTGACATTGCCAACCCCTTCTCGTCAACGCTGACCCGCATTATTGAAGACGAAGCCGACAAACACAACTACACGGTCATCTTTGGTAGCTCGGACGAAAACGCCCAAAAAAGTCAAAAACTGATTACGACGCTGCTGAACCGACAGGTAGACGGTTTGCTGATTGCCGCCCCTGAAGGCACAAAGTCGCAGATTGCCGAGTTGCAGCAGCGAGGAACGCCTTTTGTACTTATCGACCGCTATTTTCCCGATCTGAAAACGAGTTACGTAGCGTTAGACAATCACCACTCTATCGCTACCGCCGTACAACACCTGATTGATTCGGGTTACCAACAAATTGGTCTTGTCACGTACAAAACGGCACTATTTCACATCAACGAACGCACCCGAGGTTACCAATCAGCCCTTAGTAACAACCGGATGCCGGTCAGGAAGCGCTGGTTGAAGGCAGTGAGTATGAGCAATTTGGAAGTGGAGGTTGGCAAAGCGGTTGGCGAACTCACGACGGGTCAGCAGCGCGTCGACGCGATTGTGTTCGCGTCGAACACGCTGGCCGTACACGGTTTGAAATGGATTAAATGCGCTGCCCTGCGCGTCCCGGATGACGTAGCGGTGGTAAGCTTTGACGACGCCGACGTGAATGATTTGTTTCAAAGTCCGCTGACTTACGTTCGACAACCGCTGCTGGAAATGGGTCAGTTAGCGACCCGAATCCTACTGGAAACGTTAGTGGCCAACAACCGGATTACGCAGGCAAATCTGGAAGCCACGTTGGTCGTTCAGGCGTCAACGCAGCCCGTACCTACTCATTAATTACCAACGCTTAGTCCAGGTGAAAAACCCGCGTCAGCGGCTCGACCACCGGCGAATGGTCGGGGTTGGTTTCCATCAGGTCGGCCATGTAGGCCCACCACCGCTGCATGACGGGGAGACCAGAGAGGGCGTCGGCGGTATGGCCGGGCAGGCGCTTTTGCACGGCAAACAGCGTACCGGTGGCCGGGTCGAGGTAAATCGAGTAGTCCCGAACGCCCGCGTCGGTGAGGGCCTGGGCGAGTTCGGGCCAGATTTCGTCGTGCCGGCGCTGGTACTCGGCTGCGACACCCGGCTTGAGCTTCATGGTAAAGGCAACTTCTTCCATTAGTCTGCTTAGTTTTTTACGTTGACCGCACCACCCGCGTCGGCCAGCGGAAGCACCGGCGTCAGCGTGACAGGTCCCAGCAGGCCCGAGGGCAGGGCGTCCCAGCGGGTGGCGTCGAACGGGCGGTAGCGGATGTCGACGATGTTAATGTCATAAAACTTCTTCCAGCCCGGATGCTGACGGTCGTAGAGCCGCATGTAGTTGGCAGAGAGGTTAGTCACTATGATTTCCAGTCGGTTGTTGCGCGGCTTCAACTGTCCAGCCGGGATTGTTAGCCGGAAAGGTAAACACCAGGCCGTACCCAGCGGCTGCCCATTGAGCCGCACGTCGGCTACTTCCCGCACGTCGCCCAGGTCCAGCAAGTACGTTTGGTTCACTGACTCACCCGCGGGCAAATCAAACGTAGTAACGTAGCGGCCGTTGCCCCAGAAATAACCGGCCGAATCGGACAGCGTCGTCCACGAAGCGAGCGCGGGCAGCGTCGCCGAGCCAGTCAGCGCCGGCCGACCCGGCCCGAACTGGAACTGCCAGGGCGTTTGCAGGCCAATGGGTTTGCCAACCGATTCGGTCCGGGCAGACGCGATAACCGGCGGCGCTTCGCCCGGCTAAGCGACGCCCGGTGTTACGTTCACGAAGCACGACTGTCCCGGCGCAACGGATAGAAAGACTTCCATTTGACCGGTAGTGCTTTTCCGAACGGGCAACGACTCCGTTCGGCCGGTCAGTGGGTCGTAATGATGTACGCGGCCCGTCGCCGAAAGCGTGACCCAGTTCCGGCTAAAGCGATTGCTGAGGTTCGTGATAAAGTACTGCGTCGTGTCACCCTGCCGTTTGCGGATAAACGACAACCCTTCGGCCGCCCACGGCTCGACACGGACACCCAATCGGCTGAGCGTCCCGAACACATCCGGGCTAACCGTCACGTCCTTTTCTTGCTGAAGCCGTTTGCCAATCTGTTCGACTTCGGTTGTCCGCGCCGAGTGGTTGTAAAAGCCCGCGGCCTGCTGCGGTACGGCACCTTCAAACACAATCCGGGCACCCTGTTGGGCCAGTTGCTCCAAGCGACGAAGCGTGGTTTGGGGAATGTACGTCGTGCGCGGCACGACGATTACTTGGTACGTCGCCCCGCCCGCGCTCCGAACGCTTTGCCCGCTTACCGTCAAATTGTTGAGCAGCTCATCGGAGACAAAATCAAACGAATAGCCCCGCTTGAGCAACTGCTCGCCCAGCCGCCCGACGGCTTGCAGCAGTAGCCACCGATCCACGTGGTGCACTTCCAACTGGTGAATGCCGCCCCCCGACTTGGCCCGCGTGGCCCACAGGTCGTGGATGGGGAAATACAGCAGCACGTCGTTGTCGGGTCGGCTGGCCTGCAAACGCGTCTGGCAGCGCTCGACGTAGCGGTTCAGCAGGGGCAGGTGCGGCCAGAAATGCGACGTTGGGCCGTAGTTGGTCGACGCGTAGAACAGCCAACCGGGCCAGGGTTCGGCTTGGGGTGAGTAGGGGATACCGTGGTAAAAAACGTGGTTAATGCCGGCCGTAAACAGTTCGTCCATCTGGGGCTTCAACTGCGACAGCGACACCTGAAAGTGGTTGGCCAGCCAGGTGCCCGTCTCCGAACTGACCAACGCCTTGCCGGTCAGGTGGGCGGCCGACGACGCAAACTTCATCGCCAGCGGGTTGGGCGTACCAAAGCGGTCGACCTCGTAGCCCGCATCGACGCGCAGGCCGGGAATGGGAAACCGGCTGGAGCCGAACGATTCGGTTTCTGGAATGTCGGCGCGGGCGTAAAGGTCGATGAGGTTACCCGGTGAGCCGTGGGCCTGGTTGCGCGACCGGTAGCCGTGTTCCCGTGCCCAATCGCCCCACGTCCGGGCGAAGCCATCGTGCAAAAGTTCAGCCAGCGTTTGGTGGTAATCCTGATGAACGAGGATGCCGTTAGCTGTTTTAGTGGTGTCTAAAAAAGCCGTTAACTGATCGTTGAGATTATAGCCGCGCCGTTGCTTGAACTCGGTCAAGAAATTGTCGGTCCAGTTGGCTCCGTACACTTCGTAAGAATCGTTGTACACGGCCCGCGGCTTCTCGGGCAGGCGGGTGAGCGTGGAGTCAAAGCGCCGTAAATACCGCTGAACGGCCGCCTTGCTGAAATAATCCACGACTGGTCCTGATCCGCCCGGCGCGGGCCGCTTGACCTGCTGCCGGGTGGGCACGGCCGTGAGTTTGCCGTCCACGACCTTCCAGGCTTTGGCCGCAATGTCGGCGTTTACGTTTGGTCCGCCAAAGGGCCAACCCGTGCCGGTGGTCAGGTCGACGCCCATGCCTAAACGCTTGCCTTCGCGCACGGTGTAGGCA
>CAXUEB010000224.1:0-9213 GCA_964249775.1 uncultured Spirosoma sp.
GCCTGAAACAAGACCAACAGCCCGTAATGCTCGGCGGCGTGCATCCGGTTCTGCGCCTGATCCATGCGCGTGGCCAACGCGTCGAGTTGGCGAGCGCGGTCGGCTTCGTCTGTGTAGAACGGGTCAATACGCGTCGGCGTGTCGGCCACGGAAAACGGCCGACGGCCGTCGTAGCGGAAAGCGCTGAGATCAATTGGAGTCATGCGTTTGTAGAGCCGTTCCTTGCGGTCGGCGATTGTGGTTGGTCAATGGTAAACACACGCCGACTCACCCGACGGAGCTTACTGACCCTGGATGATTCGAATCAGCTTTTGCAATTCCTTGAACCGGACGTCGTCGGGTTGTTTCTCGTCCGCAAGCGGCAGTTTCTTCAACTCCTCAATCAACACCCGCCCGACAAGGAGCCGCATGTTTTTCTTGTCGTCGGCCGGAATCACGAACCAAGGCGCGTGGTCGGTGGCCGTTTCGTTGATGCACGTTTCGTAAGCGTCCTGGTAATCATCCCAGAATTCGCGCTCTTTCACGTCGCCCTCGTCAAACTTCCAGTTTTTTTCGGGGGCTTCAATGCGGGCGATGAGCCGGTCGGCCTGCTCGTCTTTGGAAACGTTCAGAAAAAATTTTACCACCCGAATCCCGTTGCGGTACAGGTACTTTTCCATGTCGCGGATGGCGTCGTAGCGGTGTTTGAAGAGCTTGTCCAGATCATCCGTTTCTTTTTCGGGCAACCGCTGACTTTGCGTTAGAATATCCGGGTGCACTTTCGTGACTAAAACCTCCTCGTAGTACGAGCGGTTGAAGATGCCAATCGTACCGCGTTCGGGCAGTTCGCGCCAGCTACGCCACAGAAAATCGTGGTCGAGTTCCTGATCCGTAGGGCGCTTGAACGAATACACCCGCACGCCGACCGGGTTGGTGCCCGTAAACACGTGTTGAATGGTCCCGTCTTTGCCGGCCGCGTCTAATGCCTGAAAAACGGTCAGTAGCGCGTAGCGGTTGTCAGCGTACATGCGGCTCTGCAAAGCGTCAATCTCGGCGGCCTGCTGCCGAAGCATCATCTCGTAGTGTGCTTTGTTTTCGTACAAGTCGTCGATTTTAGTGTCGACTTTTTTCAGTTTCAACGGCTTCGAGCCGTCGTAGCGAAAGGGGTTGGTGTCTAAATCGGTCACGGGGTCAGGGCGTAAACTTTACGCGAATCAGATACGTTATCAATACAAACAACCAGAATCCAACCCAATGGTTGCATTTCCCTCTCGCAAACAAACGATTACGCTGCTGACCAGTTTGCTGTCGGCCCTCGGCCTGACGACGCAAGCCCAACCCAGCACCAATCGCTCAACCAATCGTATGACCACAAACCAATCCGCAAACCTCGAAAAAGCGACCTTCGGCACCGGCTGCTTCTGGTGTACCGAAGCCTTGTTTGAATCGTTAGACGGCGTTCACGGGGCCGTATCAGGCTACGAAGGCGGCCAAAAGCCCAACCCGACTTACAAAGAAGTTTGCAACGGCACGACCGGCCACGCCGAGTGCGTCGAAGTAGAATTCGACCCGACTAAGATCACGTATCAGGAATTGCTGGAAGCCTTTTTCCGCAGCCACGACCCGACGACGCTCAACCGTCAAGGGGCCGACGTGGGTACGCAGTATCGCTCGGTGGTTTTTTACCACAACGAGGAGCAGCGTCGGCTGGCCCAAACCGCCAAGGACGAATTGAACAAAGCGGGTGCTTACGCGAACCCCATCGTGACGGAGATCAGCCCGGCCACCACGTTCTACGAAGCCGAAGCGTACCACCAGAGTTACTTCGCCAACAACCCCACGCAGGGCTACTGCGCCTTCGTGATTGCACCGAAATTAGACAAGTTTAAGAAGGTGTTCAAAGAAAAAATGAAGACCCAAAACGCTTACTAAGCTGAACGGTCACCATAAAAAACGGCAACTTCATACGGAGTTGCCGTTTTTTATGGTGACCGTTCAGTCAAAAATTGAGTGCTCATTATACTATTATTTAGTTGACTATCAGCTTTCAGCAATGTTTCTTTTACGACTAATTAACTTTTTTGCCAACCTTTGTTTACAGCTTGGGTTATTGAACCGGTACATTACCGATCAATAAGACGAACGTACTTTCATTGGTTCGTTTTATCAAATCGTGTTACTTTGCCAACGTTTAACACAAATCAATTTCACCACATGAAAAAATTCAACTTTTCGCTTCTGCTGGCTATCCTATTGCTGGCTGGTACTCAATCCTTCGCCCAGTTTGCGGCTGATAAGGGCACAAAACTAATTAATCTTGGAATCGGTGTAGGCGGTTACGCCAGTGCAGGTGGGATAGCCTTCGGCGGATCTGCTGATTTTGGCGTTGCCCCTAACATCACAGTAGGCGGGCAGGTAGCCTACCGGAGTTTTAATTATGGCTACCTTGGCTACAACGACAAAATCAACTACCTTTATTTTGCTGCACGTGGCTCTTATCATTTCAATCAATTACTAAAATTGAGCACGGATAAAGTCGATCTTTACGCTGGCATCGGATTAGGCTACCAAAATGTGTGCTACAGCGACCGCTTTGGTACCGGTTTTAATACTTTTGGCAGTGGTATTTTCGTGCCTATTCACCTTGGCGGTCGTTATTTCTTTAGCGAGAAAGTAGGTGGATTTGTTGAGTTAGGAACGGGTGTCGCTCCGCTACTACTGGGCGTAACGTTCAACCTCTAAATGAATTTTTATATTAACAAAAAAGGTCAGCCGACTATCGGCTGACCTTTTTTGTTGGTAGATGCTATTACTTACTCGCTACTTCCTTCAAGCTCGTTACGCCCATGTTCCACAGCATAAACGCGTAAACATCGGCGGTTTCTTCGAGAGCTTTCTTGGTGTTGCTCGACCCGTGGCCCGAATTGGTTTGAATGCGGATCAGCATTGGGTTCGAGCCTTTGTAGGTTTCCTGCAACTGAGCCGCGTACTTAAACGAATGCGCCGGCACAACGCGGTCGTCGTGGTCAGCGGTTGTAATCATCACGGCGGGGTAGTTCAGGCCAGGCTTGATGTTGTGCAGCGGAGAGTATTTATAAATCGCCTTGAACTCCTCGGCATTGTCGCTCGACCCGTAGTCGCTCACCCAACCCCAGCCGACGGTAAACTTGTGGAACCTGAGCATGTCCATGACGCCCACGGCCGGGAACGCCACCCGGAACAGGTCGGGCCGCTGGTTGATGACTGCCCCAACGAGCAGCCCGCCGTTGGAACCACCCTGCAAGGCCAGCTTCTGCGAAGACGTATAATTCTGGGTAATTAGGTATTCAGCCGCGGCAATGCAATCGTCGAAAACGTTTTGTTTGTTTAGTTTCATACCGCCCTCGTGCCACTTTTCGCCGTATTCGCCCCCGCCCCGCAGGTTCATTTGCACGTAGACACCGCCCTGCTCCAAAAACGGAATCAGTAAGGCCGAAAAGAAAGGCGGCAGGCTGATGTTGAAACCGCCGTAGCCATACAGCAGCGTCGGATTCTGACCGTTGCGTTGCAAACCTTTGCGGTGCGTAACGAACATGGGCACTCTCGTGCCGTCTTTGCTGGTAGCAAACACCTGTCTGGTTTCGTAATCCGTGGGCGTAAATTGCACCTCCGGCTGGCGGAACACGGTGCTTTGCCCACTGGCGATGTCGTAGCGGTAAATCGTTGGCGGAAAGGTGAACGAAGCAAACGTATAGAACACAAACTTGTCTTCTTTTTCGCCCCCGAAGCCGCCCGCCGTTCCAACCGCCGGTAACGCTATCGCCCGCTCGGCCTTGCCACTGCTTAGGTCGTACACCTGCACACGCGTTGTTACGTCTTTTAGGTAATTGGCGAAGAGTTTGCCGCCCGCCGTCCCCGCGCCTTCCAACTTCTCTGGTTTTTCCGCTACAAAATCGGTCAGTTTCCCGGTTTGCGGCTCTACGCGCGAGATTTTATAATTCGATGCGCCGTTGTTGTGGCGCACCAGCAGGGCGTCGCCGAGGTTATCAACTACGTCATAGTTGAACTTGAACCCTTCAAACAACCGCTTAAATTTTTTATCGCCTTTGGCCAAGTTTCGGTACCAGATTTCGGAGCCGTCCGTTCCTTCGGCGATCTCCAAGATTAAGAACCGTTCATCCTCAGTGGTTTGCGCCCGGAAATACCGCAACGGGTGCGCCTTGTCTTCGTACACCAGCGGGTCAGCCGTCTGCGCGGTGCCGATGCGGTGAAAATACACTTTTTGGTATTCGTTCTTCGACGACAATTCCGTGCCGGTGGCCGGTTGGTCGTAACGGCTGTAATAAAACCCGTCGCCCTGCCAGGCCACTCCGCTAAACTTGGTCCACTCGATCTTGTCGGGCAGCGTTTGGAGGGTGTTCATGTCCATCACCAAGATATCCTGCCAGTCGGAACCCGCTTTCGACAACGCGTAAGCCGCGTAGCGTCCATCCTTCGACAGCGCGAACGTAGTCAGGCGCGTTGTGCCATCGGCCGACAGTTTGTTGGGGTCAATCACGATTTGCGGGTTACCGTCCAGACCTTTCTGGCGCAACGTCGGTTGCCGGTAAAGCACCGACTGATTTTGCAAGCCATCGTTCTTGCGAAAATAGAAGTAATCGCCTTTGCGCGACGGAGCGGAGTACTTCGGGTAGTTGTACACCTGCTCCAGCCGGTTCTGTAGTTGCTTCCGGTACGGAATCTGCGCTAAATAGCCAGACGTGACTTTGTTCTGCGCCGTTACCCACTCGGCCGTTTCGGCGGAGCGGTCATCTTCGAGCCAGCGGTACGGGTCGGCGACTTGCGTGCCGTGGTACGTATCGGTTTGATCGGTCTTCCGGGTTTGGGGATAAGTTAATGGGGTATTGACTTGCCCGAGGGCGACAGACGAACTCAGCATGAAAAGCAATCGGATGGAATTAAGAACCGTCATGGGTTGAACTGGTAAAGGGTACGCGGTAGCCAAAAACAAACGAATAGTCCGGCAACCGGCAGTCTGGTTGACGCAACGCGCGGTTTGTGAACGCCAAGACTACTGAATCGGTGCGTCAACCAATCCAACGCGCGGAATAAGGCCCTTGGCGTCGTGCTTGAGAAGCATCTCAAAGAGCCGAACCGTGGCGGCCGCATCGCCGTGGGCGCGGTGCCGGTCGTTGAGCGGAATATTCAGCGACCGGCAGAGTTTACCCAGACTATAAGACGGATGTCCAGGTAAGACTTTACGGCTCGTGCGGACGGTACAAAGTGTCCGCCGGAAGTACTCGTAGCCGAGCCAGTCTAATTCTTTTTTGATAAAATTAAAATCAAACTGGACGTTATGCGCCACGAATATGGCGTCTTGTGTAATATTGAGCACTTCGCGGGCTACGTCGGCGAATTCTGGCGCGTCGGCGACCATAGCGTCCGAAATGCCCGTTAGCTGACGAATGAAAGGTGGAATTGGGCAGCCGGGATTCAGCAGCGAATGAAACTGGTCGACAACCTGACGGCCGTCGTGGCGAAAAATAGCGATTTCAGTCAACCGAGTAGGGCCTTTCACGCCCCCGGTCGTTTCTACGTCAACGATGCAGTACACGGATATAAAGATACGATTATTGGGTGAAAAAGTGAATAGCGAATCGTGAATGATGAACGGCGAAAGCTGAACGAATAAAGCCGCAGACTTCCGCGACTTCTGCCACTCTTTCGCTACTCATCTTTCCCCATTCACGATTCGCCATTCACGCTCTCACTCTACCGCGACGCCTGCAACGGTGCGCCCAGCGCGCTGACAAATCGGCTTGGCCGCGCCTTGCTGGGTTGGCGAGCCACAACCCCCTGCCGAATAAGCCGGAGCGTGTAGTCGAGTACGTAGTCGCGATTAGTCATCAGGTCCTCGTAGGAGCGCGTTACCGTGAAGTCTGGTTCGACCGTGAAGCCGTTGGCGCGGTCGGGCACGACGGCGTGGGTTAATTTCTTGAGTGGAATGCGCACCTGCATTTTGGAATGGGGCAAAGTAACGGTCTTGAAATGACCGGCAAAATCGCCCCAATAGGCGCTGCCGCTGGCTTCGCCGACGAACGTGCCCAACCCGGCGTCGAGGGTTTTAGCCAGCACGGTGGTTGCCGCCGAAAACGATGCGCCGTTCATCAGAAAGTACAGATTACCCCGGAACGCTAAACGCCGGTAAGGGTGGTAACGATGCTGACTCGAACGACTGGCAAAGTCGCCGGCCCCGTTGGTTCTGTACTGTAAACTAAAGTTAAGCGCCGAAAACGGATTCCAACGCGTGACCAGTTCGGCGCGGGCGGCCCGCTTCATTTCTTCGTGGTCCATCATGGCGAACGACTCCGGCATCCAGTAGCGCAGCAGCCGCGCCGAATTGAGGACAATCCCTCCGCCGTTGCCTTGCAGGTCGACCACTAAGTTCTCGATGTTGTCGTGTCGCAGTTGTCGAAACGCCTGCTTCAACCGCCGGTTGAACGCCCGTTGAAACGGATCGGTTTTTCTCAGCCCCATAAACGACGACACCCGCAGCACCGCCGTGCGCGTCAGTGTATCAATGACCCGTACCGACAAGTTCGGGCGCAAATCTAATTCGTGGCGATACCGTTGGTGCATCGTCGCCCGAAAGCCGTTGAGCGTACGGCAACGCAGCGTTTTTTGCCGAACGAGCGTGTCGTTGGGCAGCCGGTACGTCACCCGAATGGAGTCGGCGGAGCCGTACCAGGCTGCGTAATAATCGGCGAACTGCACCAAACTCCATTGCCGGCGGCCGGTCAGGTTATCGCCGTCGGAGCCGGAATGGTCAGCTTCCATTAGTTCGCGGTGCAAGTCGGCGATTGTCCGGCCGTTGATGGTCAGCAGTTCGGTACCGCGCCGGAGGTTCGTATCCGCCGACACGTTGTGGCTAACGTAGTACTGCTCGCCCACGGGCCGAATAAAGAACGGAATGAACCGGGTGGCTTTCGTAATGTAATTCTTGCGGTGATCGAGGTTCGTATGGCCGTCTTTGAGCGCCGTCACGAGCGGGCTGAGGTGGCGATAGAATGGCAAGTAATCAACGGGAGCCGTCAGGCAGTTATAGAGTGAATCGTACAATTGCTCTATTTGCGGGCGGGGCGTGTAGTAGCCCATACCGGGGTGCAGTTGGTCCAACCTACGCTTGAGAAAGCTAAGGTCATTACGGGTTTGATCGGGCGTTAGAATTTGAGCGGTGGCTGGGGTACAGCAATGGCCAAACAGCCATCCAAAGACAAGGAGACAGTAGATTTGTTTCATCGTTGGCGTTACGGAGGAAGAGTAAGCGTTTAGGCATAGCAATGATTTCGTGAATGTAAGATTACGAGCAACTAAAATCAATTCTTTCTGTTCACTGTTTTACTAAAATTTTGTGAGCGGTTGTTTTGACAGAACCAATCGTAGAAGACCATACAGGAGTAAACCGCTTGGTCCGAGCATAAAACAGAGCAGCATACACGGCACGAGCCAGCCATGCGCAACGCCCCGCGCCTGCCCGTCGCGTAGGACGTAGCTGCCCGCTACCAGATCGAACGCCAGGTAATGTATCCAACCCGCTAAGACGGCTTCTTTCTGCCCCGTGAAGAGCGACTGTACACCGGCCAGCGTGCTGAACGCCCGGAAATCGAACGGCTGACCGTTGGGCGTGGGCGGCACGGCAAACAGGTAGTAGAGATACATACCAGCCAGAATCATGGGAATCGGCAACAGACGGGCCAAGTACTGCGTGACACGCCAGCGCGGGGCGACGATCATTAGAATCCACTGCGGCAGCACCAGCAGGTTGGCGTATTGGAAAGCAGCTTCGGGCGTCATGGGCGATTGGGTAGTTTAGGGTGAAGCTAAACAAATTTTGAGTAGGACCGCTTTACCAAACCGATAAGGTCTCTAAGACCGCGACGCGTAGTCCTTATCGGTTTAGATGAACGACCGCCCCGCCATCAACATCCTCTGGTTCAAACGGGATCTGCGCCTGCGCGATCACGCGCCCTTGCGCGCGGCCGTCGAAGTCGGCCGGCCCTTGCTCCTGCTCTACTGTTTTGAGCCGTCGGTTAGGGCCGATCCGAACTATGACCTGCGGCATTGGCGGTTCGTAACGGAGTGTTTAGCGGATTTGAATCAGCAGTTACCCGCCTTCTTGAATGCGGCTCAGCCTGCACAACCCGCCGAACCGACGCACGAATGGCTGCCGTTCGAGTTCGACGATGAGCCGAATACAAATGCCCAAACCGGCCCGCCGAATGTGTGGGTTTTTCACCGCGAAGTACTCGACGTATTCAGTGCGCTGCAAGAGCGGTTTACCATTGATACGATTTTCGCACACGAGGAGACCGGTTTGAAGGTGACGTATGACCGCGATAAGGCCGTTGCAACATTCTGCCGGGCGAACGACATTACGTGGCAGGAGTTTCAAAGCAACGGCGTTATCCGGCGGTTAAAGAACCGCGAAACTTGGCCCGCCGACTGGCAACGGACGATGCGGGCACCGCAGCAACACCCCGACTTATCGCGCTGGCAACCCGCCGATTTGCCTACGGATTGGTACGAGGCCCAGCGCGGTTCTGACTTACCCGCCGAGTGGCAGGAGCCGAACCCGCTGTTTCAGCCGGGCGGAGAGCACAACGCCTACCGGTATATGGATAGCTTTCTAACCGAGCGGATCGCGCTGTACGCCCAATCGATTTCAAAGCCGCTGGAAAGCCGGCGGGGGTGCAGCCGGTTGTCGCCCTACATCGCGTGGGGTTGTCTGAGCATCCGGCAGGTGTTTCAGGCGCAACTACTGGCGGCTAAACGGCCGGAGTCGAAGGGCTTAGGACGGCAGTTTGGGGCGTTGGCGTCGCGGCTGCGGTGGCACTGCCACTTCATTCAGAAGTTCGAGACGGAAGACCGGATGGAGTTTGAGAACGTCAATCGGGCGTTCGCGGCCATACCTAAAAACGACAACCCGGCGCACTACGCGGCCTGGCGCGACGGCCGCACGGGCTACCCAATGGTTGACGCCTGTATGCGCTGCCTGACGGCGACGGGCTACATCAACTTTCGGATGCGGGCCATGCTCACGTCGTTTCTCACGCACCACCTGCTGCAACACTGGCAGGAAGGCGGCTGGCACTTAGCCCGGATTTACACCGACTTTGAGCCGGGCATTCACTACGCCCAGATTCAGATGCAGTCGGGCATGACCGGCACGAACACCGTGCGCATTTACAACCCCGT
>CAXUEB010000225.1:0-2921 GCA_964249775.1 uncultured Spirosoma sp.
GCGCCTTGGTGATGGGGGAAGGTAAAGCGTCGCACCGCTACATCTACGGCGAGGTGGGCCGGGGGCAGTGGACATTTTACGGCGGGCACGACCCCGAAGGCAACCGCGGTCCCGGCTGGCGCAGCCCTACCGACTTGAATCTGCACCCTCATTCGCCCGGTTATCGGCTGATTCTCAACAACGTCTTGTTTCCGTCGGCGCGGAAAAAGAAGCGGAAGACGTAACGGTTCGTTGAATGCCTTTTTATGGACAAGTGGGTTAAGAACGGCGTTCGGCGGGGGCAAGGACGTACTGGTTGGCTTTGAGACCGTGCTATAAATGTAGCTTACCCTACCTCACCCCGCTTGTCAAACGCACAACGACCATCGGAAGCGCTTCCGATGGTCGTTGTGCGTTTGTGATAAATCCGTATCAATCCGGCAAGTTATGCGCCTTCTTGACGGCTTCGTAATCTCCGTAATCAATGGCTGCTTTGCGACCGCCGATGCTCGTACCGCCCGGAATAATGACGTATCGGAACTGCTGCGCCGTCAAGGCGTACGACGAGATTAACTCGACTCGACCAACGTAAAACCGCTGGTGAACGGAATACGTGGTGCCGCTGATGATCTGCGCGTAAGGTAGGCTCAGGGTGTAGCCGCTTGTTTTCCAGTATACCCGAATATCAGCCTTGTCGATAACGTCCTGCGTGATGGCAGCCGCCGTCAAGTTGGCGGTATACGTCGAGCCGTTGCTGGCGAAGTTGACCGTTACCCAGGGTGAGTACTGCACATTGGCCGTGCCCGTCGGGCCGGCCGGACCGGCGGGTCCCTGCGCCCCCGTGGCCCCGGTTTCGCCCTGCGGGCCGACTTCGCCGTCTTGGGGTTGGCAGTTCTGAAAAATGATTGCACTTAAAAGAAGCGTAGCTACGAGTAAGCCGGTTTGTAAACGTTTCATTGACGTGTGTTTTATTGGTTGATGCCCGTTGGTCGGGACCTATCCCGCGAAGAGCAACACGTCAGTAAAAAAACAAGGGTTTCCCCGGACGAACGCGTAGAACTACGCAGTCGGGTAAGCCGGGTGGAAGCTATAAAACCAAAATTTCCGCACCAATCGGCGCGGGAACCGTTGCGATAAAGCGTATCAAGGCGACTGTGCGCTGTAGGTCAGTTCCCGGCTCATCGACCCGTTTGCACGATGGTGATGACGTTGCCCGTTCCCGCCTGAAACACGTTGGCAATGTTGGGCACAAACGTTGGTCCCGTGCCCGAATCCTGGACAATGGTTAACCGGTTGTTAGTGCCTTGTTGGTTGGCAAAGCTGTTCACTGCCGCCGATGCGTTCTGCACCACATTGTTGTCGCCGATCTGCGTAATGTCGCCCTGATTGCCGATGCCAATCTGAAACAGCCGGGCGGTGTTTCTGCTGTATTCCTGGGTGATGGTGGCAACGTTGCTGAACGCAGCATTCGCACTGGAACCCGGATTAGACGGAGCGCCCTGCCGAATCTCCGCTACGTTGTCGTGGCCGCTTTTAACGTTCCAATTTTGCCGGATGCTGGCCGAGTTCGTGTTGCCGGTTACCTGGTCGATCCGCGCGTAGTTAGCCAAGCCGGCCTGTTCAACGGTGGCGGAAGTCGAATAAGTACGGCTTTGGTAAACAAGGGCCTGCCCATTGTCGCCCGTTTGCAACAGCGACGCATAATTGGACGAGGTCGGATAACCCGACTGGCTAATTAGGCCGTAGTTGCCGGTTCCGTCGTTGGTTCCGTTGCCGCCTTGCTGCGTAATGACGGCCGTATTGCCCTGACTCTGGTTGTTTTGATCGATAAACGCCCGGTTATCGCCCGCCTGCTGCGTAATGGTGGCCGCGTTTAGACTACTGGCGTTGTACTGTTCAATGCCGGCTTTCGAGCCGTCTCCGCCGGTTTGGGTAATAGCCGCTTTGTTAGAAAAACTAATCACACTCTGCTGAATGCGGGCTTCGTTCCGGTCCGTTAGCTGCGTAATCATAGCCTCGTTGTCGCTCGAAGAAAATCCCTGTTGGAAAATCGTGGCTAAGTTCTCGGAGGCACCGGTCGAGGCAGTACCCTGGCGAAGAATCGCTTTGTTGCGTAGAGATTCGTTTGCTTGGACGATAGACGTTTGTCCGTTGTTGTCGCCGTACTGGTAAATCTCGGCGAAGTTGGCCGAACTGCCATTCTGCTGGCTGATGAACGTATTGGCATTGCCCGACCCCTGTTGCAGAATACCGCTCCAGTTACCCCCCGCCGAAAGAACGGCGTTGATCGTAGTCTGGTTGGTTACCAGTAGGACACTACCCGAACTGCCGCTACTGTTCCGCTGGTCGATGGTCGCGTTATTGCCGCTGCCTCCCGACTGCGTAACGCCGGCGCGGTTTGCGTTCGATCGGTCCGTCTGGTTGACCGTCGCCGTGTTTCCCGCCGAGCCGGTCGCCGTCTGGAACGTGCCGGCGTAGTTGCCGTAATTGTTGAGAACATCGTTTCCCTGCGTAATGGTAGAAAGCTGGTAACGCCCCGTTTGGTATTGTTCCGAGGTTTGCGCCGTGCCAACCTGACTGAGGGTGGCGGTGTTGGTTTGGGCAAGGCCGACACTAACCGTAGTGAGTACGGTGCTGATAGTGATAAGTTTTTTCACGTGTGTAGAGAGAATATAGGCTGATTGAACAGAAAGCAAGCGGAACTAACCCTTCGCGCGAATGACCGAAGGGCTTAGTAAGGGCAATGGAACAGTTGGCGTATCGAATCACCGGATCAGGCAGTCCACGCGCCGTTTCATTGACGCGGGTGCATGTGGTCAATCTACCAATTAGTTTTAATATTATTGATCGTTGTTTTGTTTCAGTACCGGGTTTCAATAACCTGAAATATACTAAGTGGTGTTTTAGTCAGGGCAAACTCTTCGGATGATGGCCGCTCCCGT
>CAXUEB010000225.1:2931-9135 GCA_964249775.1 uncultured Spirosoma sp.
CACCCGACGGGTGCGCTGGCTCTTAGAATCAACACATTGGTTATAATTAATACGGCTGCGCTTCGTGGGCCATCTCTTCCGCCATCTCGACGGCTTCGTGACCGGCTTGTACGTTCGCCTGACCGTTGGCTTTGCCGTTGTTATTAGCAAACTGCTCCAAACCCTCGCGCACCCGCCGACCGTAGTCTTGGTCGCACTGGCTGAACAGGTCGATCATCCGGTTCTGTACTTCTGGGATGGCTCCCGACAAAGCGTCAACCAGGTTGTTAATCAGGTCGTCGCGCTCCCAATCCTCAAACAGGCGATAGCGTTCGCCTGCCTGCTGGAAGTTGTTGGTCCGGTCGATGGGCTTGCGCACCAGCTTGCCCGAAATCTGCGGCTCGTGATCGGGATGGGTCCGGGGCGCTTCTTTCAGGCCGTTCATCGACGACGGTTCGTAGTTAACGTGCGGGTTCTGACCCGGCGCGGTGTCGACGCGGTACTGCATCTGACCGTCGCGCTGATTGGTCGCTACGTGCTTCTTGGGCGCGTTGATGGGCAGTTGCAGGTAATTCGTACCAACGCGGTAACGCTGCGTATCCGAGTACGAGAACGTCCGGCCTTGCAGCATTTTATCGTCCGAGAAATCCAGCCCGTCGACCAGCACGCCAGTCCCGTAGGCAACCTGCTCGACTTCGTGGTAGTAGTTCTCGGGGTTTTTGTTGAGCGTCATCATGCCCACCGGCAACCAGGGGAACTGGTCCTGTGGCCACAATTTAGTATCGTCGAGTGGATCGAAATCCAGTTCAAGATGCTCGTCATCGCTCATGATCTGCACCAGCAGTTCCCACTGCGGGAAATTACCCGCTTCGATGTTATCGTACAGATCTTGCGTAGCGTGGTTAAAATTCTTGGCCTGAATCTGCTCGGCTTCGGGCTGGGTCAGGTTTTTAATGCCCTGCTTCGGCTCCCAGTGGTATTTCACCAGCACGGCTTCGCCCTTGTCGTTCACCCACTTGTAGGTATTCACGCCCGAACCCTGCATCTGCCGGTAGTTGGCCGGAATGCCCCAGGGCGAGAACAGGAACGTCAGCATGTGCACCGACTCGGGCGTGTTGCTCATGAAGTCGAAGATGCGGCCGCCGTCCTGCCGGTGCGTGATCGGATCGGGCTTGAGCGAGTGCACCATGTCGGGAAACTTCATGGCGTCGCGGATAAAGAACACCTTGAGGTTGTTGCCAACGAGGTCCCAGTTACCGTCTTCGGTGTAGAATTTCACGGCAAATCCGCGCGGGTCGCGCAGCGTTTCGGGCGAGTGACCGCCGTGGATTACCGTCGAGAAGCGCACGAAAACAGGCGTTTGCTTGCCTTTTTCCTGAAACAACTTGGCGCGCGTGTACTTGCTGATCGGCTCGTCGCCGACAGTACCATAGGCTTCAAACACGCCGTGGGCACCGGCCCCGCGGGCGTGGACGACGCGCTCGGGAACGCGCTCGCGGTCGAAGTGCGAGATTTTCTCGATGAACGCGTAGTTTTCCAGCGTCGTCGGTCCGCGGCTGCCGACCGTGCGGACGTTCTGGTTGTTGGTAAGCGGGTGGCCCTGCCGCGTGGTCAGGGTCTGGTCAACCGGCTGATCCTGCGCTTGCAGGCCGGTCGCGCCAAATTCAGGGCCGGATACAGACGAATGTCCGTTCTGACCGTTGCCGTTCTGATGGTTTTCCATGATTACTTGGAGATAGTACGGAGAAATTCTAACGAGTAGTTCAAACGAATGGTTTGGCAAACGAGCCGGAATTTGAAAAAATACGACGCTGCTTTCCCGTGTCCGTCGTAACGGAAACAGTAGTTCGGCCGCGGCAAAGACCTTTCTATTCGTGCTGGCTTACCAAACGCATCACGTAGCCCACTCCGAACGGTTGTCCGTTAGGCAAATGTAATCATCACCCTTGTAAATTGTATGAATAGACAAACGTTTGGTTTTTTAGGAATGCTGACCGTCGGCAGCCTGACCGCTCAGGCGCAGGCTTGGCAGTCCGTTACCACCCAAAATACCTGCTCGGTGCGCCACGAAAACGCGGCTGCGCTGGTCGGCGACAGTCTCTACGCCATCGGTGGGCGCGGCATGAAGCCACTCGAAGCCTTAAACCTGAAAACGCTGGTCTGGCGAACGCTGCCCACGCCACCCGTCGAGATGAACCACTTTCAGGCCGTCAGCTACGGGGGTGAGGTCTACGTCATGGGCGCGTTTGAGGGTAAGTATCCGCACGAAACGCCGATTCCGAATTTGTACATCTACAGCCCAAAGCGCGGAGAATGGCGCAAAGGCCCCGAAATTCCGAAAGAACGACTCCGTGGCTCGGCGGGCGTCGTCGTGCGGGGCGACAAAATCTACATGGTCTGTGGCATCATCGACGGGCACTACGACGGCCACGTGGCCTGGTTTGACGAGTACGACCCGAAGGCGAATAGCTGGAAACGCCTGCCCGACGCCCCCCGCACCCGCGACCACATCAGCGCGGCCTTCGTGGACGACAAACTGTATCTGGCCGGCGGACGTAACTCAACCGCCCGCATCGGAAAGGTGCTCGAAACAACCATCGCTGAAGTCGACGTGTATGATTTTAAGGCGGGCAAATGGACTACGCTGCCCGCCCAGTCGAACTTACCCACGCAACGGGCCGGCGCTACGGCCGTAACGCAGGGCGGTAAGGTGTGGGTCATCGGGGGCGAAACCGTGCAGCTCAAAGCGCATAGCGAAGCCGAAATCCTCGACCCGAAGACAAATCGGTGGACGGCCGGACCGACCTTGCAGCAGGGCCGTCACGGGACGCAGGCCGTCGTGCACGAGGGTAAGATTTACATCGTCGCGGGTTCGGCCAACCACGGGGGCGGACCAGAGTTGAATACGGTAGAGGTGTTGAAATGAGCTTTCTGTTCTCTGAGCGGGCGAATCAATTTGCCTGCTCAGAGAACGGGGAACCAACGCAAAATTTTTGATCAATGAAGATAGTATCCATTCTGTTTTCGTTTCTTCTGCTCACGGGCTTTATGCCGATTACCTTTGCCCAAACCGACGTGAACCGCCGGGACTGGCAGCCGCTCTTCAACGGGAAAGACCTTAGCGGCTGGGACATTAAGATTGCCGGGCAACCGCTAAACGACAATTACAAGAACACATTCCGCGTTGAGAACGGCATCTTACGGATTGCGTATGACCAGTACGACACGTTCGACGGGAAGTTTGGACATCTGTATTACAACCAGCCGTTTTCGCATTACGTTCTGCGGTTTACGTACCGGTTCGTGGGTGAGCAAACCAAGGGCGGGGCGGCCTGGAACGTGCGCAACAGTGGCGTCATGCTGCACTCGCAGTCGGCCGCGAGCTTGTCGCCCAAGCAGGATTTTCCCGTGTCGCTGGAATTGCAGATGCTGGGCGGGTTGGGCAAAGGCGCTCGCCATACGGCGAACCTCTGCACGCCCGGCACGCAGGTGTACATGCGGGGAAAACTCAATACCGCCCATTGCATCGACTCGGATTCCAAAACCTATGACGGCGACCAATGGGTGACGGTCGAAGCCATCGTCCTGGGCGATTCCCTTGTGCATCACGTCATCGAAGGCGACACGGTGATGACCTACGAACGACCCGAAGTGGGTGGCGGCTTCGTCAGCAAGCAATACGACTGGCGGGCGGCCGGCATCGACAACGGCGACTATTGGATGAGTCGACAGAACACGCCCCTCGGCAGCGGCTACATTGCCCTGCAAGCCGAAAGCCACCCGATTGATTTCCGCAACGTAGAAATCCTCAACCTGAAAGGCTGCACCGACCCCAAGGCGCTGAACTACAAGTCGTACTACGTCAAGTCGGACAATACGCAGTGCCGGTACAAGAAGTAAGATGAACCAAGCCGATCGACCGCTAAGCCGCGGGCAACAACGGGTATGTGCCGGACTGGGCTTGATCCTGTTGGGGTTGGGTGTGGCGTACCTCGCTGCGCCTGAATTGATTGAGTATTTCTACGGCGTTGACATACCCGAGCGGGGTAAGTACGGGATGCATTACGCCGTCGGCGTCCGCGATTTGTTCTTCGGTTCGTTAATTCTAACGCTAACAGGTTTGGGGCAGCGCCGAGCACTGGCGATTGCCATTGGGCTGGGTAGTATCTTACCGCTGGGCGACGCGGCTATTGTGCTCTTCCACGAAGGCGCGGGTTTGGCGAAGGCCTTGGTGCATCTGGTAGGTGTGATAGGAATGATTGGGGCCTGGTTGTGGGTGAGAGCGTGACAATCACAAAACATAATAGCGTCTTACCCTTTGTGCGCCAAGCGAAACTCAGTTTGATTTCCGTTAGGACTTTGCACAACAACGTGGTAGTTGCCCAGTGGCAGAATGAGCGCCTTCTGTTCGGTTGCGCTTTTTAGTTCAATGACGTCTACCGGTGTGGCCATTTCGAGCGGCTTGGCCCTGCTAACGTTTTCACCTTCTCGGTAAGCCAGCACAAGGCACGGAAACCCAAGTGACAATTGTTGTTTGCTCACAAAACAAGGTTTCCATTGACCATCTCGCAACAAGAAGGCTGGACGACCGTGCCTGTACGTTGTGCGCGGGTGAACCACTTGAATATCGGTTAATACATCGGCTAATTTTGGGTGCGTTCTGCCGGCTGCGTTAACGTAGACACTCGGCGCTTTAACGTTCATCAAGTGGTATAACGGCTCTTCCTTTGCGCGGTCGCCCAACTCCGTCCACTGCTGCTGATCAATCGTGAACGGGTCAATGCCGGTAAATTCTTTCAAGCGGCCCGCCATTGCCTTTTCCCAGTTGTTTTTTAGGGGAACATCGTAAACATGAGCGTAACCACAGTGCAGAACAATTTTCGCTTTCGGGTTCTGCTTCAAGACCTTTTCAATATAGCGCGCTTGGGCAATTTCCCGCGATTTGCCACTGGCAAACTCGTCAGGCGTATTGGCTCCGTACGGAAATACTCGGTAACCAATTTGAAGCGCTTCCCGAATCATATTTCCGTATTGCGGCTCCTTGGCGTAGTAGCCGGATTTCAGAACGGGGTACTTACGCTTATTCAGCAAGCTATCCTCGTGACCTAACGTTTCCGCACCCATGTACTGAAATCCCATCCGGTACAAGTCTTTGAGTAACGTTGACGTAAACACGCGGTGGATGGGCGTGTGATGGGCTTCGTTGAGAATAACAATCTGCTCGTTTTTTGCCCGTTGCAGAATGTACTCTTTAGCGTCTACCGGTTTAAAATGCTCAAAATGTAGACTGTCATTGCGGGTTAGGGGAGCCTTAACTTGCTCATATTGTGTATCAAAATAAGATAAGGCATGCCAGTATTCGCCGATGTAAGAGAAACTATAAGCCGCCATATCCACGCGGTTACGGCTTGTGCTTTTCTCCAAGGTGGATAGAATTCGACTGGAAAATTGGTACGGAAATTCAGGTTCTTGGTCGCTAATGGTCCAACTGCTCAGTACTACGAACACCACCAGTGGGGCCACCTTGAATAGTTTTACGTTTTTCATGATACCCGGTTGCTAAGCAAATCAACGACTAAACCTCAAATCAACGACCACCGCCCGGTGATCGGAACCCGGATGATCGAGGGTTTGAAAACGGACTGGACGGAAGCCGCCGTTGACGAAAGCGTGGTCAATCGGAATCATCAGGGACGGAAAAAAGATTGGCCAGGTCGGTTGGGTCAGAAAGCGCCGGGCCGGACGTAAAATCTGGGTCGGCTTGCCGTTGCCAGCTGGATTAAACGGCCGAAAAATGTCGTCATACAGGGGCGAGAACACGCTGATGTTAAAGTCGCCGATGAGCACCGTCGGTTGGGCGTTCCGGCGCGTTTGCCGGGCCGCGAACGTCAATTGGTCGTTCCGTTCGCTGAACCACGACGGCAGCAGGGGCGTTCGCGGATGGACCGTCAGCAGCGATACGTCCCGGCCGTTGATGCGCGTCGTTAGCGCGATGATGCGTTTATGCCGGGCCAGTGTCTGGTCGACGTGCAGGGGCGCCCGGCTGCCGACCAGCGTCCAGCACGGCCCTTTCGACCAGCAGGCAAACCAATGGGGAAACTCCCCGCCCAGCCGCGACGTAACGAGCCGGATGCTGGCCGGCGTCATTTCCTGGAGGACGTACAGGGCGGGGGCTTGCTTTCGGATCAGGGTCAGCGTGGGTGCGTAGTCATCGCGGGTGTAGAT
>CAXUEB010000226.1:0-9072 GCA_964249775.1 uncultured Spirosoma sp.
ACGTCTCGCAGGTTGGTCAGTTAAAGCTCAACAAGCCCCACACGGAACTAAACCTGGTCCTCGCCGAAGAGAACGCCGTGCGTTGCCCGGACCCCGAAACGGCCGAGCGGATGTTCGACTACATTGATGAAACCCGCAAGCGGGGCGACTCCGTGGGGGGGGTTGTCGACTGCGTCGTGACGGGCGTTCCGGCGGGTTGGGGCGAACCAGTGTTCGACAAACTCCACGCCGAACTGGGTAAGGCCATGCTCAGCATCAACGCCGTCAAAGGCTTTGAGTTCGGCAGTGGCTTCGCCGGCGCGGAATTGTACGGTTCCGAGCACAACGACGAGTTTTATGCCGACGAACAGGGGCACGTTCGTACCAAAACAAACCATTCAGGTGGTATTCAGGGCGGCATCAGCAACGGCGAAACGATTTACTTCCGCACCGCTTTCAAACCCGTTGCGACGATTATGCAGGATCAGGAAAGCGTGGATGTGAATGGTCAATCCGTGATTGTGTCGGGCAAAGGTCGGCACGATCCCTGCGTAGTACCCCGTGCTGTGCCAATTGTCGAAGCGATGGCCGCGCTCGTGCTGGTCGATATGAGCCTGCGGAATCAAGTGGCGCGGTTAAAACCAGAGACCACTATTTTTTCCGAAACACCGCCTGCATAATAGCAAAGCCCAGAAAGCCAAACCCAATAGCTTGGGCCGTGATACCGATGGTCAGCAGCGTACCCGTGGCCGCCCACTGGTGGCTTTTGCCGTAAGCGCCCAGCAACGCGAAGACAATGCCGGACAGCCAGAAGCCGGCCGCCAACAGCAAAAACTTGTTCTTGATCGTAACCATTGCTTTCAAAATTGATGAATGAGATGGCGTTTTCTTAACGCGAATCGGCGCGGTTTGTCTGCGTCAATGGCTGTATTTCTCTGCGTAGCAATAGTCAGATTGGTGTCAGCCGAAGCTTACGCGCAGTCGGATCAGCGCTTTGTCTTTCGCCGGGGCCTGATGGGTACGCAGTTCGTCCTGACGCTTTACGCGGCTGACAGCTCAACCGCCGGCCGCGCTAACCAAGCCGTGTCGACCCGAATGGATTCGCTTAACCAAATCCTAAGCGATTACTTAGACGGCTCCGAAATCAACCGTCTGTCCGAAACGGCCGGGTCGGGTCGATGGGTACCCGTTTCAACGGAGTTGTTTGACGTTCTGCAAAAAGCGCAGGTTATCGCCCGCCTGTCGCGCGGTCGTTTCGACCCGACGGTCGGGCCGCTGTCGCTGCTGTGGCGCCGGGCTGTTCGACGCAAGGAGTTTCCAACCGTAGCGGAGCCCGACGGACGGTCGGGTACCAACTTATACAGTTAGACCATCAAACGCGTTCCGTGCGGCTCCGGCGATCCGGTATGCGGCTTGACGTGGGCGGCATTGGTCAAGGCTTCGCTATTGATGAAGCGGCCCGTGTGCTGCGCGGCTTAGGTATTAACGCCTTTCTAATTGATCTGGGTGGTGATATCGTGGCCGGTGATGCGCCACTTGCTCAACCCGGCTGGCGCATTGGCATAAACGATACGTTGACGATCTTACTCCAGAACCGGGCCGTCACCACCTCCGGCGATACGTACCGGTTTCTCGAACACCGGGGCTGACGCTATTCACACGTCATGAATCCGCGCTCGGGTTTGGGGTTACGCCACTTTGTTCGGGTAACCGTCTCGGCTCCCGATGGATACCGCGCCGACGCCCTAACGAAGGTGTTTAGTGTGGCGGGCCTGCGCAAAAGTCGCCGATTGATCCGCCGTTTTCCAGGCGTTGAATTGTTAATTCTGGAAAATAAAAACGGCCGACTGCGAAGTTGGCAATCGGCCGGGTTCAATTCGTTATAAAACGCAAAATTCTACCTTTCTGTACGAGACATACGTTACACCGCTACAGTCTTACCCGGTACGGCGACCTGGTAAAGACCGTCTTTGTCAGGCAGGCTTTTTGGCATAGCGTCCCAAGCCAGCTTCTCCGGAAAGAGGTCGATCTGTGAGTTCATGGCCTCGTCCCATTTCACGACTTTGCCTGAGTACGTCGCCATCCGGCCCATAATGGACGTTAGCGAGCTTTTGGCCCCGTTCTCGGCGTCGGCGAATTTGTACTGGTTTTTGGCGATAGCGCTGAACAGTTCGTCGTGTTCAATCTGATACGGGTTACCGTCGGCTTTGCCGTTGTGGACGTAGAGGGGCGCGCCTTTGTAGGTCATCAGGGCGCTTTTCTGCCCGAATGAATCGACCTTGCCCTTCGTGCCCAGGAACATCTCATCCACTTTGCTGTACGTGCCTTCGTAATGGCGGCATTGGCTGTTGATGGTCGTGCCGTCGGCGTAGGTAAAGTCTACGATGTGGTGATCGAAAATTTCGCCGTAGTCTTTGCCGTCGCGTACCTGCCGGCCGCCCGTGCCGTGGCACGATACCGGGTAGCCGCGCTTGACCCAGTTGGCCACGTCGATGTTGTGGATGTGCTGCTCCAAAATGTGGTCGCCACAGAGCCAATTGAAGTAATACCAGTTGCGCATCTGGTAGTCCATCTCGGTTTGGTTGGCCTGACGAGGTTTTTGCCAGACGCCCCCGCTGATCCAGTACACCTGACCGCCAACAATGTCGCCCAACGCACCATCGTGGATGCGCTTGACCATCTCGCGGTAGTTGGGTTGGTAATGCCGTTGCAAACCGACGACTACGTTCAGCTTTTTGCGTTTGGCCTCTTCCGCAGCGGCCAAGACCTTCCGAACGCCCGGTGCGTCCGTAGCGACCGGTTTTTCCATAAAAATGTGCTTGCCTTGCCGGACGGCTTCCTCAAAATGACCGGGGCGAAAACCCGGTGGCGTCGCCAGAATTACGACGTCGGCCAAGGCAATGGCTTGCTTGTAAGCATCAAAGCCGACGAATTTGCGGTCTTCCGGCACATCGACTTTTGACGAGCCGTCGGCCGCTTTGGCACCACGCTCGGTCAGTGCTGTGTAGGCGTTCTCTAACCGGTCGCGGTACGCGTCGGCCATGGCCACAATTTTTACATTTTGTTTGGTGCTGAGGGCTTGCTGGGCCGCACCCGTACCACGACCTCCGCAGCCGATCAGGGCAACTTTGATCGTATCGTCGACGGAGACGTGATAGCCGGTTGCCTGTGCGCCAAACGGCAGGCTACTCAGGATGGCACCGCCCGTCAGGATGCCAGACGTTTTCAAAAATTCCCGCCGGCTGGCGTCACGCTGATCTTGGATTGAGTCGCTCGTCATGTCTGTGAAGCGTGTTAAGAGTACGTTATTCAAGGTACAAAGTTAGCCTATTGATTGATTTACTATGGTGCACCCCGGAATAGTTACCCATGCAATCCGTCGAGTGGGTTGTCAAAATTCAGTCACCAACGATTGTTGAGCGACTTGAGCGACTCAGCTTGCTGGTTTTGTGCGAGGCAGAACTTGGCTTTGGCTTACTAACCGCCCAACCGCCAAAGCTGCTTTTCATTGTCACCAGTTGTGTCATAGATAACAAGTTGATTATCAATAATATGAGTTGTATAGTAAAACCACTAATTTATTAATGGCAAGAAATTATTGGACAAAAGTTATGGTTTTCCGTAAGTTTAGACCGAAAGTGCGAAAGTGACACATTCATCTTAAACAATTGTTACAACTCATGGGCAAATTCATTACCCAATATCTTTCCACCATTTGTGTATTGTGCTTAGTAGCTACCGGATCATTGGCTCAAACCCGCCTGTCGGGTCGCGTTACCGATGAAACGCAGAAAGGCGAATTGGCCGGCATCAGCATTGCCGTCAAAGGAAAAGTGATTGGTACGATTACCGACCAAAAAGGTCGTTTTTCACTAACGACGAGCACGCCAACGCCGTTTACCATTGCCGTTTCGGGCGTTGGTTTCCAAACGCAGGAGTTTACTATTTCGGGCAATCGTTCGGACCTGGACGTGGTTCTGAAAGAACAAATAACGTTGGGGCAGGAGGTGGTTGTGGCCGCTTCCCGGATGGAAGAGAACGTTCTGCAATCGCCGGTGTCAATTGAGAAAATGGACATTCGCGCTATTCAGTCCACGCCGGCGGCCTCATTTTATGATGCTCTGCGCAATCTGAAAGGTGTCGAAGTAAGTCAACAAAGCCTGACGTTTTCGTCGATCAACACGCGCGGCTTTACCCAGAACGGCAACGTACGGGTAGTGCAGACGATCGACGGTATGGACAATCAGGCACCGGGTCTAAATTTCGCGGTGGGTAACATCGTGGGCATATCCGAATTAGACCTTGAAAGCGTTGAATTGCTACCCGGAGCGGCTTCGGCGCTGTACGGTCCCAACGCTACCAACGGCCTGCTCTTGATGACGTCGAAAAGCCCGTTTTTGTATCAAGGGCTGAGTGCACAGGCCAAATTGGGTGTAATGAGCGCTACTAACCGCATCAACGCGGACGGTTCGAGCCAAACCAACACGCCTTACTACGACTTCACAGTGCGCTATGCTAAAGCCTTCAACAACCGGTTTGCGTTCAAAGCGAACGTCGGCTACCTGACGGCAAAGGACTGGCAGGCTACCGATTATCGGGATCAGAGTTTCTCGAACGGGTATACGCCCGAAACCGGAAACCGACAGAACAACGCAAACTACAATGGCATTAACAGCTACGGTGACGAAAATGCCTCCGGTGCGGGACTAGCCTCGTTTCGGAGTACGTTCGCTAATTTTCTCAACGTGCCAACGGCGCAGTTAGCAGCTATTTCGCCCGCTCTGGCTCAACTCATTGGAGGAGTTAATCAACTATCCACTCGAACTGGCATTCCCGCTACCCAACTGATCAACAACGTTCTACTGCCGAACCTGCCGGTTTCTCGCACGGGCTACGCCGAACGGGATTTGGTGGATTACGATACCAAGAGTCTGAAATTGAGTGGGGCGTTGCATTATCGATTCAATGATAAGGTCGAAGGGATTCTGCAAGCCAACTGGGGCAACGGCACCACTGTCTACACTTCGTCGGACCGCTACTACATCAAGAATTTTACGCTGGCTCAGTACAAAGCGGAACTGCGCGGTTCTAACTTTTTCCTGCGGGCTTATACGACACAAGAACGTTCGGGCGATGCTTACGCGTCTGGTATCCTCGGTTCGTACATCAACGAAGCCTGGAAGCCGAGCGTAAACAACGCCAATCTGCTTGGGTCGTGGTATCCACAGTACGCGTTTACCTACGCGGGTGGCGCTTTGCAAACGTACGCGACGGCCTTACAGCAGGCGCTGACTGCTAACCCAACTAACCCGGCTGCGGCCGTAGCTGCCGCGCAGAACGCCGTCAACGCGGCTTCGCCAGCGTTGCAAACGGCGGCCCGCACGGCGGCCGATCAGGGGCGATTGGTGCCCGGCACGGCAGAATTTAACCGGGTAGCCGATGTTATTAAAGACACTCCAATTGCACGGGGCGCTAAGTTCATTGATAAAACGAACCTGTACCACTTTGAGGGTATGTACAACCTCGGCGATTATATCAAGTCCAGCATTGCCGAGGTCATTGTGGGCGCTAACTACCGGATTTATGCCTTGAACTCCGGCGGAACCCTGTTCTTGCAGAAAGCCGACGGTGGCGAATACAACATTCGCGAGTACGGTGGCTATATTCAGGCGGCTAAAACAATTAGTAACGTACTGAAATTAACGGGTTCACTACGTTACGATAAAAACGAAAACTTCAATGGGCAATTCAGTCCGCGTCTGTCAGCGGTCGTGACGGCGGCTAAAGTGCACAATTTCCGAGCGTCGTATCAGACCGGTTTCCGCATTCCAACCACGCAGAATCAGTACATCAACCTACAAACGCCCGTGTCGCTTCTAATTGGCGGCCTGCGCCCGCTACAAGACCGCTATAACCTGCGCGATGGTCGAACAACGCTTTTCGGCACCACAACGGCTTACAGCTTCCCCGAATTCAAGCCGGAGCGGGTGGTAACGTTTGAAGTCGGCTATAAAGGGCTGATTGCTAATAAGCTCTTGATTGATGCTTACTATTACAACAGTCAGCTACAGAACTACATCGGGGCGGTCATCTTATCTAGCCCGAACGTAGTGGGTGCGGCCGGTCAGCCGTTGCCAATTCAAACGGCCAATAACTATACCGGTACCATTTCGTACCACGGGTTTGGCTTGGGGTTGGACTACCTGCTACCCGGCAACTTCACTGTGGGCGGCAACATTTCCAACAATACGTTGAAAAGCGGGGGTGTCGGTTTATTTGACAGTAAAAAGAACTTGAATGTGCTGGAGGATGGTTTCCAAGTTGGTTTTAATACGCCTAAGTATCGTTACAACGCGTCGGTTGGAAACCGTAACATTCGTAGTAGTGGCTTCGGCTTCAACGTCACGCTGCGCTACCAAGATTCGTTTTACTGGCAGGATTTGATTCAGCCGGTACAGGCCCGCTCGTTCGTCAACAACCAACAGACCATCGTCCCGGCCTTCACAACGGTAGACGCGCAGGTTAGCAAACGCCTGCCAGGTATCAAATCAATTTTAAAAGTGGGAGGTTCTAACATTTTCCGGCAGCAATACCGAACCAGTTGGGGTAATCCCACTATCGGTGCTATGTACTACGTAAACCTGACGTTTGACGAATTACTGAACTAAATAAGTGCACTGTCTGTAACGAGCAAGGCCCCACTCTCCAAGGAGAGTGGGGCCTTTTTGATTTTTCGTTGACGATTTATTGCTTGCGGACGCCACCACTTGGGCTACCACCATTACCTGTGCCGCTGCCAGTGCCACTACCGCTACCCCCACTGCTGTTGGTCTGCGGGTAGCTGTTACCGCCGGTTTTCTTGCCGGCCGCAGCGCCCGTTGGCGTACCGGGTTTGCCGGGGCCGGTTGGCCGTGGGTAACCGGTGCTTACGTTCTTATCGCTGGTGCGGGCGCCGTAGGTCGGTGTACCGGCGCTGGTCAGGCCGCCGTCGGAAGCCGTGCCATTCTTCGTACTTCTCGGACCGGTGGTCGAGCGCTGCTCTGCCACCCGCGTGCCTTTAGCGCCACCCCCCGATGCTTCGCTGGCCGACCCCTGCGAGGTGCTGCCCTGCGTATTGGTTGGCGAAGTCGGCGACAGGTTCGAGTTACCGTTGCGGGTGGCCCCGGCAGCCATTTTGCCGCTGCCCTTGCGGTTCATACCTTCAACTGAACTGGTCGGAGCCGTTTTCGTTCCGCCCTGTTGTGAGCTTACACCGCTTGACGATTGCTGCGACTGCTGCGCGGAAGATTGCGTCTGGGCAACGGACTGCGTCAGTAGGGCAACCGACAGCACCGTTCCCAAGAGAATTACCTTTTTCATAACGATCCATTAATTACACGTAAGATGTTTACCTGTCCATTTACCAACCGTCGTTGAAGTTGTTTGTTTTGAAAATCAACGACCGACGGGTTGGTCGCCCTAAACCCGTCGTCGATTCGGAAAACTCAGCGGCTAACCGAACTTTTAACCGCCCGACGACCTTTGCCTGGTAACCCGTCCGGCTCGGCGGGGTTGGTACTTAATCTGTTACGCGATTGACCAATTCTACGCCTACTCCGTCGTCCACCAATTTGCCGGACGCGCCGGCTGCGCTTCCCCGCCGATTGACCTTGCTCCAGGGAACGGCCCTGAATATGATCGACATGGTTGGCATTGGGCCGTTCGTGGTGCTACCGTTGGTCATTAAAACGCTCGGCGGTTCCAACTTTATTTGGGCGTGGGTGCTGGGCGCAGTGGTCTCGCTGATTGATGCATTCGTGTGGAGCGAGCTGGGTGCCGCGTTTCCGCAAGCGGGCGGTAGCTACAACTTCCTCAAAATTTCGTACGGAGAACAGCGCTGGGGGCGGTTGTTGTCGTTTTTGTACGTCTGGCAAACGCTGATTCAGGCCCCGTTGGTGATGGCATCGGGCGCAATCGGATTTGCCCAGTACGCATCGTACCTGATGCCGTTGGACGACTGGCAACGGCGAATCGTTTCGGGGGGAGTCGTGCTCGTTATCATTGCCCTGCTCTACCGTAAGATTGATTCCGTTGGTAAGATTGGCTTAATCATGTGGGGAGCGGTGCTGCTTACGCTCGGCTGGATCATCGTCGGCGGCCTGACCAACGCCCGGATTCCGTTAGAAGAAACGTTTTCGTCGGTTAGTACGGTCAGCGGCTGGGCGCTGGCCGTTGGATTGGGGCAGGCCTCGGTCAAGACGATCTACTGTTACTTGGGCTACTACAACGTCTGCCACTTAGGTGGTGAGATTCAACAACCGACGCGCAACATTCCAGCCAGTATGTTTATTTCGATCGTTGGCATTGCGGCTCTGTATCTGCTGATGAATTTGAGCATCGTCAGCGTGGTGCCGTGGCAGCAGGCGCAAGACAGTCCGTTTATCGTCAGCACGTTTGTCGAGACCCTGTACGGTCCCGACGCAGCCCGGTTGGCAACGGTGCTGGTGCTGTTGGTGGCGTTTTCGTCCTTGTTTGCGGTGCTGTTGGGGTATTCACGCGTACCCTACGCTGCGGCCGTCGATGGGCAGTTCTTCCGGGTTTTTGCTAAACTACATCCAACCCGTCAGTTCCCGTACGTGTCGCTCTTGTTTTTGGGCGGGCTTGGCTTCGTGTTCAGTCTGCTGTTCCGGCTTGGCGACGTAATCACGGCGATTCTGGCCATGCGTATCGTCGTTCAGTTCGTTGGGCAGGCAGTCGGCTTATTGTTGCTGCACCGCCGGCGGATCGATGCTGATTTTCCGTTTCGAATGCCTTTTTATCCAGTACCAGTGCTACTGGCCATTGGCGTTTGGCTGTTCGTTTTTTTCTCGACGGGTTGGCCCTTTATGCTGTCGGGTCTGACGGTTATTAGCGGGGGCGGCGGGGCGTTTTTACTGTCGGCGGCCGTTCGCAAGCGGGGGCCGTATTCGTAGCGCTGGCAATCCTGCTGGAGCTACTAATACGGCCACTTTGAAGCATGTTGCTGTCGCGTGCTGCTCCGGCAGGATTGCCAGAGCTACAAGTACAAGTGAGCTACTTCAGGGCCTCGAATAAAATTTCGGCGGGGTGCTGGGC
>CAXUEB010000227.1:0-662 GCA_964249775.1 uncultured Spirosoma sp.
TGGCGATGGCGGGCTACAACCCGCAGGAAGCGGTTAGTTTCTGGGGCCGCATGGCCCAGGCTGGCGGTGGCCGCAAGCCGCCCGAGTTCCTGTCGACGCACCCGTCCGATCAGCGCCGGATTCGCGATTTGCAGGCGCAACTACCCGAAGCGATGAAGTACTACAAACGTGGATAGGATAACGGAAAAACGCCGGCAGCTACCACCTGTTTCTACAATCAGCTTAACCCGAGGGAGTGGTTTTAGGCATTCTGGCTGATTTCAAAGGCGTTAAAGCCGATTATCTAACGGCTTGGATAAACGATCCGCGGTGATTTTCCATTCAGGAGATAGTTCAAGCAGTTGCGGGTACTGGCACAATTACGTACTGTAAAAAGTCACTTGAATGACATCACCACGGGCAGCGTCACCGAGTTTGTGAGTAAGTAGATCAAAACGTATAACTAAAAAGACCCGCCAGCGCTGGCGGGTCTTTTTGGTAAACTAATCTTGATTTAGAACGCTTAGCGGCTTTCCACCAGCGCCTTGAACTCGTCCACGGTTACGTCCTGGGTAACGACGGTCATCTGGCCTTTGATGTAGTCGATTACTTTGTCGTCCAGTACTCGGTTGTAGGTGCTGTTGTAATTTTGGCCGTTGTTTTTCTCGTCCATCAGGTAGTTG
>CAXUEB010000227.1:672-1295 GCA_964249775.1 uncultured Spirosoma sp.
ACCTCGCCAAATTCAACGTTAATGTCGGCGCGTTCGGCGAGTTTGTTTTTGATAAGTTGCAGCTTCACCGACTTGGCAAACTCATCGTACTGCTCGTCGACTTGCTCGGGGGTAAATTTGCCTTCGTTGGTTTCCAGCAGCCAGCTTTTCAGAAACTCGTCGGGTAAGAGGATCGGCGTGTTGTCCAGCAAGGTCTTCTCGATGTCTAAGCGCAGCAACTGGGCCGACTCGCGGGTGTAGTTGCCCCGAATGATGTCAACTACTTTGGCCCGGAACTGCTCTTCGTCCGAAACAACCCCAGCGCCGAGAACTTTGTCGAAAAACTCCCCATTCAATTCGGCCGGCTCGTGGCGGGTGATGTCGTCGATGGCGAACGTAAACTCGCCGGTCAGGTTAGCCGCTTCGTCTTTCTTTACGCCGGTCGCCGTCGCGCGGGCTTTCTCGTCGGGAAAAGCATCTTCCAGGATGAACGTCACCACCTCGCCTTTTTTCTGACCGATGAACTGCCCTTTCGCGTCGTCGGCCATCTGAGGCATGGGAAACGCCGTTTTAGCCGAAAATGCTTCGGTTCCCTCGGGCACGTTCACCTGCTTCAGTTCGCCGTAGATCGTGTCGCCGTCGCC
>CAXUEB010000227.1:1305-6849 GCA_964249775.1 uncultured Spirosoma sp.
GCAATGGTGCTGTCAACTTCGGCATCGCCCGCCTGAATTTGGTACTGCGTGACGCTGGGCAGGTCGGCAAAGTCAATGTCAAACTCCGACGCCAGGCCGAGCGTGTAGCTAAACGCAAAATCGGTCTGATTGTCCCAGTCGATGGCGTTGGCCTGTTCGCGGTTAGGAATCGGATCGCCAACCACTTGCAATTTATTCTCGCGGATGTACTGGCTAACCGTCCGGCTCAGCATGGCGTTGATCTCATCGACCAGAATGCTTTTGCCGTACATTTTCTGCACCAGCGACGGCGGCACGTGCCCCGCCCGGAAGCCTTTCAACTGAACTTTGCGGCTGTAATCCTTGAGTTTTTTGTCTACCTCGGGCTTGTAGTCGGCCGGGGTTAGCGTGATATTCAGCGATGCGTTGGTGTCGCTGGATTTTTCGAGGGTGATGTCCATGTGAGCGCTTTTTAAAGAGTGAAAGAGCGAACGAATGAAAGATTGGGCCGCCGGGGCGGTGATACGTTGCGGGAACGCTCTTTCACTCCTTCACTCTTTCGCTCCGCACCGGCGGCCCGGTTTAACCATTGTACGGGCGGAGGGACTCGAACCCCCATGCCTTGCGGCACCAGATCCTAAGTCTGGCACGTCTACCAATTTCGCCACGCCCGCAGGTGGATTGTTTGTCGGTTCAATTGTTCCTTTGTCTTATCGCGTCAGCAACAACCGAGTAGACAAACAAACGAACAGTCAAACAATTTTTCGGAGTGCAAAAGTACGAAAAAGTATAAACTGGGCAAGCGCTTACGCGGAAGGTTTTATTTTTAGCCGCTCGAAAGTCAATTTTCGGCGTTTTAGTTGTTATCTTAGTAAAACGAGTACAACCCGAAGGGCGACGCCCCCTATGAAGCCTACCATGATAGACGTAACCGAACGGATTGATGCGCCCGACAAGCCAACTACCGGCAAGACCACCGGCGCGGTTGAATCCGTGATTGACCTGGACCTGGAACGGCAAGAAATTCTGAAACGCTACCGGCGGTTACTGCGGGCGGCTAAGCCGTTGTTGAAAGGAGACGACGCCAAATTGATTAAACGGGCGTTCAACACCTCCGCCGAAGCGCACAAAAATATGCGCCGGCGGTCGGGCGAACCGTATATTTACCACCCGCTCGCGGTGGCGCAGATCGCCGTCGAAGAGATTGGCTTGGGCACAACGAGCGTCGTGGCGGCCTTGCTGCACGACGTAGTCGAAGACACCGAAACCACCATCGCCGATATCGACCGGTGTTTCGGTCCCAAAGTGGCCCGGATTATCGACGGCCTGACCAAGATTTCGGGCATCTTTGAGTACGGTACGTCGCAGCAGGCCGAGAACTTCCGCAAGATGCTCCTGACGCTTTCCGACGACGTGCGGGTCATTCTGATTAAGCTTGCCGACCGGCTCCACAACATGCGGACCCTGGAGTCGATGCCGCGCGACAAGCAGTTGAAGATTGCTTCCGAAACGATTTACATCTACGCTCCGCTGGCCCACCGGCTGGGTTTGTACGCCATTAAGTCGGAACTGGAAGATCTCTACCTGAAGCACGTTGAGCCGGAAGCTTACAAAGACATCGCCAAGAAACTGCGCGATACGCGCTTGGCCCGCGACCGCTTCATCGGCCGGTTTATCGAACCCATCGAGCAGGACCTGGCCGAAACTGACATCAAGTGCGTCGTCAAAGGGCGGCCGAAGTCGATTTATTCCATCTGGACGAAACTGAACAAGTCTAAGAAGCCGTTCGAGGAAATTTACGACCTCTTCGCCGTGCGGATTATTCTCGATGTGCCGGCCGACGAAGAGAAGGCGGCCTGCTGGCGGGCATATTCCATCGTGACGGACCATTACAAACCCAACCCCGACCGACTCAAAGACTGGATCAGTACGCCCCGCACCAACGGCTACGAGTCGCTGCACACGACCGTCATGAGCAAATCGGGGCAGTGGGTCGAGGTGCAGATTCGGACCGAGCGGATGAACGAAATTGCCGAGAAGGGCTACGCGGCTCACTGGAAATACAAAGGCAACGACACGCAGACCGGCGCGGGCATTGAAGCCTGGATTAGTCAGGTGCGCGACATGATCGAGTCGGCGGGCAGTGGCGACAAAAAGGCCGCTATTGAATTCGTTGACGATTTTCGGAGCAACCTCTACAGCGAGGAAGTGTTTGTGTTTACGCCCAAGGGCGATTTGAAAGTATTGCAACGCGGGGCGACGGCGCTTGACTTTGCGTTCGACATTCACACGCAGATCGGGGCGCGGTGCATGGCCGCGAAGGTCAACAACACGCTGGTTCCGCTGAGTCACGTCCTGCAAAACGGCGATCAGGTCGAGGTAATCACGTCGAACCGGCAGAAACCCTCCGAAGACTGGCTGCGGTTCGTCGTAACGTCGAAAGCCAAGACTAAGATCAAGGACTTAATCAAGGAAGACAACAAACGGTACGTGACCGACGGCCGTGAGTTGGTGCAAAAGAAACTGCGGGTGCTGCGGCTGGAGATGACCAACGAACTCATCAACCAGTTGCGGGCGTATTTCGGCTCTAAAACCACCGACGACTTCTTTTACCGCATTGGTAAAGGACACATCGACGTTGGTGAACTTAAGAAGTTTAAAGCCGACAAGGAAGCGAAAGAAAACCGCGCCAACAAGCTCAACACCGATTCGCTGCCCGACGCCAAAGCCTTCGTTAAAGAACTCAAGAAGATTCACGGCGAGCGGGCCGACGCCGACATGCTGCTCATCGGCGAAGACATGGACCGCATTGATTACACGCTCTCGAAGTGCTGCAATCCCATTTCGGGCGACGATGTGTTTGGGTTTGTGACGATCAACGAAGGCATTAAGATTCACCGCGTTACGTGCCCGAACGCGGTCGAACTAATGTCGAACCACGGTAACCGCATCATTAAAGCCAAGTGGACCAGCCAGAAAGAACTGGCGTTTCTGGCGGGGCTGCGCATTACGGGCACCGACCGTGTGGGTTTGATTAACGACGTAACGCGGGTGATTAGTAACGAACTGCACATCAACATGCGGTCGGTGGCGATCGACTCGAAAGATGGCGTCTTTGAAGGCAACATCCGGCTGTACGTGCACGACACGAGCCACCTCGAAACGCTCATGCGCAAGTTAGAGCGCGTGCAGGGCGTGTTTGAGGTGGTGCGGTTTGACTCCTGATTTTCGGTTTGTCTGTTTGTAGGTTTGCTTGTTGATCGGCCCATGAACAGACAAACCAACAAACAATTACTTTTGCACTATGTCAGCGCCGATTCAATCAAACTTAGAAAACGCCCGGATGATTTTCACGGCCTACCTCGAACGGAAGGGCCTGCGGAAAACGCCCGAACGGTTTGCTATACTCGAAGAGATTTACAACCGACAGGACCACTTCGATGTGGACGAGTTGTATATCTCCATGAAAAACAAAAAATACCAGGTTAGCCGGGCGACGGTCTACAACACGCTCGACGTGCTGGTCGACTGCGACTTGGTGACCAAGCACCAGTTCGGCAAGAATCTGGCGCAGTACGAGAAATCGTACGGCTACCGGCAGCACGACCACCTGATTTGTACCGATTGCCACAAAGTAATGGAATTCTGCGACCCGCGGGTGCAGAACATCCAGAACATGGTGGGCGACATGCTCAAGTTCAACGTCATGCACCACTCGTTGATTTTTTACGGCTCCTGCCAGCGTGAACCGTGCGAAAACAAGCAGGTCACCGAAAAAGATCAGCAGGGCGTTCAGGTGCCGGTGGAAGAATAATGTAGGATGTATGACGTATGACGTATGATGTATTTTACACGCTGATAAGGACACACATCATACATTCTATATCTTATATCGCAACATGCACCTTGCCCAGCTAAACATTTCGCGGATGCTCGCGCCGGACATCGACCACCCGCTTATGGCTGATTTCGTGGCGCAGCTCGACACCATCAACCGACTGGCCGAAGCCAGCGATGGCTTTGTCTGGCGGCTCAGGGGCGAGGGCAACAACGCCACCAATTTGCGCCCGTTCGACGATGAGCGCGTCATCGTGAATATGTCGGTCTGGGAATCGCCCGAACAGTTGCAGGCGTTTGTGTTCAGGAGTTTACACACGGCGGTGATGAAGGACCGGCGAAGGTGGTTTGAGAAACCCGGCGAAACCACTCCGTATCCGGTGCTGACGGTGCTCTGGTGGATTCCGGTTGGGCACGTACCGACGGTAGACGAAGCCCGCGCGCGGCTCGAACACCTCAACGCCCACGGGCCGGGACCAACGGCGTTTACGCTCCGGGACGTTTGGCCGAAGCCGGTGCCGTTTGATAGCCTTGTCACGCTGAACAGGTAAGCACGACTATGAACGCGTATGCCGAATTCGTGGACTTCGTTGTTAATGGAATGACTCCGGAACAAATCATTGCTTACAAACCTCCGAAGAAGCTCAACAACGCGTTGATGAACTCGTATGGGCGTTGAAAAAGAATTCCATTACGCCTGATGAACGAGCCGAATTAAATCATCATGTAGAACTGGAACACATCGTTCGGATGGCTAAAGCGAAAGCACGACAGCATGTCCAGAACCGGTGATTACATTGCAGCTCCTATTAGGGCGTTGGTTGCTGAGCGAGCAGAATTCAAGTGCGAATATTGTTTTACTCCCGACTCACAGGGTTATTCTTTCTATAAACATCAGGTCGATCACGTTATTAGCCTAAAGCATTGAGGAACGAATGAGCTAAACAACCTGGCTTATTCTTGCTTCAACTGCAACGTCTGTAAGGGGCCTGATGTAGGATCAATGCACGACGAGACAGGTAAATTTGTTGGATTTTATAACCCACAAACCGACCTTTGGTCCGATCATTTTAGACTTCGCTTGTTTCGAATCGAACCGCTTACTGAAGTTGGATGGGTCACAGCGATAGTACTACAGTTTAATACGCCAGAGCGCATAGCGGCTCGGCAGAATACTCTTTGAAGAGCATGGTTGATGTTTTATTAGGCCTCCAGTGGGGCGACGAGGGAAAAGGTAAAATTGTGGACGTGCTGGCTCCGCAGTATCAGGTCGTGGCCCGGTTTCAGGGTGGTCCTAACGCGGGGCACACGCTCGAATTCGACGGGTTTAAGCACGTGCTGCACCAGATTCCGTCCGGCATTTTTCGCCCCGACATCCTCAATATCATCGGCAACGGCGTCGTGCTGGACCCGATTGTGTTTAAACGCGAGATCGACGGACTGGCTAAGTTCAACCTGCCCCTGACGCAGAACCGACCGTCGGCCCTGCTACAAATCTCCAAGAAAGCATCCATTATTCTGCCCACGCACCGACTGTTGGATGCCGCCTACGAACAAGCCAAAGGGGAAGCGAAAATCGGCTCGACGCTGCGGGGCATCATGGGCCAGCGCCTCGTCCGACGGCTCTGCCGCGCCTGCGCGCGCGCGCACCCGACGGCGACGGCCCTGGCCGAGCATCTTTCCGCGCGCGCGCCCGGCCTCCGCGAGCGGGGGCCTCCGGTCCTCAAG
>CAXUEB010000227.1:6859-8622 GCA_964249775.1 uncultured Spirosoma sp.
GGCAGGGACTGCGCGTTGGGGATATTCTGTCGGCTAACTTCCGGCAGAAATACGACAAGCTGGTCGCCGTGCACAAACTGATTCTGGAACAGAACCAGTTCGATTACGCGTCGGTGCTGCCCCAGGCCGAGGCTGAGTTTTTCGCGGCCGTCGAGTTCATGCAGCAGTTTCAACTCACCGACAGCGAATACGCCATCAACGACGCCCTGAATGCAGGACAGAAAGTCCTGGCCGAAGGCGCGCAGGGGTCCTTACTGGACCTTGACTTTGGTTCGTACCCGTTCGTGACCTCGTCGAGCACGATGGCGGCCGGGGCCTGCACGGGTTTGGGCGTGGCCCCGCGGCAGATCGGTGAAGTGTTCGGTATCTTCAAAGCCTACTGCACCCGCGTCGGCAGCGGCCCGTTTCCCACGGAGTTAAACAACGAAACCGGCGAACGCATCCGGCAGGAAGGCCGCGAGTTTGGGGCCACGACGGGCCGCCCGCGCCGGTGCGGCTGGCTCGATCTGCCCGCCCTCAAATACGCCATCATGATTAACGGCGTCACCCAGTTGGTGATGATGAAGGTCGACGTGCTGAACATTTTCGACGAAATTCAGGTCTGCACGCACTATCAGCTTCCAGACAGAACAACAACCGAACAGTTGCCTTACGACCTTTGCGACGCTGACGTAACGCCGGTCTATAAGTCGTTCAAGGGCTGGCAAACGGACTTAACTAACATTCATTCGTTTGATGAGATGCCCGCTGAACTGGCCGATTACGTCCACTTCCTGGAAGCGTCGCTGGGTTTGCCGATCAGCTTTATTTCGACCAGTCCCGACCGCGAAGCGATTATTCACCGGCAGGCCATAACGGCCTGATCCAGCCAGCGCCCTTTGTCCGTTCATAGGCCAGCCCTGCTCCGTAAATCGAGTAGGGCTGGCTTTTTTTCTGTATTTTTGACGAATCAACCGGGTTTGTTTTTACAAAAATGGCCGCATTCAACCCATCTGATTCCTTATTTGATCGCCGGGGTTTTTTGAAAAGAAGCACCTTAGCTACCCTGACGACGCTGCTCGGTACGGACATCGTTTTTGCCGATCAACTGCCGCCGAATTATTTGCCGCTGGCGTTTGAGCCGAATCCAATGGCCACCAAGCGCAAGGACCTGGTGGTGCTCAATGACAAGCCCTGGAACGTCGAAACGCCCGCGCACCTGTTAGACGACGCTGTTACGCCCGCCGATAAGTTCTATATTCGCAACAACGGTCTGTCGCCCGAAGCGGTAGATGCGGCCAACTGGACCCTGACTATCAACGGCGAATCGGTCAAACAAGCTAAAACGTACAGGTTGAGCGATTTAAAAAAGCGCTTCAAAACCCATACCTACCAGTTGACGCTCGAATGCGCTGGCAACGGCCGGTCGTATTACTTACCCAAAACGCCGGGCAACCAATGGACCGACGGGGGCGTCGGCTGCGCCGAGTGGACGGGCGTTCGGCTGAAAGACATTCTGGCCGACGTGGGCCTCAAAGACGACGCCGTTTACATCGGTTACTACGGTCAAGATCGGCACTTGAGCTTAGACCCCACCAAAGCGGTTATCTCGCGGGGTGTGCCCATGCGCAAGGCCCTCGAAGACGAAACACTGGTGGCCTGGGCCATGAACGGTAGCGACATTCCCCTCGTGCACGGGGCACCCCTGCGGTTAGTGATCGGCGGCTGGCCGGCGTCGGTGTCGGGCAAGTGGCTCCATACGATTGCGGTGCGCAACAAAGTTC
>CAXUEB010000227.1:8840-9056 GCA_964249775.1 uncultured Spirosoma sp.
GGGCTACTACGAAATCTGGGCGCGGGCCACCGACGACGCGGGCGTTTCGCAGCCGATGGTTATGCCGCAGTGGAACCCGGAAGGCTATTGCAACAACGCGTGTCATCGCATCGCAGTTAAGGTTGGGTAAGTTAAATAGGAGGAATGGAAATAATAAAAGTTCTTTTGGGTCTATTGTTTTTAACAGTTTGTCTTTCGGCGGCAGCGTCTCCGGGG
>CAXUEB010000228.1:0-4202 GCA_964249775.1 uncultured Spirosoma sp.
GTATGGTAGCGTCGTGTTCGGTGGTGTCGGGTTTGAGAACACGACGCTACCATACCAACACGACGCTACGGTTGCTGGGTCAGTTGCAGCGAGCTGTCGTTGATTTCAAAGGTTTTTTTCTTAAGTAAATTAATCACTTCCGCGCCGGCCAGCAGTACCGGGCCGTAGCCGTGGGCCGCGTACACGTTGATCGGCCGGTAGTAGTAAAACGCCGGATCGAAACCCATACCCGTCCCGACGCAGGTGCCTTCGACCTGCCCGTTCGCCGTTACTTTGGTCGACACGGCGTTCCAGCCGAGCAGCGTCATCGGCGCGTAGGCTGGCGGATCAATCCAGCCCCGGTTGATCGCGCGGGCTAAGGCGTAGACATAAATCGCCGTGGCGGAGGTTTCCAAGTACGAGTCGGGGCGGTCGATCAACTGATGCCAGAAACCTGACCCGGCCTGATGGGCCGCCAGTCCGCGCACGTGCGCCCGTAGCAGGTCCAGCACAGCCGCGCGGCCCGGATGGTCGTCGGGCAGCACGTCCAAGAGTTCAACTTTGGTCATCAAGGCCCAGCCGTTGGCCCGCGCCCAGTGAAACTCGGGGTGCACGCCCATGCCTTCGACCCAGCCGTGCATGTACAAGCCCTTGTCCCGGTTAAACATGCGCCCGGCGAACTGCGTCACCTGCTTCACAGCCTCGTCGTAGTATCGGCGCTCACCGGTTAGCTTGCCCATCTGCGCCAGGGCCGGTACACTCATGAACAGGTCATCGAGCCAGAGCGTGTTGGGCTGCGGGCGATTGCGGGCCAGTGTCCCGTCCGACAGGCGGTGCTCTTTCTTTATGATGTACTCCATGTACAGGTCAATCTGCGGGCGTAGGTCGGCTTTTACGCCCCCAGCACGGGCGGCCTTAATCATGGCCGCGGCCATCGCCCCCGCATCGTCGAGCGCGTGGGGAGCCAGCATCTGGCGGAGGGACGTATTGGCTTTCGGATCGGCCCGGACCTGCTCGCGGAAGTACGGAATCAGCCCGTTCAGAAACGTCAGCCGCTGATTGGTGTACTTGGCGTAGCGCGCATCGCCGGTGGCTTCAGTAGCCAGCAGCATCCCGGCGTAGGTGACGCCCCACTCGTAGCTGGTTAGCCGAAAATCGCCCGGTTTGATGATGGCGTTTGGATTAAACCGGGTAAAGTCGGTGATGACTTTTTGGGTCTGACGGTCAACGACCTGCGTGGGCGTTACGGCGTCTAAGTAGCCATGAACGCGGTTCAAAACTTTGGTCACGTCGGCAACGCTGGGTTGGCCGTAGGGCACCGGGTAATCGGGTTGCAGTAGGTGCAGGGGGGTGGTCGAGTCGTTGGCTTTGGGCGGGGTTTGTTGGGCGTATAACGCCCAGGGGGTAACGGCCCAAATGCAAACAGCCACCGATACGTTTAGGAGTTGAGTCATGAGTATACGCGGAATAGACGGTCAGTTACCCGGTAATTTACAGCCAAAATAAAGCCGCCTGAATTGTGCCCGCAAGATGACACATTCCAGGCGGCCTTCCATCATGTACCTTCCTGTTACGCCCAGAATCGACGCTTGCTCAGCCACCGACTCAGGCCGACCGCTCACGGGCGCACGACCGGAAAAGCCGAAATCCGCAGCCGCGTCGTGCCCATTGGCACCAGTGTAACGGTTTCAACCGGTTCGTTCGTGGTAACGGGGCTTTGGGGCAGCACCGCGCACAGGCCGTATTGATCGATTGTCCAGCCCGGAATCCTGCGGGCTTTGGCGGTGAGCGTAATTGGGACCGCGTCGGGCGTGAACGGAAAGGTGGGAACCGGCCCCTTCTTGCGCACCACCGTAAACGATTGCTCCGGCCGGACTCCGTTCAGAACCAGCCCGTAATTCCAGGCCGACTTGGGATAAATTTCGTAGGAAGGCCACTGCGCGGGGTCGGCCTGGGGTTGCCATTTTGAATCGCCAATGGCCGTTTTCTTGCTGTCTTCCGGCTTGAAGTTTTCCCCAATCTTGAGCGAATACGTCAGCGGCCCGTGGTTGACGCTTACGCTATTTTTGTTTCGATGCCACGTCCGTACCCAAAGCGTCATCGGCAGGTCGAGCGTAATCTGGTCGCCTTGTTTCCACCGATCCGTCAAAACCACGTACTGACCCGGTTTAGCGTCGGCCCGAACCGCCTGCCCATTGATGCGCACGGTTGGATTTCGGCACCAGGCCGTACCTGTTAAACGTCTAAACGTTTGTTAATTAGCTTACTGGTTTGGCGAAGCGCCTGCACGATTTCCGCCTGCCGCTTGGCCGAGCAGCGGATCTGGGGCAGAAACACGCTTAGGCTGGCGATGACCTGATCGCTTTTCCGAACAGGAACGGCTAACCCAATGATGTGCGATTTTGACTGAGTAACGGCCAGTTCCTGCGCCCGGATGGTGGCCAGTTCCGCACCTAAACCTTCCAGCGAAGCCCCTTCGGACCACACGTCAGCCGGGGGCAATCCGTTGCTCTGCAAAAAACTTTCCTGCTCTTTGGGCGACATAAACGCCAGCAGCAAACGCCCCGTTGCCGTTTCGTACACGTTGCGCTCGGTGCGGCTTCGTACCTGCAAATCCTGGTCGCTGTTGACTAAATGCACAATGAACCGCTTCTGGTTGCGAAGGATGCCCAGAATAGACGTTTCGTTTAGTTCAGTCGTCAGCTCTTCCATCGGCTCTTTGGCAGCCAAGACTAAATTCTGGCTGTACGACAGGTTATTGGTCAGGTTATACGCCATCGGACCTAACCGGTAGCCTTTTTTGCGGCCCAGGTGCTCAATGTAGTTCTTGCTGACCAGCGTTTGCAGAATGTTCACGCAGGTGGCCTGGTTCATCTGTAATCCGTCGGCAATTTCGGTCAGGGAGTAGGTACGGCTCGAATCGCGCGCCACCCACTCTAATATATCCAAGGCTTTGACAATAACTAAGACCATGTGGTGAAGGAGCGAAAACGTGAATGTTACCGCCCCATCCAGCCGCCGTCCACCGTAACGATGGTACCGTGGACGTAGCTGGCGGCTTCTGAGGCTAAAAATACCGTAACACCTTTGAAATCCTCGGGCGTTCCCCACCGCCCGGCGGGTATCCGCGACAAAATACTCTGGCTACGCCCGGCGTCCTGCCGCAGCGCTTCCGTATTGTCAGTAGCGATATAACCCGGCGCGATGGCGTTGACATTCACCCCCTTGCCCGCCCACTCGTTCGCAAACGCTTTGACTAAGCTGCCGATAGCGCCTTTACTGGCTGCGTAACCTGGCACCGTAATGCCGCCCTGGAACGTCAGCAGCGAGGCCGTGAAGATGATTTTGCCCGAACCACGGACAACCATATCGCGACCCAGTTCGCGGGTCAAGATAAACGGCGCATTCAGGTTGGTATCCATAACGGTATCCCAGTACTCGTCGGGGTGTTCGGCAGCCGGTTTTCGCACGATGGTCCCGGCGTTGTTGACTAAGATGTCGATGACCACTCCGTCGCGCTTAAGCCCCTCCAGAAAGAGATAAACCCCTGAACGCTGGCTAAGGTCGCAATGGTACGCCCGGAACCGGCGGCCCGTAGCCAGTACGTCCTGCTCGACGGCACTCCCCGACGTTTCCAAGCTGGCCGATACGCCAACAATGTCGGCCCCGGCTTCAGCCAGTGCAATAGCCATGGCCCGGCCAATGCCCCGTTTGCAACCGGTTACTAACGCCGTCCGACCCGTGAGATTAAATAAGGAAGCAAGCATAATACTGCATCAATGATAAATTCAGGCAAGTATAATAGGTTGCTAATAAATAATAGGGTAGACCTTTTGTTTTGTAAACAAATGTGTTTTGTACTATTCTAAGTGTAAAATGTTTAGATAATAAATCAGACGACTACTTTATAAAACTTTACTTATAAACTATTTTATCTACCGAGCCACTCATAAAAATTTATTGAGAATAAATATTGTCAAACCAATTCTTTCCTATTAGTATTGTGATGTGAAATTACAATTCAACAATGATAAATTAAATAGTATGACATCCTTCTCTACCAATGCCTGGAGGTTATGCCTTATTAGCTGGGGATTTGTCTTGTCGCTGGCTCCAGTCTGGGCGCAATCGTCCCAAACGGTCAGCGGCAAGGTGACCGACGAAACCGGGCAACCGCTGCCTGGAGTAACCGTTCTCATCAAAGACACCCAAAATGGCACCAC
>CAXUEB010000228.1:4212-8910 GCA_964249775.1 uncultured Spirosoma sp.
GTCGCTGCCGACGGGCAAAGTTGCCGCTACGCTGATTGCTTCGTACGTCGGCTACCTGAATCAGGAAATTTCAATCAACAACCGGGCGGTTATTGACATCAAGCTGGCACCGGACAACAAAACTCTGAGCGAAGTTGTCGTGGTAGGCTACGGTACGCAGCAGCGCAAAGACCTGACGGGTTCCATTGCGTCCATCGGAGCCGAGGAGATTGCCAAACTACCCGTCGCCAGCGTCGATCAGGCCCTACAGGGCAAAGTACCGGGCGTGCAAATTTCCACCACGTCGGGGGAGCCGGGCGGCAGCCCCAACATCCTGATTCGGGGGGTCAGCAGCATCACCGGCGGGGCGCAGCCGCTGATCGTGATTGACGGGTTTCCCGTCAGCAACGCCGACGGCACCAACCCGCTGAATGCCATTGACCCGCGCGACATTGAATCGGTCGACGTGCTGAAAGATGCCTCGGCAACGGCCATTTACGGCTCCCGGGGTTCCAACGGAGTCATTATCATCACCACCAAACGCGGCAAGGCGGGCAAACCCCGCGTAACGCTCGAAGCGTATTACGGCGTTCAGCAACTAGCCAAAAAGGTGGAGATGATGAACGCCCAGGAGTTTGCCCAGTGGACCATCGACGGCCGCAACGCGGGCTACTTAGACAACGTAGCGACCGGCAAAGTAACCGATAACAACACGGTACGGCCCGGTACCAACTACGACATTCCCGTGGCGCTCTCGAACCCGGCTTCGCTCGGCGAAGGCACCGACTGGCAAAGCCTGCTGTTCCGTACGGCTCCAATCTCTAACTACAAAGTAACGGTCAGTGGGGGCAACGATGCCCTGAAGTACAGCGTCAGTGGCGGCTTCTTCGAGCAGCAGGGCATCGTGATTAATACGTACCTGAAACGCTACAACCTCAAAGCCAATTTAGACGCCCGCATCTCGGACCGGGTCAAAATTGGGTTCAGTCTCCTGCCAACCTATTCAACCCAGAAGCGGCTGAACACCGCCGATCACTACGCGGCTTACGGCGTGATTCAGGCGGCCATGGCCATTTCGCCCACCATCGCGCCTTACGATTCGCTGGGTAACTACTCGTATCAGGACGGCGACGCGCAGATCGACGTAAAGAATCCGCTCCGTATCGCCAATGAGTACCAGAACTACATCAACAGTTTCCGGATGCTGGGCAACTCGTACCTCGACTACGAGATCACCCGCGACCTACGCTTCAGAACCACGGCCGGGGGCGACATTTTCTACAACGAAAACCGGCTCTGGGTTCCGGCTTCGCTGGCGGGCGGGTCTAACTACAGCTCACCCGCGTCGGCCAGTGCCTTCAACCAATTGAATAGTAGCTGGCTGAACGAAAACACGCTGACCTACCGCCGGGCGTTCACCGAAAAACACCAGTTCGACGCCGTCGCCGGGGTAACCTTTCAGCGATTCTACAGCAACCGCCTGACGGCCAACGCCGTTGGCTTCCCCGACGACTTGGTGTCCAACATCAACGGGGGCACCGTCAACGGGGGCAGCGAGCTGATTACCCGCGAAACGCTGATGTCGTTTCTGGCGCGAATCAACTACACCCTGAACCGGAAATACCTTTTCACGGCCACCATTCGCCGGGACGGGTCAAGCAAGTTCGGGCCGAACAACCGCTGGGGTAATTTTCCGTCGGGGTCGGTGGCCTGGCGGGTCTCGGAAGAGCCGTTTATGCGGGCTGTTCCGGCCATCAACGACCTGAAGTTTCGGGCGGGTTACGGCCTGACGGGCAACAACAACATCGGTAACTACCGGTTTTTGTCGCAGTTGACCCCCACCAACTACATCATCGGCGACGCCAACGTACCGGGCCTGAGTCCCAACTCGTTCGAGAATGCCAGTCTGGCGTGGGAGTCGATGTCGCAGTACGACATTGGTATTGACCTGGCCCTGTTCAAGAGCCGGATTGCGCTGACGGCCGACTATTACAACCGGGTGAACCGGGATATGCTGTTCGACATTCAGACGCCGTCGGCAACCGGGTTGACCTTAGCCACCGTCAATCTGGGTTCGGTACTGAACCGGGGCTGGGAATTCGCGCTGGCCACCCAGAACGTGCAGACGAAAGACTTTGGCTGGACGACCAATTTTAACATCTCGTTCAACAAAAACGAAGTCTTGTCCATGAGTTCGGACGCCGACAAGGTGTTCGGCAACACCGGCGGCCGGGGCAACACCAACGTCACGCAGGTGGGTTCGCCCATCGGCAGTTTCTACGGGCGGCAGGTAACCGGCGTTTTCCTGACCGATGAGGAAGCCAAAGCGTACGGCAAACAGCCTTTCGCCCGCGCGGGCGACATCCGCTGGGCCGACATCAACAACGACGGAGCCGTGAACGACGACGACCGGACGCTGCTGGGTAGCCCGCTGCCCAAGTACACCGCTGGTTTCAACAATACCTTCCGGTTTGAAGCTTTCTCGCTCGACATTTTCACCAATGCGGTGGTGGGCAACAAGATTTACAACGCCCTGTTCGCCTTCAATAACTCGGCGGTGCAGAACAACGCCAAGTACGTCGATGACCGCCGGTGGCGCAGTGCCGAGCAGCCCGGCGACGGAAGCTGGGGACGGGCCATCCGGGGCAGCCGCAACAACAACGTGGTGTTTAGCTCGCTCAACATCTTCGACGGCTCGTACTGGCGCATACGGAACGTAGTGCTCAACTACACCGTGCCGGGTACGTTTGCCCAGCGCATCGGAATGCAATCGGTGCGGCTCAACGCCAGTGCCACCAACCTGCTGACGGTATCGAACTATCCCGGCTTCGACCCCGAAGTGGGCAACGCCGGCAACAATCAGCGGGCACCAGGCGTCGATTTTGGCACCTATCCCGTGGCCCGTACCATCACGGTTGGTCTGACCGCCCAATTCTAACTCCCGTCATCGCCTTATGAAAAAGTTTATTCTTCTCCTGCTGATTGCCACGACCGCGCTTACGTCGTGTAAAGATTTTCTGGATCAGGTCCCCGAATCCACCCGGACCAGCACTAATTTCTACCAAAGCCGTGCCGATTTTTACAACGCACTCATCGGCTCGTATAATGACCTCAAACGCGCCGGCGTTTACGCCAACGGCTCGGGGTCGCTGATGGTGATGCAGGAAATGGCGTCGGACAACGCGACGTTTACCACCACCCGTCAGCCGGTCAATAGCTCTATTTTTGAGATTGACGACTTGATTTTCACCAAAAGCAACACGGTCGTGCAGGCCGCCTGGACGGATCATTACATCGGCATCGGCCGGGTCAATCAGATCATTACCAAGTTGCCCGGCGCTACGTTTCTGCCCGCCGATAAAGACCGCTTCGAGGGCGAAGCGCGGTTTCTGCGGGCCTTGTACTATTTCAACTTAGTCCGGCTCTTTGGCGATTTGCAGATCGTAACCGAACCCATCAACGATCCCTACGCCACGGCCAATCTCCAGCGCGCGCCGAAGGAAGAGGTCTACAAGCTAATTGTCAACGACCTGACCATCGCAGCGGCTAAATTACCCACCACCATTCCGGCCGGCGAAGCAGGTCGAGCGTCGCAGTGGGCGGCCAAATCGCTGCTGGGCAAAGTGTACCTGACGCAGGCGCAGTTTGCCCAGGCCCTCCCCGTGCTGAAAGACGTAACCGACAATTCGGCCCGGACGCTGATGACCAGTTTCTCAGCGGTGTTTGCCGCCACGACCAGCTACGCGGCCAATACGGAATCAATATTTGCGGTGCAGTACAAGGCGGGTCTGCTGCCCCAGGGTTCGGCGGCCTCGGTCACGCAGGGCACCGTCGGCGTGACGCAGGGCAGTGACATGTGGGCCAACTGGGCACCGCTGGGCAGTGGTGCCTTGCTGGGTCCCAATGGCGGGGGTGGTGGCGGCTTTAACACGCCGACCGCCGACATGATTAGCGCCTTTGAAGCGGGCGACGTCCGTAGAAACGCTACCCTGCTCACGTCTTACACGTCGGGCACGACGGTGGTGAGCACGTTTCCGTACGTGGTCAAGTTTCGGCAGCAGGGGGCCGTGGGAAGCGATTCGGACGTTGATTTTCCCATCCTGCGTTTTGCCGACGTGGTGCTGATGTACGCCGAAGCCCTCAACGAGCAAGGACAAACTACCGACGCCCTGACGCAACTTAACCGCGTTCGGGTGCGGGCGGGTTTAAAGGCCCTGACCGGGCTGGACCAGGCGGCCCTCCGGCTGGCACTGGAGCAGGAGCGCCGGGTCGAGCTGGCGTTTGAGAATCACCGCTGGCCCGACCTCGTGCGTACTAACCGCTTAGTGCCGGTGCTGACGGCGAAGGGCCTGGCGGTCAAAGAATTCCAGCGGCTGTATCCCGTTCCGCAGCGCGAAACGGATTTGAACGGCACCCTCAGCCAGAACCCAGGCTATTAGGTACGCACCGGTATCATAGGATGATTTCGTAGAAAACCGGCGTGTTTTTGCCGGTTTTTTCTCCGACTACGGTTGCCTGAATCCGTTGCGGGGAAATTTTGTAGTGCTGCCCTCTTTTAACCGACAAAACAGCATGATGCTTACCAGACTGCTTCTCCTAGGGTTACTCATCGGCTCCTGCGCGGCTACGCCCACCGACCCCTTACCGCAACCAAACTGGAAGGTGGTCGGTCAACTGAAAACCCGCGACGCCAAGGAAATCAAGTCATCAACCTGGAGC
>CAXUEB010000229.1:0-298 GCA_964249775.1 uncultured Spirosoma sp.
GCCTAAACTCGATCCCGACGCGTTTCTGACGGCGCAGGTGACGGGCTGGGACAAGCTGAACCTGCTCAACGGCACGGCGCAGATTTACTTCGAGGGTACGTTCGTGGGCAAATCGAATGTAAACTTGACTAACGCCAAAGACACACTGGTGCTGTCGCTGGGCCGCGACAAACGCATCATCGCCAAGCGCGAAGCCATTGAAGATTTAAACAGCCGCCGGACATTCGGGAGCAATCAGCGGGAAGGCCGGGCCTACCGCATCAGCCTGCGCAACACGCGTTCGGAGCCGGTCAGCCTG
>CAXUEB010000229.1:308-5946 GCA_964249775.1 uncultured Spirosoma sp.
GTGTTCGACCAGATTCCGGTTTCGACCGACAGCCGGATCGAAGTCTCACTCACCGACGCGGGCGGGGCCGAACTCAACCCCGAAACGGGCAAGCTCACCTACCGGCTGACGCTCCAACCCGGCGAAAACCGCGCCCTGACGTTTCGGTACGAGATTAAATATCCGAAAGGGCGAACGCTGACGTTGTGAGCAGCGGTACCGTAGTGTGCGTGGTGGCGGGTTTGAGAACGGCAACGGCCGACCGGCCGCCACCACGCATACCACGGCACTTACAATGCTTCCTTGCTTGCCAGCTCAAACAAAGCGGGTGGTTTTCGCTTTAGGTGTTACCTGACCAGTCCTCTTCTTGTATGCCCATTGCCCTACGCTGCTTACTGACGCTCTTCTTAATCTCGACGCTTGCCCACGCCCAGCCCCGTGATACGCTCACGACCGAAGAACTGCTTCAGCGCCGGGGAACGGCTTACGCGGCCTTGCTGCGACCCGCCCGGTACTTGGCGCTCGACGTAAACCAAACGTTGGGCGGCTTCCGGCGCTACCGTATTTTTGAGGGCGACGAAATTCGTTTTAAAGCGCGGGGCGAACGCTACCGCGAGACGCTCTACGCCGTGTCCGACAGTACGTTTACGGTACTGATTGCCAACGAAGTAATGAACCGCGACGAGCCGGTGGCGTTCCGCTTAGACGAGGTGCAGCGAATCTACCTGAGCCGCCGAATACCGTTCGTGACGGCCGCTGGTAATCTATTTCCCATTGCGGGGGGCGTGTATGTGCTGGCCAGTTTGCTCAATGATAATTTTCTGGCCGAGCGGGTCTTACCGGTGACGGGTGCCTTAGTAGTGAGTGGATTAATCTTTAACCGACTCAGTAACCCCCGCTTTCGCATTAACAAGAGGCACCGACTGCGGGTCCTGCGCACATACTGACGCCCCGCCGGATGAGTGCGGAAAAGACAGGCTTATTTCGTTGTTTTGCGGCATCGTTTAGCCCGTAAGTCTTTCTGCCCGTTGCGTACCGTTCAGTTACTGCCCCCCACTACGCCCGTCCGGGCCACGATTCCGTTAGCCTCGTCCAAGAGCGAAAGCAACCGCGCGCTCATCATCGACGCCCTGACGGGTTTCGCCTGCAATCTGCAAAACCTGTCGACTGCCCGTGACACGCAGACCATGATCCGCCTGCTGAAAGCGGATGACCGGAACGCCGAACCACAAACTGCCGACGTGTTGGATGCGGGCACGACGATGCGCTTCCTGACGGCGTATTTTGCCGTGACGGGGCAATCCAAGATCATGACTGGCACCCCGCGCATGTGCGAGCGGCCCATCGGCATTTTGGTCGATGCCCTGCGAACGCTCGGCGCGGACATTACCTACCTCGGTCAGGATGGGTATCCACCGCTGCAACTCAACGGCTTTACGTATTCCGGCACCAACCAACTCACCATTCGGGGCGATGTGAGTAGTCAGTACATTTCGGCGCTACTTTTGATTGCGCCCATGCTGCCCGACGGGCTGACGCTGCAACTAACCGGGGCCGTTGGGTCGCGGCCGTACATCGAGATGACGCTCGAACAAATGCGGCACTTCGGCGCGGTTGCTGACGCCGACTGGGTGGCCAACACGATTCGCGTGGTTCCCCTACCGTATATGCCCACGACTTACGCCGTCGAGTCGGATTGGTCGGGGGCGAGTTATTGGTACAGTGTCGTAGCCCTGGCGACTGACGAAACGGCTGAACTCGAACTGCTCGGCTTGAAGGAAAAATCGCTCCAGGGCGACAGCGCCATTGTCGACATCATGCGGCCCCTCGGCGTCGAGAGTACCTTTACCCCAACTGGCGTTCGGCTGACCAAATGCCCGGCCGAATCCGCCCTGGCGTGGGACTTCACCGACTGCCCCGACTTGGCCCAGACGGTAGCCGTTTGCGCAGCCGCGAAGGGCGTAACGCTGACGCTGACGGGCATCGAGAGTTTGAAAATTAAGGAAACCGACCGAGTAGCCGCCCTGCAAACCGAACTGCGCAAGATTGGTGGTGCGTTGGTTGAAGTCGAAGCGAATCACCGCTACGAAGTACGTAGCCAACCAAACCCCGGAACGCCGGCCGCCACGATGCAAGCACCTATCGCGACCTACGACGATCACCGCATGGCGATGGCTTTCGCGCCGGTAGCGATGCGGCAACCCGTCGTGATCGAGGAGCCGGGCGTAGTTGCCAAGTCGTATCCCAGTTTCTGGGACGATATGGCGCGGGTTGTGCCGGTGAAATTTTCGTAATCGGTCATTCCATTTTCATGTTCCGTCAGCGACCGCCCGGCCGCTGAGTCGGACCTTTGTCGTGTAGAATTTGACTCACGAACGTCATGCATACGACATCGAATTCCAATCCAATCAACACCTTAGTGCTGGGCGCAACCGGTAGTATTGGTTACGCCGTTACGGCGAATCTGCTCGCCCGGCGGCTGCCCGTTACGATTCTCGTCCGTAACCGTGCCAAAGCAGAAGCGCTTTTCCCGAACGCCCCAACACTTACCGTCGTGGAGGGTGACGTGCAGGACGCGGCCCTGCTCAACCGGATGGCAGCCGGCAAGCGAGGGGTCGCCCCAACGCATATTTTTCACGGCATCAACTACCCGTACAATCAGTGGTTCGGCAACATGGACCGGGCGACAGGGAAGGTAATCGAAGCTGCCGCGCTGAACCGCGCTGATGGTAGGCTAACGACCGTCGTCTTTCCGGGTAACGTGTATAATTTCGGCAACGCCAAGACGCCGATTCGGGAAGGCAGCCGCCCTCAACCGACCACGCGCAAAGGGCAACTGCGCGTTGAACTGGAAGCAATGCTGGAGCAAGCCGCCCACGCCGGGCAATGTCAAGTGCTTAACGTCCGGCTGCCAGACTTCTGGGGACCAAACGTGCTGAACGCGGGCGTCAAGCCAATTTTTGAGGGTGCATTGCGGGGAAAAGCGCTGCCCTGGCTCCTGAACGCCGACATTCCGCACCAATCCGTGTACACCAAAGATGCGGCCGAAATCATCGTCCGGTTGATGCTGCGCGGCAACGAACAGCCCTACGAAGTTTGGAATTACGGCGGTACCGTTCTGCCGTCCGCCCGTGCGTGGTTTGGGCAAATCGGCGCATTGGTAGGTAAACCGCTGAAGGTACAAGTGTACAGTCGGTTGGCCGTAAGTCTTTTGGGTCTGTTCGTGCCGGTCGTTCGTGAAGTCAAGGAAATGCTGTACCTCTACGAAAACACGGTGCTGCTCGACGACGCCAAAATACGGGTGGCCTTCCCGGACTTCCACGAAACGCCGATGGAGCAGGCCTTAACCGAAACCCTGACGTGGTTCGCCGAGCACCAGGTGAAACAGGTCTCTTTACGTAGCTCCGGCACTCTTGCCGGAGTAGCAGAAGGCTGAGTTGTTAGAGACTGAACGGTAGTTACTTAGTGTCAGCTTAGCCTGAACTACATTATTAGCCTAACGGCTACTCCGGCAAGAGTGCCGGAGCTACAATTAAACCAAACAATTCAATGAAAACCGTTCTCAAAGTCGAAGAACTGGCCCTGTTTCTGGGCAGCATGTACTTGTTTTCGCGCCTGAATTTTGCGTGGTGGTGGTTTCCGGCCTTGTTGCTGCTACCCGACATCAGTATGATTGGCTACCTCGTCAACCCGGCCGTTGGTGCCGTTCTGTATAACATCGTCCACCACAAAGCGCTGGCTGTTATAATCGGTTTGTGGGGCTTAGCCACGGGTAATCAGTACCTGATGCTGGCGGGTGTCATCCTGCTGGCGCACTCCAGTATGGACCGCGTGGCCGGTTACGGTCTGAAGTATTTCGACAGCTTCAAGCACACCAGTTTGGAGACGTTATAACGTAACCCGGACGTTAGCCGGATTACGCAGCCTGGCCCAGTCGATAAGCGCCCGGTGTTTGGCCGGTCCATTTTTTAAAGGAACGAAAGAAAACGCTTGGTTCGGCGAAGCCCAGCAGGTAGGCAATGTCGGTGGTGCTGAGTTTGTGGTCGCGTAGGTGACTGACGGCCAATTCCCGCCGAACGTCGTCTAAAAGAAGCTGATAGGTCGTGCCTTCGTCTTTTAGGTGAAGCTGGAGCGTACGGACGCCCATCGTCAACTGGTCGGCCACCGTGCCCAACGTCGGTTCTTCGCCTTTCATGAGCCGCACAATCTCCGCCCGGACGCGGGCGCTCAGCGTCGGCGTCTGGAGCCGTTGGAGAAGCTCGTTGGCGTGTTGTTCAAACAAGACAAACAAGCTCGGATTGGCGTTCAGCACGGGCGTGTTGAGCAAGGCCGCGTCGAGGATGTAGGCCGTTACGTCAGCATCGAAGGTCAGGCGGGCCGGGCCAAACACGCGTTCGTATTCGCGCGTGTCCGACGGACGCGGATACGCAAATCGGACTTCGTCGGCCGTGATGGACCGGCCCGTTATGGCGCGCATCGCCGACTGATACACCGACAGTTCGGTGTTGAGGACGTAAACTGGGTAAAGGATGTCCGGGCTGGTCAGGTACAGCGATAAGACGAACTGCCCGCCGGAATGTCGGCCAACGGTCTTTAATCCTTCGCAGATGATGTCCTGATACTGACATAGTTTCTCGAACGCCCGGCCCAGCGTGGGGCAATGCATCATCACGTAAGCCAGGACGCCAATGGCAGCCGGGTTAATCAGCTCGCCCACGCGCAGGGCCAGGTTAGGTTCGCCGGTCGTTGCCATAATCTCGCGCCAAAGCGCCTGCATCTGCCGGATTGGAATGCGGCCGTCGGGGTCGCGAAGCTGGTCGGAGCGTAGGCCAACGGCCCGCATCAGCGCGTCCGAATCGGCTCCGCACTGCCGGGCCGCGGACAGAATCAGGTTAACGGAGCCAATGGACAGGGTGTGGTCAGCGACCATTATCGGAAAATACGTTCATGAGCAATGGCCAAATCAGGAAACGTCTGGCAAGGAATCGTATCGGATTCGTACACGTCAACCAAAGCGTATTGGCCATTTTCGAGTACGTAAACGTTTACGGCTTTCTCTTTGGGCTGCACAATCCAATACTCGTGCACACCGGCTTCTTCGTATAAATTATATTTTTCGTTGAAATCGTTTTTCGCCGTCCGGGGCGACGTAATTTCGATAATCCAGTCGGGTGCGCCCAAACAACCGTCATCGTCTAATTTGTCGAGGTCGCAAACTACGAACAGATCCGGCTGCACAACGGTGTGAATTTGATTCGGCTTCTTTTTATTCTGAACGGGTAAACGAACGTCAAATGGTGCATCGTACACCTTGCAGAGTTTGTCCTCGAAATATTGCAGCAGCAAATACTCCAGATTGACGGATGCATCCGCATGTTTTCGCTTGGGTGCGGGCGACATGCGGTAAAGTTTACCCTTAATAAGTTCAACGCTTTCGTCGAACTCCCATTTCAGGTAATCGGCGTAGGTGTACGTGCCGTTCGGATCGAGTTGCGAGATGTCGGTAATCATAGGGGGAGCCGGGCGATTTCTCGGTGCAAGTTCTTAAAATAATCAGCCGCCCGCAACAACCGGCTGCCGTACCACGAAAACACCTCGCCATCAACCAGCAGCACCCGTGCCGAGGGGCAGATAGCGCCTAACTCCGCCACGTGCTTTG
>CAXUEB010000229.1:5956-8876 GCA_964249775.1 uncultured Spirosoma sp.
CAGTAAAATCAGGTCCGGGTCAGCGGCTTGCAATGCCTCCGGCGTCACTTCGGGGTAGCGCGTCCGGTCGGCGAAGGCGCTTTGAAAGCCGCCCGCGTCGAGCATGGCGTGGATAAATGTGTCTCCAGCCGCCACCATGTACGGCTTGCGCCAAATCAGGTACGCAACGCGCGGTCGACTGATCGGACCCAGCGACTCCCGTAGCGCGTCAAACCGACGGCTGATCTTCTCGGCCAACGCATCGGCGTCGGCTCCTTTCCCAACCAAGGCCCCAATGTTCCGAATCATCGTCAGCGCGTCGGGCAACGTGTTGACATTCGTAATGTGAACGGCGTACTGTTCCTGAAGCGTCTCGACGGCCTCGCGGGTGTTTTCCTCTTTATTGGCAATAATCAGGTCGGGCCGTAGGGCGTGAATGCGGTTAAGGTCAAGCGTTTTTGTGCCGCCGATAGTTGTCTTGCCGCGCACTTTGTTGGCCGGGTGAACGCAAAACTTGGTAACGCCGATAACCTCTGCGTCCAAGCCCAAATCAAACAAGAGTTCGGTTTGCGACGGAACGAGCGAAATGATGCGTTGGGGTGGGAGCATTGCGTTAAGTTGGCATCCAAAGTCCTTAGTTGACGATGTAAACATGCGGACTACGCAAGCCATTGATTGTGTCGCCTTTGGCCGTAATGTGCCGGGGCGTAATCTGGTAGCGGCCGGGCGTTAGGTTCTTGGGAACGGTGTAGTTGGCCCCAAAGCCACCGCCCCAGTAGTAACTATCCGGTAAGTAAACCGGAGTTGTAAACCGACGCGCAGGATTATTGATGTCCGTAAGTACGTATTCAACCCGTGTACTCTGCTCGTATCGTTCGTAGATCGGAACGTACGTTCGTACTTGTTCGCCCGCGCGAATCGTTCGAGATAGTGAACCGCCGGGACCGTACAGAATACCATCAGCCATGTACGGTTGTTCGGCCTGTTCCAGCACGACGAAATCCGGGTTAGACCAGGCAGGAATCTCAAATTCTTGTTCGCTACGAGCGGCCTGAACGTAATAATAACCTGGAGGGCAGTCTGGAGGTAATTTAAGGGTTACCGTGCTTCCCCGAACGGAATGAACCGTAGGCTTTAGTCGCGTTTGGTAGCCACCAGGTTGTTTCACCAAAATATCTATCCCATCTTCCTGATACAAATTAACGCCGTTTAGCCGGAACGACTGGGCCGCTTTGGGTTTGGCAACAACGGTGCCATTGATTCGAGGTATTCCCTTTTTCACGAAGAGCGTTGTCGATGCCCGTCGTCCGTTTTCTTTCACTAATTCAAACCGGTATTCGCCGGGTATGTCTAACGAGGTAGGGGAAGCCTGCAACAGATTCGGTTGAGCTAAGCCGCCAAAGGCCGTGCCATAACAGGCAACGGATAAAGAGTCTACTAACTGACCAGTTCTTTTCAAGTAAAAATAGCCCCGGCTGCTAACGCTCGACTCGTAAAAATTCTTTACAGTAATCTGTACGTTCTGTAGACCCCCGATTACATAATCAGGCAGAGGGGCCACCGTCAGTTGACCAGCCGAAACCAATCGAAGGGAATAGTCAACGAAGTCAACGGCATCGCCTGATACCACTTTACGGGCCAGCCGGTAGGGATCAGTTGTGACCGGTCCGCATAGGTAAATAACAGCAAGACTGTCGTTGCGGGCATTGTAGATGAGTCCGCAGTTTGAGCAACCAAATTTGGCCGTTCCTGTCAATTGCATCGCAGCTACGGTTGCGGGCAACCGAACGGTGATGAGCCGGCTGGTCTGGTCAATCGAAATACTATCTGCCGAAATCCCCGGAATTCGGAGCGATGTAATGGTCAAATCCGCCGTACCCAGCGATACCGGAGAATTTGGCGTAAGCGTCGCTTCCCCACGGCGTTGGCAACTACTCAGTAGCCCCACTATTCCGATGAGCACAAGAATTATACTACGAATAGCTTTGCCGTTCATCGCCAAAATTTACAAATGATCCTGAGCAGTAGTCCTTCGTCGGCGAAAACCGCCAACTTGCCGACAAATTAGGAGTATCTACCGAGTCCGTATGCGCTGCCCGAAAATTTTGTGCAACTTTTACCCTACGCTTTTTCTCCTTGACGCAATGATTCCTAAAATCGTATCTCAACTCTTGCTGGGCCTGCTGGTTGTCTTCGGCGCGACGGCCCAAACTACCGTTCCCGTTTCGGGTAAGATTACCTACGAAGGTATGCGTCAGGTTGACTTCTCGCGGGCGCGTGGGGGTCCGAATGGGCAGGGGGTCCGGCCCCGCGCGGATGCGCCCGGCAACGCCGACGCCCCGGAAGGTACACCGGAGGTTGTGTCGTTTACGCAGAAGTTGATTTTTGCCGGTGCGATGGCCAAGGAAGAACGCGACCAGTCGCAAAACATGCTGCGCCGACCCGTGGGTGACGGGCCACGTCCCGATGGCTCCACCAACGGTGCAGGCCGCAGCCGGCGCAATTTGTTTCCGTTCGAGCAGACAACGTTCTTGGACTTAGCCAATCGGCAGCGCATCGAGGTGATGACCGTTAAAAGCGATTCGTCCAGCCAGACTTACCGCACCGAGCGGCCGATGCCTCAGGCGGAGAGCTGGCAGTCGTCCAACAAAACCAAGAAGATTGCCGGTTACGTCTGCTACAAAGCGACGGCTACCCGCCGGGCCGGGCGACGCGGGGGACCCGGTCGCGACGGGGCAACGGCCAACCAAGCCGCGGAACCGGAACAAATCTATACCGTCTGGTACACGACCGATCTGCCGTTTACGTATTCGCCCGTGGCCGGTCTGACGCCCGAAAAAGGCGTGGTGCTGCAAATTGAATCAGACAACGAATCGTACAAAGCCACCAACGTTTCGCTGGAGGCCGTTGCGCCGGAGGCCGTGCAAGCGCCCAAAGATGC
>CAXUEB010000230.1:0-1275 GCA_964249775.1 uncultured Spirosoma sp.
ACGAACTGGCCATCCGGGGCACGGCCGAAATCATGACCGAAGTGGTGACCCAGCTCGGTTTCGCGCCGGACTACGTTGCCTGTCCGGTCGGCACGGGCGGCACCGTCGCCGGGCTGACCGAGTCGGCTCCGGCGACGACTGAGGTACTGGGCTTTTTAGCCTTGAAAGCGTCGGTAGTTTCGCTATCCTTACCAGCAAGCTGCCAACTGCTGACCGACTATTCCTTCGGCGGCTACGCCAGAACCACGCCGGAATTACTGGATTTTATCCGCCAATTTGAAGCCAAAACCGGCGTACTCGTAGAGCAGGTGTATACGGGCAAGATGCTATACGGTATATACGACCTCGCCCGGCGGGGTTACTTTCCCGACGGCGCGACGGTGGTGGCGGTGCACACGGGCGGCTTGCAGGGACGCAGCCCGGCGCTGGATTAGTCATTTGAGTATTCCGCCCACGGGCAAGCCGCTCGGAACGCGGGCGGGTACGGTTTTGTCGAATGAATCGTCGGTCAGGGCGTGCAGGAACTGCACTAAATCGGCACTTTGGGTCACGGTCGGGCGAAGCAGAGAGTCCAACCGACTAATCGGCACCTGAGCGTTGAGTGGGTCGCCCCGCTTCACACCGTCGTAAAATGCCAGCACCTCGTTCAGCGACGCTTGCTTGCCGCTGTGCATGTACGGGGCCGTTAGGGCGACGTTGCGCAGGGTAGGCGTGCGGAAGGCGTACGTGTCGCGACGGCCCTTGTCAGTCTCGGCCAGCTTTTCGTTGTCCACGACGCCCAGCACGTGCGCTTTGTAATCGCTAAACATTGGCCCGCTGTGGCAGGCGTTGCAGCCGTTCTGGATAAACAAGACCATACCCCGCTTCTGCGCGTCGGTCATCGCCGAGCGGTCACCGCGCCGGTAGCGGTCGAAGGGCGCGTTGTTGGCCAGCAGCGTGCGCTCGTAGGCGGCAATAGCCTTGCCCAGATTGGCCGCCGTTACCGCGTTGGCCCGGCCAAAGACCGACTGAAACGCTGACTGGTAGGCGGAAATGGTTCGCAGCCGGGCCACAACGCTGTCGACGGCGCTGGTTTTGGAAAACGCGTGGCCGCGCATTTCCTCAAACTGGGCGATGGGCAGCAGCGACTGCGCTTCAAGCGACTGCGCCCGCAGGTCGTAGAACATAGGAGCGGTCGCCGGGTCGTAGGCCCCGGCCGCGTCCATGCCGTTGAACGCCACGTTCAGCAAGGTGAGTGCGTTGCGTTTGGTCAGCGGGATGTCGCCGGGCGCATCC
>CAXUEB010000230.1:1375-2338 GCA_964249775.1 uncultured Spirosoma sp.
ACGCCGGGCGCATCCACGCCGGGCGCATCCACGCCGGGCGCATCCACGCCGGGCGCATCCACGCCGGGCGTGCGGAACCGACGGGCAGTGCCGAGGCCTTCGCCACCCGCGCCGATGGGCAGGTCACGACCGTCGGCGTAGCCCAATTGGGGGTGGTGGCAGGTCGCGCACGACACGTCGCGATCACCCGACAGCACCGGGTCGTAAAACAACAGCTTACCCAAGGCGACTTTCTCCGGGCTGCGCGGATTGTCGGCCGGGTCGCGCGCCGTGAGCGGCAATGCCCCGAAATCGTCGGGCGGGTTCACGGCCAGTTCAGTGGGTTGGCAGGCGTACACCGTCAGGGCGAAGACGACGACGCTGGCGAGTAAAGCAATGGTTTTGGGCGTTGGCATGGCGCAGGTTCGTTAAAGCGTGTACCCAACCGAAAGGGCGACGTTGTTCCGCAGAATTAACCCGCCCGGCTCCGGCTTAAACAGAATTCGGTTTTCTAAGCCCACGCGGTAGCGCGACCGCAAGCGTGCGCCGATCCCAACGGTCGCGCTGGGTATGACGTGGGTAAACGTTTCGGCCACCACTCCGTCGGCGAAGCCTACCCGCATCCGCTCGGTTCGGTACTGCCCCCCCACGCCCACCGACGCGTTGAAGAACCGGCGCGACTGGTAGCGTCCACCCACGGTCAGCAGGCCGGCGTCGGCCGTGAAAGCTCCGTTCGTTTTTTGAAAGAAGTGCGCGTAACCCACCTGCGCGAAAAAGGCATACGCCGGATGGCGCAGCGGCTTACTAACCTCACCCCGAACGCCCGCGCCCACGGCGTACAGGCTGGACTTGGGCAGTTGCGGATTCAACAAACCGTCGATCCAGACGGTGTACCGGAGCGGTTGCTGGGCCAGTGCAGAGCCGGCCGTTGCCGTTAGGAAGGCAATAAACAAGACAAACTTCATGACGTTTGCGGGCTAAGAC
>CAXUEB010000230.1:2348-8477 GCA_964249775.1 uncultured Spirosoma sp.
TGGATTGAAGACCCGTTACCGGTTGCGCCAGCCAAAGGTGTAGCCCACGGTGACGTTGGCCAGTAGCCCGCCGGTACCCGGAAATCCCTGCGGGGCGGCTTTGTAGGTTTCGGTGCGCTTCGTCGCCGGGTTGGCGTACGTCAGTTTGTCGTTCGCTAACGAACTCCACACGTTCGGCCAGTAGCGGACGCTGGGCATGACCAGGATGCCCGCCAGCGCGTTGTTCTGTTTGCGGAACGGGTAATACCGGTAATACGCGCCCAACCCAAGCGTTACGGTTTGGTAGGTTGTCAGACGGGCGGTGCCGGCTTCCGTCTGTCCGTTGTAATTCACGTCGTAAAAATGCAGTTTAGGTTCAAACCTGACATCGAACGTGGGCGTCAGCCGGTACCCAACGCCAATGCCTACCGTTGACGTTAGCTTCTCGTTCAGTTGCTGTTCCTGAGCAACCAGCGAAGCCGCCTGACCCCTCAGGTTGATGTTGAAGCCGTGCGAGTAGTCGAAAACCAGCCGCTTGGTGGTGTACTCGGCCTGCACGTTGAAACCACCCAGTAGCAGTTGGCTGATGCCCCCGCCCAGCGTGAAGCGATTCGAGTACGGAAACGCGGACCGGCGATCGTCCGAATCTTGCGCGAAAGTCGACGAGCGGACGCTAACGACGGCTAAGCAGATGCCAAAAAAGAAGACTATCGTTTTCATAAAAGGCGTTGATTTTGGTTGACGAGTCAAAATTGGCGACGGAATGAGCCGCCGAAAAGCGGGGCCGGGGTGAAGCGTCGGAAACGCCGGGCGAAACTGGTTAAGTCGCGGGGCGAACGACGTTTGGTAACCGCGCCAGCCATGACCCGGACATACCCGAACCAGCACGGTTGCGTCCGGTGCGGTTCGCCAAAAATTGGTAAATTGCCCTTTCTTACTTCTCCATTGAGCTACCCCTTCATGAAGTTGTTACTCCTCAGCGGCTTGTTGCTTGTTCTGCTGTCCGGTTGCCAGTGGTTTCGGCGCGATACCCGCTTTGAACGACTGACGGGCGACCAGACCGGAATCCGGTTCGCCAACACCATTACCGAAAGCGATTCACTTAACGCGTTCCGGTTTGATTACATCTACAACGGCGGGGGCGTCGGCGTCGGCGACCTTAACAACGACGGCCGGACCGACGTGTTTTTTGCCGGCAATATGGTCAGCAGCCGGTTGTACATCAACCGGTCCACCGCACCGGCGGAGAGCCGTATCTTCGGCCGGCCAGAACAGGGCGATTTTCGGTTCGACGATGTTACGGAGCGGGCCGGCACCACCACCCGGCGCTGGTGCACGGGCGTGGCCATAGTGGACATCAATCAGGACGGCTGGCTGGATATTTACGTCTCCACCATTCACCCTAACCCCGCCAAGTCAACGGCGAATCTCCTGTTTATCAACCAGGGCGCGGATGCCGACGGCGTACCGCACTTCCGCGAAGCAGCCGCCGAGGTCGGTTTGGCCGATTCGAGTTACAACACCCAGGCAACCTTTCTGGATTACGACCGCGACGGCGACTTGGACGTGTTTCTCCTGACCAACGCGCTCGAATCGTTCAACCGCAACATCATCGCCCGGCCCCGCAACGACGGCTCCGCCAAAAGCGTCGACAAGCTGTACCGCAACGACGGCCCGGCCCGGCCCGGCCGGGCGGCCAACGGTCTGCCCCACTTCACCGATGTCAGTCGGCAAGCGGGCATTCGGGCCGAAGGCTGGGGCTTGGGTGTCTGCGTGAACGACGTGAACCAGGACGGCTGGCCCGACATCTACGTCGCCAACGACTTTCAAAGCAACGATGCGCTGCTTGTTAACAACCAGGATGGTACGTTTACGAACCAGATTGCGGATTACCTCAGCCACCAGTCCCACAACAGTATGGGCGTTGACATTGCCGACATCAACAACGACGGCTACCAAGACATCGCCGTCGTGGACATGATGCCCGACGACAACCTACGCCGGAAGACCATGTTCGGTAGCATCAACTACGATGTCTACGAACGGGCGCTGCGGCAGGGCTACCAGCCGCAGTTTGTGCGCAACATGCTTCAGCTTAATCAGGGTCCCGGCCCAGATGGCCAACCCGTGTTCAGCGACATCGGCTACTTGGCGGGCGTTTACGCAACGGACTGGAGTTGGAGCGCCTTGTTTGCCGACTTCGACAACGACGGCTTTCGCGATCTACTCATCACCAACGGCTACCGCAAAGACGTTACGGACCAGGATTTTATCAGCTACAGAAATGAGTTGTCGGCTTTTGGCCGGGACGACGACATGGTAGCCAAGTTTCGCGAACAAGCCGAAAAACTGCCCGGCGTTAAAAAACCAAATTTCTTGTTTCGCAACAACGGGGGCGACCGTCCGGGCGACCTGACGTTTACCAACCAGGCACCCGACTGGGGCTTGGCCGAACCGTCGTACACCAACGGGGCCGCCTACGCCGACTTTGACCAGGACGGCGACCTCGACCTGGTCATGAACAACCTCAACGCCGAAGCGTTCGTGTACCGCAACAACACCCGCCGTGCCCCAACGGACCCGGCCACGCCGGCCGCTGAATCCGAATCGGCGCGTTACCTAACCGTCGCCTTGGCTGGGCAGCCGGGCAACCAGGCGGGCTTGGGTGCGGAAGTGCGGCTCTACTACAACGGCCGGCAGCAGATGGCGCAGCACACGCTGCAACGAGGCTACAAATCCACCGTCGACGGCCGGCTGCACTTCGGGCTGGGCCGCGTCAACCGGCTTGATTCCCTAACGGTGATCTGGCCGGCGGGTCGGCGGCAGGTGCTCCGGTCAGTAGCGACCAACCAGCCGCTGACCCTGCGCGAAGCCGACGCAACGCAATCGGTCGGTCGGGCCAAATCCGTAACCGTACCGTTTACCGACCAGACGCGGGCCAGCGGTTTGGTGTGGCAGCAAGCGGAAAACACCTTCGTAGATTTCAAGTACCAGCCCTGCATTCCGCAGTTGTTTTCGCAGCAAGGCCCCGCCTTGGTGGTGGGCGACGCCAACGGCGACGGGCAGGACGACCTTTACGTCACTGGCGCATCGCGACGGGCCGGGGCGCTATTTTTACAGCAACCCAACGCGACCTTTCGCCCGGTGACGTTGACCAACGCCGGACCGCCCAAAGCCACCGAGGAAACCGGTGGCTTGTTTTTCGACGCGGACGGCGACCGGGATCAGGACTTGTACCTTGTTGGCGGGGGCAGCGAATTTGCCATCGGCTCGCCCGCTTACCAGGACAAACTGTACGTTAACAACGGCCCCGGTCGCGACGGTCGGCCGCAGTTTACCGAAGCTCTAACGGACTTGCCCGACACGCGCGCCAGCGGCTCCTGCGTGGTAGCCGCCGACTTTGACCAGGATAACGACCTCGATTTGTTTGTCGGTGGCCGCGTCACGCCGGGCCGTTACCCCGAAACGCCCCGGAGCTACCTGCTGCAAAACGACGGGCGGGGGCGTTTTACGGACGTTACCGACCGGATGGCTCCCGGCCTGGCGGGGGTGGGCATGGTTACGGCGGCCCGCTGGACCGATACCAACGGCGACCGCCGGCCTGACCTGCTGGTGGTTGGCGAGTGGATGGCCCCAACCTTGTTTACCAACACGGGCCGGGGTTTGCGGGCGATGGCCGTGCCGAATTTTGCGTCATCGGTCGGTTGGTGGAGCGGCCTCGCAGCCGCCGACTTTGACGGCGACGGCGACGTGGACTTCGTGGCCGGCAACCTCGGCCGGAATAGTCATTATCAGGCCACGCCGGAGCAGCCCGTGTCGCTCTACGCCAGGGACTTCGATAATAACGGCACCGTGGACCCGATCCTCACGCATTACGTCCAAGGCAAAGAATACCCGTCGGCCCCGCGCGGCACGCTCATCGACCAGATGGTGGGCGTTCGTCGCTTAGCCAAAACGTTTGCCGACTACGGCCGCATGACCGGGTCTGACCTCTTACAGGCTCTCGACTTAACCGGGGCTACCGTCGTGCGCGCCACGCAGTTTGCGTCGGTTTACCTTGAAAACCGGGGCGGCAATCAGTTCACCGTGCGGCCCCTGCCGATTGAAGCGCAGCTTGCTCCGCTTAACGGCCTGACGGTGCTGGACTACAACCACGACGGGCATTTGGACGTGCTGACGGTGGGCAACTCCTACGCACCCGAAACGCTCAGTGGCCGCTACGACGCGTCGGTCGGTAACGTGCTGGTCGGCGACGGGCGGGGGCGTTTTCGGGCCGTACCAATGCGGCAGAGCGGCTTTTGCGTCCGGGGCGACGCCCGTAGCTTAGCGCCGGTGCGGCTGGCCAACGGAGGCACGTTGTACGTGACGGGCAAGAATCAGGATTGGCTGCAAGCCTACGGACTGACCCGTTAGAACCGACCAAACTCTTCGTACACATCGAACGGATCGCGGCCGTCGGCCATAGCCTGGCGGCTGCGCGCTTCGGAGGCAAACCACTCCTCGGCCAATTCCAGCACCTGGAGGGTTAAATCCTGGGGAACCACCACTACGCCGTCGTTGTCGCCGAAGATGTAATCGCCGGGACTTATTTTCAGTAAACCATCCATGCCCTTGACGTAGATCGGAATCTGGTAGTCAACCACCATAAACCGCCCGAACGCTTCAACGGGGTTGCGAAACCGGCAAAAGGTTGGAAAGCCCATGTCGATCAGGTAGTTGGAATCGCGCGTGGAGCCGTCGATGACCGCGCCGACGCAGCCGTGGGCGTGGGCGGCCGTGGCTGAAATCTCGCCAAATTGCCCGCAGGACGTGTCGCCCTGGGTGTCGCGCACCTGCACCACGCCGGGCGTCATGCTCTTGAACATACCCAACCGAATGTCGTGGATTTTCTCGTCGCGGCTGGGCGTGGCAATGCCGTGGCAGGTAAAGGCGGGTCCGGCGACTTTCATGGTGTGGACCAGTGGGTAGATACCGCTGGCCATGCACTGGCTGTGGTAACCTAAGTGGTCGAGCGCATCGGACACCAAGGCCGCGTACAGTTTTTTGTAGCGAAGAGCCATTTCGGCCGGGTCATACTTGACGGCATGCTGCCGAATGGGATAAGCGTTGGCGATAACTTCCATGATCGTGTTGGTTTACGATTGTTGAATAGGTTGATGATCTTTTGAGAAATAGCGAAAGGCGGCCAGCAGAATAAGCGAACCGCCGATAAGGTATGGAATGGCTAAACTGGCCAGCCCGGTGGTTAACCCCAGCGTGGGTTTGATAACGCCCAGCCAGTAGGGGGCCGATGCGCCAATGAGGAACGCGCAGGCCAGCATCAGCCCGTAGGCCGACGACCGCATCCGGGCCAGTACTACCTCGTAAAGCGAAGCCACGATGTTGGAGTCGTACCAACCCCGAAAAATTCCGAAGCCAAACAAGGCTGCGTAAGTCATCGTCTGGGTATCGGATTGGCTGATTCCGTAGATAAACGGGGCACCCAGCAACAGGCCCAGCGCCTGCACCACGAGCCGGCTGCGCGGATTCCGTTTAGCGTAGTAATCGGCGATTCGGGCTCCCGACAGCACGCCGAGGAACGCGCCGAGGTGGTGGTAGAACAACGACGAGAAACCCGCTTCGGTCAGGCTCAAACCAAACTTGTCGACCAGAAACGAAGGCATCCAAGTTAAGTAGCCCACGTTGACGAAAACCATGCAGCCAAAGCCCAGCGTTAGCAAAACGATTGTGGGTTTGCGGGCGATGACGCGGGCCGTGCGGCCAATGTCGGCCAGGGTTGTCCCACCGGTTGGGGTAGTTTGCGGAACGTCTTTGGGAATACGGCTGAAAAAGAGTAGCGCCAGCAGGATACCAAAACTGCCGAACAGGTAAAACGCCCGCTGCCAGCCGTACTGTTCACCCACGTACCCGGCGATCAGGCCACTCAGGACAATACCGAAGTAAACCGCCGTCTGGTGGATAGACAAGACGAAGGCCCGCTTGTTGGGGTAGGTCTCGCCCAGCAGGGCGTTGGCCGAAGGCGCGTAGAAAGCTTCGCCCCCGCCGGTGGCGACGCCCCGCAGCAGGATGAATTGAACCAGCGTAGTGCAGGTGCCCGTAAACAACGTCGCCACCGACCAGAACAGCAAACAAAAGCCCAGAATGTTGCGA
>CAXUEB010000230.1:8487-8868 GCA_964249775.1 uncultured Spirosoma sp.
ACGCCGCGCACACCGCGCACCTGTACCAGAAGATCCTACGGCGAGACCCGCGCCGACTCAATCAAACCCAGTTCGGCGTCGGTCAGGCCAAGGTCGCGTCGAATCAGGGGCAGAACGACGCTGAAAATCTGGCGGTCGGCCTGGTTCAGAAAGAACGCCAGCCACAGCAGAACGAGCAGTTCCCAGCGGTAGCCGGGCCGGGCAACGTTCGCGACGGGCAGGGACGGGTCGGGAGCCGTAGGGACGGATTTCATCTTATTCAGATTTTTGGGTCTTGACCGATCCAGTTGATGCTTTCGCGGTAGACCCGCCCAAGGCAACCCGCACGACGGGCGCGTTACAGGCCGACACCTGCACCGATGCCCGGCTGCCGGGGGCATC
>CAXUEB010000231.1:0-7979 GCA_964249775.1 uncultured Spirosoma sp.
ATTGGGAGTAAGTCGATTACGAAAGATACACAAAAGTCTTATCCGGCTGCAAGCCAAACTAAATCTTAAGCCGGTAAAGCAGACAAACAGCTACACACCGGTTTTACCAAATTAAGGTACTTCATTCAATACAAGCATGCTCAGTTCGTGAAGTAATTTAAAGCAAGTTGAATTAGGTTAACACTCGTTTAACACAGCTCGCCAAATTAGTTATACCTATTAATTAATCGAACAGTTGAATAAGTTACAATACGAAAAAATAAGCAAACCAAAATAGTACAATAAAATGAACTTTCAGTAAATGCTAAAGTTAAGGACCGCGCTTTCAGATTTTGTTGCAAACTTGCCCAAGTACTCCAACAACTTCGATAGAGTAATGCTACTATTGTTAATAATTTGGTTATTAATATATTACGTTACGTCCGTTCTTGGGTTTGGGTTGCTCCAAGTAAAGAAAACGGATGATAGAGTTACGTTCACGCAAACGGAAACTGTGTTAGCCGGATTAGTGGCTGTTGTTGTAATTATGCAGGCTGCTTCTTTGTTGTTGCCGGTTAACTTTTGGCTGGTGGGTGGGCTACTGCTGCTATCCGTATTTATAAATTGGCGGTTGGAGAACCGGCCGATCAAAGCGGCCATTGCCAGCTTACGCCGAATTAGTGGGCAGCCGATGGTGTGGCTGCTGGGTGGTGTCGTTTTGCTATTTGGACTTCGTGCCGCTTACAATTACGATAGTGGGTTGTACCACATACCGGCCATTCGTTGGTACGAGCATTACAAAGTTATTCCGGGCTTAGGTAACCTGCACGGACGGTTAGCGTTCAACTCAAGTTTCTTCGTTATCTCGGCCGCGTTTGGTTTTACCGAGCTTGTCGGGCAAACGCTTTTTCCGCTCAACAGTTTCTTGCTACTGGTCTTTGGCGTTTACGTTATTCAAGGTGCTAATGCTACTACCCGATTTTTATACGTTAACCGCTCGACGAAATTAGTTTTTGGTATCTACATCACGAAAGGCGCGAACCGGTACAGCGCGTCACCTGGCTTGCAGTTCTTCCGGTTCACCTTGCTTGGGTTAGCTTCGTATTACCTACTGTACCAAATAAGCTCGCCAACGCCCGACGTATGGGCTACGCTGCTGCCCCTATTTGTCTTTTTGTTCTGGCTCGACAGCCCGCTAACCAACCGCGAGCCGCCCTTATTTTTATGGGTGGCGCTAATCCTGCTTTGCCTTACCGTTAAGTTAGGCACTGTGCCGCTGCTTCTGTTTATACCCGTTATCTTCCTGACACACTGGCGTTCTCTTACTCTCAGGCAAGGGTTTCTGATACTGGCACTGGGTGGGTTAATCATCGGGCCGTGGTTAGTTCGCAACGTAATTTTATCTGGTTACCTGCTTTACCCGTTTCCGTCGCTCGACTTGTTTGCCGTCGATTGGAAGATACCCCTGTCGGCCGTGCAGTATGAGCAGGACTACGTTACGTTCTGGGCGCGGTATCACATCAACGAAGCGTATCTTGACCCGGTTAAGCTGGCTTGGCCTTTCGAGCGTTGGGTAGCTTTCTGGTGGGAAAATCGGGGCGATCCTAAAACGTATGATTATCACCAGTTGAATCGCCCTTTATTCATCTTGGCTTGCCTATCGCCCTTTGTTATGCTCGCTCAGGGTGTACAAAAAGGCCCGCGTCTCACTCAATTGTGGATAGCCTACGGGGTAGCGGTTGTTGCATTCTTGTTTTGGTTTTTTAAAGCACCCGAGTTTCGGTTTGGGCTTGCATTTCTTTGGATAACGGCTTTTCTGCCTTGGACGCCTTTATTGGAACGGTTGCCCTTGATTCAACGGTCGGGGCTGCGCCTGGCGATGGTGGCAGTGGGCGTACTTTTGGCTTTCCGTTGCGGAAAATTAATTTACCAGCGCGATCCGGTAACGGTTAAAACCTTGTTGGTGGCTAACTGGTACGGTTACCGCGATCAAACGGCCAACGGCGCTCCGCTTCTGCCGCACCGAACCGAAGCGGGTTTGGTGGTGTTGGTGCCCGATCCCTCACCCCTGGAACAACGCTGCTACGAAGTTGGACAGCCTTGTTCACCTTACCTGTTCAGCGACCTCGAATCACGAGGAAAAACTTTCCAAGACGGCTTCCGTCGGCGGTCAGCCCTTTATCCAATGTCTATATATACTCTACGAACCAATGAAATTCAGCGTAATTATCCCCGCCTTCAATGAGGAGGCCACGGTAGCGGATTTGCTGACCCGAGTGGTTAATGCTCCGCTGCCCGCAATGATTCAAAAAGAGATCATTGTGGTTGATGACTGCTCGGTTGATCGCACCGGCGCGGCTGTGCAGGGGTTTGCCCAAGCGCATCCCAATGTGCTGATTCGGTACGTTCGGCACGAGGTAAACCAAGGCAAAGGAGCCGCTTTGCATACGGGTATTGGATTGGCAACCGGCAAATGGCTCATTATTCAGGACGCCGACCTGGAGTATGACCCGGATGAATACGAGATCTTGCTCAAACCGCTTTTGGAGGACCGGGCCGACGTGGTTTACGGTTCGCGGTTTATGGGGGGAAATGCGCACCGGGTGCTGTATTTCTGGCATTCGGTCGGCAACAAATTTCTCACGCTGGTGTCGAACTTGCTCACCGATCTGAATTTAACCGATATGGAGCCCTGCTATAAAGCGTTCCGAACGGATATCATTCAGCAGCTACCCTTGCAAGAAAAGCGGTTTGGTTTTGAACCCGAAGTAACCGCACGGCTGGCGCGTGTGCCGGGTATTCGTATCTACGAAGTCGGCGTTTCGTATTACGGACGCACCTACGCGGAAGGCAAAAAAATCGGCTGGCGCGACGGCTTCCGGGCCATCTACGCCATGTTAAAGTACAATCTGTTCGTCAGTACCCCGGCTCCGGTAACTGACATGCAGACGACTCCCTTGGCAACTCCCTCAGCAGTTCCATCGCATTAAAACAACACGGGGCCTTTGCTTATTACCGTAAGGTAAGCAAAGGCCCTGTGCCAAAAGAAATAGCGTTAATACGTAACCGGCTCGCCTGCTTCAACTAAGTTGTGCCGGAGTAAGTACTCGGCAATCTGCACGGCGTTGGTAGCCGCTCCTTTACGCAGGTTGTCGGCCACGCACCAAAAATTAAGCGTTTTGGGCTGGCTTTCGTCGCGCCGGATGCGGCCTACGAATACTTCGTCCCGACCGTGCGCCGTCAAAGGCATCGGGTACTCAAACTTCGTTGGGTTGTCCTGCACAATGACGCCTTCGGCTTTGCTGAGCAGATCGACGACGTCGGCCAAGTCAAACTCGGTTTCAAACTCCACGTTTACGGCTTCTGAGTGCCCGCCAATGGTTGGAATGCGCACCGTCGTGGCCGTTACCCGGATCGAATCATCACCCATAATCTTCTTGGTCTCGTTGACCATTTTCATTTCTTCCTTCGTGTAGCCGTTGTCGAGAAACACGTCGATATGGGGCAAAACGTTCAAGTCGATAGGGTGCGGGTATATTTTTTGAACATCACTACGACCTTCGCGTTCGGCAAAAAGCTGGTCAACGGCGGCTTTACCGGTGCCCGTTACGGACTGGTACGTTGACACCACAATGCGTTTAGCCCGGTAGCGGTCGTGCAAGGGTTTCAACGCGACGACCATCTGAATGGTTGAGCAGTTGGGATTCGCAATGATTTTGTCGGCGGCCGTAAGCGTGTCGGCGTTGATTTCGGGTACTACAAGTTTTTTGGTTGGGTCCATGCGCCAGGCCGACGAGTTGTCGATGACCGTGATCCCGGCTTCGGCAAACTTGGGTGCGAGGGCGAGCGACGTGCTGCCGCCGGCCGAAAAAATTGCAACGGCGGGTTTAGCGGCAATGGCATCCTCGAAGCTAACGACCGTGTAGGGTTTCCCCTTAAAGTCCACCTGTTTACCGACCGACCGCTCGGAAGCAACGGGTATGAGTTCGGACACGGGGAAGTTACGCTCTTCCAACACCTTCAGGATTTCGCCACCGACCAGACCGGTCGCGCCGACAATTGCAATTTTCATACAAACAACGCGGGTAAGCCCCGCTTTTATCAGTGAACACGCGCGGGCGAACGCCCGCAGTACTAACGGTTTAGCCGCAAAAGTAACGCAAAACATCGGCGGGCGGAACGGTTAATCTTATAAAATCAAGTTTGATCTACGCGGACATTACAAAAAATAACCCCACCTCGGCAACCGGATGGGGCGAATCAACAGAACTTAAAAATCGAATTATCGACTGCCGAACAAATAGCCCATCGAAAGCCCATAAGCTGAGTCTCGAGCTGTCGTGTTTGGTTCATTCGACAGGTTCCGTAACCCCGGTGCGTAATAGCCAGTAACCTGAAGTCCTGATGTAAGTTCATAGCTGGCTGATAATCGTAGTCCAAAATCAAGCCGTTCCTGTTGATTCTCTCCAAACTCAATCGGTGCACTGTACGATTGGCCCTGCGCCCTGGTCTTCACCTTACCATTCAGGGCGTATGCTACGTACGGACCGACGCCCAAGATAACGCTTCCAGGCCCGGCTTTAAGACCATAGGTTAGTTGAATGGGTACTTCAAGGTAGTTAACGGCTATCGTTACTTCATCACCGAAACCTGCGAAATTGTTGTACTTAGCGCCCTTCATGGAGTATAAGAACTGGGGACGAACGGATAAGTTGCCCACAATGGGTGCGTCGAGCAGAAGACCCGCCTGAAAGCCTATTCGGTTTTCGCTGTTGATGATAGTGCCACTGCCCATGAAACGCTGGGCGGCTAACTGAACACCCCCAGTTACACCGACCCGAATCTGGGCAAACGTCACGACGCTGCTTAACAGAAGCAGGCCGAGCGCAATCATACCTGTTTTCATACGAGTAAAAAGACGTTAGATAAGTAATCAAGTAAACACCTTACGCTAAAAGTAAGTATGTGATGGTAGTCTTCTTATTACACGGTCAGAAACAATCCGTTTGAGTTGGGGTCACGCCGGCGTCAAGCCGCACATCCGTTGGCTCTACGCCTGAAATTTGCCTAACCGGCTCAAACAAAGACAAACCAATCTTCTGGCAGTCGGGGCGGCACTCGGCCAGGAAGCGGTCGTAATAGCCCCGTCCGTAACCTACGCGGTGGCCCCGCTGGTCGAAGGCCAGTAGCGGAATCAATACAATGTCAAAGGCGGTTGGTGGTAGTTCGTCCGAGGTAATTGACGGCTCCACAATGCCCCAGCGGTTTTCGACCAAAGCTGTAGTAGACGTGAGCCGATAGTGCGCGAGTCGATTGGTTTGCGTGTCGGCAACCGGTGCCCCAACGGTTACGGTGGGGTGCTCGCGCCAAAGTTGGTGGACAATGGGCCACGTATTGACTTCGTTGTGGCGCAGAATGGGCAAAAACACGTGAAGGTAAGTCGTTGGCGAAAGCACGAACGATGCAGAAAAACGCTTAGCAATTGCCCGACTCCGCTGCTCAACCTGCTCCGCCGATAACGCCCGTCGCTCGGCCAGAAACCGCGCTCGTAGGTCGGCTTTAGCCTCGCCGGGTTGCGTCGCGCCAGATCGGGTCGCGCCAGATCGGGTCATGACTCCAAACAAAGCTGCATCCGGTAGTCGAACGGGTCGAAGGCCGACTGCATTTTGCGCAGGAAAGTGCGGTCGTTTAGGTAAAACGTCAGAAAATTTTCGGTGCGTTCCTGCAATCCATCCTTGGGAAACAGTTCCTCTTTAACGGCCAGCAGTTGCCGAATGCCGGTTTCCTGATTGTGTTCCTCGGCGCGTCGCATCTTTTTTTCGAGCCGGACTACGGCGTTCGCAAACCGTTGGGTTTCGGCCAGCACGGCTTTTTCCAGCGTTGGGTCAACCATCTGCGCTTTGTGCAAGATGTTATCCAGCGCTTTGTTGATCGCCTTGTTTTCGCTGTTAAACGTCAATACATGCCGGGTGTGGTGCTCGACAAACCGCCGTTTGAGCGCCGTGGTATCCTGGAAAAGGTCTTCGGGCGTTAAGCCCAACTTGTTGATCCGCTTGGCGCTAACCAAGGGTACGTACATGGCGAAATTGCGCGGCATCAACAGGGGAAACGGGGTTCGGTACTGATCGAACACACCTTTCAGTTGCAACCAGTAGGGCACCTCGGATGGCCCGCCGATGTACGCCAGATTCGGTAAGATGGTTTCCTGGTACAAAGGCCGCAGCACGACGTTCGGACTAAACCGTTCGGGATGCTCGTCTAACAGCGTCAGTAGCTCGCCTTCCGAAAACTGGAGCTTCGTGTGTACGACCTTGTACGGGCCGTTTCCACCGGAGCTGTCGTCTGAGCGTTCAATGCGTTCCCGAAGGCCGTCGGCTAAGTAAAACAGGTTAATGTTGCGGGGCGTGATGACGGCTTTGTAGCCCAACGCTTCTAACTGCGCCGTTCGCTGCTGCACCAGTTCACCCGCTGTCTGGTGGAGCAGATCGTCGCGCATGACCGGAAGAAACACGCGCTTAAGTTCAGCATCGTCCGCATCCAAACAAATCAAACCGTCGGCTCCGAATAGTTCATGAACGTAATGTCGGACGGCGTCGGCTAAGGTAGTGTGCTTGAGATAAGCATCCTCAAACAAGGTTAGTTTTTCGGGAATCTGCCGGAACAGGGTTTGTAGCTCCTGCGGATTCATCCGACCCACGGCCCCGCGCTGCTCGGTCTGCCACGCATACGGTTTACCAAACAGCGAAAAGTGGTTGATCTCGGTAAAATCGTGATCTTCCGTCGCCATCCAGTACACGGGCACAAACTGGTAGTCGGGATACGCTTCTTTTAGCCGTTGGGCTAAATTAATCGTCGTGATGAGCTTGTAAACGATGTACAACGGCCCCGTAAAAATATTCAACTGGTGACCCGTCGTCACGGTAAATGTATTGGGTCGAAGCAGTACCGAAAAGTCAGGTGACCCCTGAATGCCTCGGTACTGACGTTCGAGGGCGTTCACCAACACCTGCCGCTTGGACGCGTCAAACGCTTTTTCGCGCATCTGCGGCTCAAACGCCGGTAAACTGGGAAAGTGGTTGTAGAAGGGGCGAAGAGTATCGTTTTGGTTGAGGTAATCCAGAAAAAGCGGGGAAAACTGACCGGTTTTGGCAAGCGGTAGGTACTGACAGTTCATGCAAGGTAGGATTTACGGACGCAACAACCTGGAAACCCGCAAGGTTCGGGCCGAGCCGCGTCGGCCGGGTGGTTTTACACAACCTCTCCGTACAGATCAAACTCTTCCGCGCGGTTGATTCGCACGTGGGCAAAGTCGCCCAGCCGGACGGGCCGCTGACCGCCAGCCGTTACTACGTCGGCCCGCACCAGTACTTCGTTGTCGACTTCGGGGGAGTCGGCTTCGGTGCGGCCGATGAAGTAGCCACCTTCTTTCCGATCAAACAAAACTTTATACGTTTGCCCTACTTTTCGCTGATTCAGTTCCGCCGAAATGCCTTGCTGTAAGTTCATTAGTTCAGTTTCGCCGGGATGGCCCACAATCAGCGTTGTGCGGAGCGTGATGCCGGGCACCCGTTCGCGGATGGTTTGGACGAGCGCTTCGGTTTTCTCGCGCGTGATACCCCGGCGCATGAGTTTGAGTAACTCGGTCGAGCCGGTTTGCAGGGGCATGTCCAAGTACTTGCAAACATTCGGCCGGTCGCGCATAACATCAAGCACCTCCAGCGGGAAACCGGCGGGATAGGCGTACTGCAACCGAATCCAATCGATACCGTCTACGTCGGCGAGTTGATTGATGAGGTCGGCAAGATTGCGCTTTTTGTACAGGTCCAGCCCGTAATACGTTAGGTCCTGCGCAATTAGAATCAGTTCTTTGGTGCCGCGTCGGGCGAGTGACCGGGCTTCGGTCACCAACTCGTCCATCGGCCGCGAAACGTGGTTGCCGCGCATCAGCGGAATGGCGCAGAACGAGCAGGGCCGATCGCAGCCCTCGGCGATCTTAAGGT
>CAXUEB010000231.1:7989-8824 GCA_964249775.1 uncultured Spirosoma sp.
GTAAGCAAAGTGGGCGGGTGTCGTCAGCAGGCGTTCGCCGACGAGTTCGTGCTTGTAGTCAGCGCGGAGTGTTTTCAGCAGGCGCGGCATCTCGTTGGTGCCGAACCACGCATCTACCGTCGGAATTTCAACCGCCAGTTCGTCTTTATAACGGTGCGACAGACAGCCCGTTACGTACACTTTATCGACGACGCCCGCTTCCTTGGCGTCAACGTAGCGCAGAATCGTATTAACGGACTCTTCTTTTGCATTGTCGATAAAGCCGCAGGTGTTGATGACGACGATATTGGCGTCGTCCTTCTTCGATTCGTGCGTTACGTTCATGCCGTTGCCCCTGAGCTGCGTAAACAGCACTTCCGAATCAACCAGATTCTTCGAGCAGCCGAGCGTAACGATATTAATTTTATTGGTACGTATGCCTTTGGTTTTCAAAACAACAATGAGTTAGCGTATCAGTCCTACGTAACGTTGTAAGTAAACCGCAAAGTTCGACAAATTTAAACTTAGTGCGCGTCGGTAGGCCACGGCAAGCGGTGCTTGATAACGACTTTTGGAACATTCGCAAAATGGCGTTCCATAAATTCGAAGTGACCAAGGTGGCTCAGAAAGAGATTGTTTAGCTGCGTGACGTTGTTGTCGGACGTAAAAAACAGGTAGTAGCCGTAACTACCAAATAGATCCTTAGAGTTAGTGGTCTTCTTTACGTGCTCTTCAATCCGAATTACATCATTCGCCGAGAATCTTGTGGATTTGGCCCGGGCCGTTAAGGTCAAGGGTCGCCTGCTCAGGATTGAAGGTAACGCTTAGGTCGGGGGTGATTTTCATGTAGTGCCAG
>CAXUEB010000232.1:0-2387 GCA_964249775.1 uncultured Spirosoma sp.
GTCCCGAAACTGGTCGATTACCTGCCCGACAAACGCGACCGGATCGCCCAAGTACGTGTACGGCTCCAGTTTGCCCGCGTCCAAGCGGGCCATATCGAGCGTTTGGTTGATGAGCCGCTGCAACTGCTGGGCCTGCCGCTCGATGGCCTCGACGTGTTGCTGCTGGTGCGGGGTGGGGATCGTGGCGGCCAATTGCTCGGTGGCGTTTAAGATAATGGTGAGGGGCGTCCGCAATTCGTGGGTGATGTTGGTAAAAAATCCGCTTTTTACGTGGTCCACTTCCCGCAACGTAGCCGCTTCAAATGCCCGGCGCGCCAGTTCCTGCCGGAGGTGTTGGCGTCGGATCCAGCTACGGAACAAACTAATGCCAACAACACCCGCGACAATCAGCAGTAAGGTCCAGAACCAGCCGGTTTTCCAGAACGGGGGTTGCACGACAACCGTCAGGGTAGACACCGTCGGACCCCACCCCTCCGTTGGGTGACCCCGATTCACCGCCAACGTGTAGGTGCCACCGGGGAGCTGATAGCTGGCTACTCCGTCTGTATTTTCGTGAACCACCCACTCCGGGTCGCGTTCCTGCAATTTATGCCGGATCGTTAACGACCGGCTGCGCACCGAAAGCGCGAAGCGCAGGGTGACCAGATCGTTCTCCTGGACGGTCAGCGTGGGGTGGCCTACGGTGTCGTACGTAAACCGTCGGGTGGTCGTATTGCCGGCCAGTGGCGTACCATTGACCAAAACGCTCAGAAAAATTAAGGAAGGCACCGCCCGCACCTGATTCAGATCGTATTCAGACAAGGTATGGGCGGCACTGATCCACAACCGGTTGGCCGGACTCACGTACAGGCCGTCGATGTAGTCGGTGGGGGAGCCAAACACCATGCGCTGCAACACGCCCCGGCGGGTGTAGCGAAACGTGGCAATACCCGTCGTGAAGTAGGCGTTTCCCCGTGCATCCTGGTGGAAATCGTAGACATAGTCTCCCAGCATCGGGTTGGTCGAGTGCACCGCGTTCAACCGGATTCGCTCGACCTTGCCCGTAGCGGGCGTCAGGATATCGACCTCATTGACTAAGCCGATCAGGATGGTGCCGTCGGGGCGGGCCGTCACCCCGTAGGTGGCATTGCTGCCCAACGAAGTCGTATCCCGCTGGTCGTGTTGGTAGTTGGTCAGGGTGCCCGTCCGGGGCGCGTAGGCAAACAGGCCCTGCTCGATGGTGGTGAAATAGATGATCCCCCGGCGGTCCTGCGTGATGCCCCGCACGTCTAAAGGTTGGTCAACGAGGTGGTCGACGGCCAGCGTTTGGGGGTTGAAGCGCAGGAGTCCCCGCTGCTTAAGTCCGATCCAGAGATTGCCTTGCCCGTCGGGAACGATGTAATGGCAGCCAAACTTGGCTAAATAGTCGCGCACGAGCCGGGTACTGTCGGGCAAGCGAATAATGCGTTGTTGACCCGGATCGACGTACGACAAGGTAAGTCCGCGACCCATTTTGGGCCATACCCGGCCGTCGGGCGTGGTGAAGACGAGGTAATAATAATCGCTTTTCCCCACCTTGGGGTCATGGTACACCCGGAACTGCCGGCCGTCGAAGCGGACAACGCCATCGTCGGAAGCCATCCACAACCGGCCCTGCCCGTCCTGACTCATGTGCGCCACTTTCAGGTTCAGACCCGGCTTTTCGGTGATCTGCCGCAGCAGCCGGGGCATGATTTGCTGCGCCCGGACCGAAGAGACCAGCAACTGGCCAAGCAGCCAGCCGAGCAATACAGAACGCAGACGAACGGTCGGAAACATAGGGCGTCGAAGCCTAAATCGAAGGTATGAAACAAGGGCCATTTTAGCAAGTTCGTCTCACCCTTGCCAAACGGATTTAATTGTATGGACTTCGGCGCTGGCCCCGCTTTTTGTTTCCGTTGGCATCGGGCCTGAGTCGATGGCCGCAACCCAGTCGGAGCAACGTAAAAAACGGGGCGGCTGCCGGCTACGCCCCCCGGTTGGGATGGCTAACGAGTCGGCCGGAGCGGACGTAAAAAAACGCCTGATTTTACGGCGGTTGGTGGTTTGTCCACGCATTTGTCCACGCCCGGCGGTGGGGTTTGGTTTGATTCTGGCCAAACTGGGCCAATCCTGGTAGACTTTGGCCTCCGCCCGACCGCACCTTTGCCCCCGCTCAACTCGCTGGAAACGGCTTCCGGCGGGCAATTCACTAACTCAATCTACGTACTCCAATGATCTTTTCTTTACCTCAACCGAACCGGTTGGTAACGCGCCGACCGGAGGCTATTTGGGCTTTGGCCCGGCTGTGCCGTTGTGCGTTTGTGGGGGTGGCCCTGTGGGTGAGCGCCCTCGCCGTAGCCCAGGCCCAGACCACGCCCACCAGTATC
>CAXUEB010000232.1:2397-8769 GCA_964249775.1 uncultured Spirosoma sp.
CCCATAGGCCGTACTCCAATTTTGACTGGGGGATGTCGTGCCATTGCAGGGGGGCTTAGGGTAAGTGGGCTTGCGGCTCCCGAACTTTTTGGTGTTGGGTTTAATCTTTCAGCTATTGTTACCTCAGCGAATGGCTTTTATAGACCTACGAACAACCAGAATGGAGCACCTCGCTGGGCGAGGACGGCTCAAGTGAATGTCAACGGTAATACCGGTACGCTTGAGTATTTCCTTCAATGGTCAGGTACCCGTTGGGAGCTTAAACTCGGGTCTTTAGGGGAGGATGTTTTAGCATTCAATACCCGGGGAAGCGTGGCGGGGGTGCCCTGCACCAGTTGGCAGGGAGGTGCATTTTACAACGCTCCAGTGCTACCCCCGGTACTGATTGGTGGTTGTACGCCGGTTCCGCTCCCGAACGCGGGTACCACAATCGTAGTAAATGGATTACCGGAGCAGCCAGTCAATCCCAACGGAACGTATACGGCCGATGAGCCCGTGAACGACGCCCCCCGTTGGTCGTTTACTCCGTCGAACTCACCCCTTGAGGGTCTCATTTTTTCCATTCAGTGGTCGGGAACGCGCTGGGAACTGGTTACCCTCGTTGATCGCGACGCAGCTAATGTCGTCGCTTATCAGTCGGGGGCAGGGTTGCCGGCGGGACCTCAGTGCACGGGGTGGATAAACGGTATAGGTGGAGCGCAGTTTGTTCCTACGCTGAGCGGGGCGTGCACTCGTTTGCCCACAATCCTGACCCAGCCCGCTGCCGGGTCGACCGTTTGCCCGGGCGCGACCGTCGTAGCTTCGGCGGTGGTGGCGGGGGCGGCCACCTACCAGTGGCAAAAAGGTACCACGCTGCTGACGGGTCAGACCAGTTCGACCTTAACCCTGTCGAACGTGCAGGTCGGTGACTCCGGCCCCTACTCGCTGGTAGCTACCAACGCCAACGGCAGCGTAACCACCTCCCCCTTCACCCTAACGGTGGAGCCGCTTAGCGTGGACATCCAACCCTTGGTGGACCTCTACAACGCGACGGGTGGCGCGGGCTGGACCAACAAAACCGGTTGGCTCACCGGCTGCTCCCCCTGCGGCTGGTACGGCGTGCGCTGCGACGGAGCGGGACGGGTCATCGGCCTGAGTTTGCTCAACAACAACTTGGTGGGTCGCCTGCCGACCAGCCTGTCGGGCCTGAGCGCTTTGCAAACCTTAGAGCTGGGGGCCAACAACGGGCTGACGGGCGGCATCCCCACCCCCATCACCAGCCTGACGGCCCTGCAAACACTCAACCTGAGCCGCACCCAACTGGGCGGCTCCATTCCGAGCACCATCAACCGGCTGACTAACCTGCAGTACCTGTTCCTCAACGAAAGCCGCTTAGTGGATCGCCTACCGGCGACACTGGGGGCAATGCCGAAGCTGCAAGCGCTGGTGCTCTACGCCAACCAGTTGACTGGTTGTATCCCCAGCAGCCTGACGGCCTTGTGCGGGCGTACGGTCGACCTGTCGGGTAACCCCGGCCTGCCGGGCGGGGGTGACTTCAGAGCCTTCTGCGCCACGAGGGCGGGCAGCTCGGCGGGCAGCTTTGTGCGGGCACCGGTTTCGGCCACGGTTTGCCAGGGAGGAACGTTCCAGACGTTTGTAGCCGTCGACGGTGCGCTCAACCCCACCATTCCCTACCAGTGGTACAAGAACGGCACCCTGCTGACCAACGTAACGACGGCCACCCTAACCATCGCTAACGTTAACCCCGCCGACGCGGGCACCTACCAGGTGGTTGTCAATGGATCCTGCGGGGGCCTCCAGGCTGAACCCTTCACCCTGACGGTGGAGCCGCCGAGCCCGGACTACCAGCCCTTAGTGGACCTCTACAACGCGACGGCGGGCGCGGGCTGGACCAACAAAACCGGTTGGCTCACCGGCTGCTCCCCCTGCGGCTGGTACGGCGTGCGCTGCGACGGAGCGGGACGGGTCATCGGCCTGAGCTTAGTGAGCAACAACTTAGTGGGCAGCCTGCCGGCCAGTTTGTCGGCCCTATCCCAAGTGCAAACCCTGGAGCTGGGGGCCAATAACGGGCTGACCGGCGGCATCCCAGCCGGTATTACCAACCTGACGGGCCTGCAAACGCTCAACCTCAGCCGCACCCAACTGGGGGGACCTATCCCTACCGACGTTGGCAAGCTGACCAACTTGCAGTTTTTCTACCTCAACGAAAGCCGGTTGACCGGCCCGCTGCCCGAAGGGCTGGGCTTACTGACTAAGATACAACGGTTAGACCTGGCCATCAACCAGCTCAGCGGCTGTATCCCGGCCAGCCTGAGCAGCCTCTGCGGGCGGATCGTCAATATCAGCAGCAACGCGGGCCTGCCCGGTGGGGGCAACTGGGCCGCCTTCTGCGCCAGCGGTGCGGGTCGTTGTGCGCCAATTAACACCGCGCCGGTCGCCAGCACCAACGACGACCAGTCGACGCTCGTCGGCGAGCCGTTCACCTACACTGTCAACGCCTTTACGGACGCCCAGACGCCCAACGGCCTGACCTACGCGGCCACCCTCAACCCGGCCAACGGCCTAAGCTTTAACCCAGCTACGCGCGTCATTTCGGGCACGACCACCACCTTTGGTGTGGTTAGCGTGACGGTGACGGCCACCGACCCCGGCGGCTTGTCGGCCAGCACCAGCTTCGTCATCGACGTCAGTCCTCGCTTGGGCAGTTCACCCTTGCAGGTCAGCCTGTCGGCCAGCCCCCCGACGCCGGTGACGACGGGCACGACAACGCTGTCGGCCACGGCCTCGGGCGGCACTGCACCATATAGCTACGGCTTCAGCGGACCCGGCACCCTTACGTTCAGCGGTAACGCGGCCCGCGTCTCGGGCCTGGCGGCCGGGGTGCAAACCTTTACGGTGGTCGTCACGGACACGCGCTCGGCGACGGCAGCGACCACCGTCAGCGTGACCGTCACCGCCCCGCCCACCACCGCCACTCTGCGGGTGCTCTACCAGGACGCCGACCGCAACCCGACCAACAACGCCATCAAGCCCAACCTCCAGGTCGAGAACACCGGCACCAGCCCGGTTGCCTACGGACAACTGACGCTGCGCTACTGGCTGACCGTCGAGCAGTTCGCGCCCCTGACCAACCTATCGGTCTACTACGCGCAGTTAGGCACCAACAAGGTCAAACTGAAGTACGTGCCGCTGGAACAGCCCCGGCAGGGGGCGTTTGGTTACGTCGAGTACAGCTTCGAGACTTCGGCGGGCAGCCTGGGGGCGGGAACCAACTCGGGTCCCATCCAGAGCGGCCTGGCCAAAGCCGACTGGACGGCCTTTAACGAAGCCGACGATCACTCCTGGGCCAACAATGCCAACTTCACGGCTAACCCGCGCATCACGGCGTACCTGAACGGCGAACTGGTCTGGGGCACGGAACCAGCCCAAGTGGTTTCTCAGCGGAACGTAAAGGCGTACACCGAAAACAAAAGTGGGGCCGGCACCAACTCTATCAGTACGTTTCTACAAATCCGTAATGAGGGCAACGTACCGGTCAGCTACGGCGAGCTAAAAGTGCGCTATTATTTTACGGCCGAGGGTAGCCAGCCGCTCAACTTCTACTTGGACTACGCCGTGCTGGGCAATAGCAAGGTTAAAGGGCAGTTCGGGCGACTCAATCCGGCGTTGAACCAGGCCGATGCGTATCTGGAGTTGAGCTTCGATGGATCGCTGGGTAACCTAAATCCGGGCAGCAGCACGGGCAACATCCAGTACCGCATTGCCAAGGCCGACTGGAGCCAGTTCAACCAGAGCAACGACCACTCCTACGTGACCAATCCGGGCTTAGCCCAAAACGGTCGGGTGGTAATCTACGTGGGCCAGGAGCGGGTGTGGGGTCAAGAGCCGGGCGCTCGCCTGGGAGCTGAACCCGGCGAAACGGACTTAGACGTAGTCGTGCTGGGTAACCCCGTGACGGGTTCCAACGTAAGCGTCGAGGTTCGCGGGGCCGGGGGACAGCCGCTGCGCTTAACGCTGACCGACGTCCTGGGTCGGACCGTGAGTGAACGCTTCGTCGACCGGGCCGGTGCCCTTGAGCGGCAAACGTTACGCATCGGTCAGCGGCCGGCGGGTGTCTTGCTGCTGCAAGTGAGTACGCCTACCCAAAGCCGGAGCCTGAAAGTGGTGAAAGCCGAGTGAGGCCGGAGTCGGCGTAGCGGTCAGTAAGCACACAAAGCGGCCCGATACCGTCGCTGTGGGGCGGGTCGCTTTACAGAATGGAGCCGGTAATCTTTCAATACAACCCTTTCACAGAGCCATGAAAAAACTGTTGTTTGTGTCCAATTTCTATTACGAGTGTAAGCAGATCGGTCAGTATCATTTAGAAGACGTTTTCCTAACCTCGCAGCTTAGAACCTCATTCGCCCTCAGCATTTGTCATCCGGCGGATACCGAACCTTACGAAGACGACGCCGACCTGATTTTGGTCCGCAACGGCGGGGTCGTGATGCAGTACCAGCGGCAGTACGACGCCTGGCGCAAGCGGGTATTTGCCAAGCAGTTGAACACGTATAACGCGCCCAACGGCAAGGGCGACATGCGGGGGAAGGACTACCTGCTTGCCCTGACCAAGCGCAACGCGCCGGTAATTCCAACGACCGACCGGCTCGATGCGCTCGATCAACTGCCCGGCGCGGATCGGTTTGTCCTGAAGCCTACGAATGGGGCCGATTCGATTGGCTTCCGGGTTGTCTCCAAGGCGGAGTTAGTAGCTGCGCCCTTACCGGCCGATACGTTGGTTCAACCCTACATTGACTTTCAGCACGAAGTATCGTTTTATTTCATCGACAACGTATTTCAGTACGCGCTGTACGCGCCCGATAAGCAGCGCCGGTGGCACTTGATCGACTACCAGCCCAGCGAGACCGACCTGGCGTTCGCCTACCAGTTCATCGACTGGAATAACCTCGCTTGGGGCATTCAACGAATCGACGCCTGCCGGACGCAAGACGGCCGCTTACTGCTGATGGAACTGGAGGACCTAAACCCGTATTTATCCCTGCGTCAGTTGCCGCCGGCCGTCAGGAACCGGTTCGTTACGGCACTCACGCGGTCGCTACATTCGGTTTTGGACGAATCGGTGCGGCCCGTTCCGGCGACTTGCCATGCTTAAACAAGAGGCCCAGTCGCCCAAGCTGATGAGTCGTAAGCAACTAAACTTTTGTCTACGGGTTTGTCCACGCCCGAAAGTTGCCAGTAAGCAAGGGTTTACGTTGGTTTGATTTATCGACTTCTTTTCCTCTCCCAATGAGAATCTTCGACATTGCGGTCCGTTGCCGCCGGTCAATCACTACGCCCGCTAAAGTCATTCGCAGTAGGCAGAACAAAACCAATCGGAATTTTACGTCCGGGCGGTCCGTTTTTGGTTCAATTTCGTTCGGCTTGCTGGGCTTTACGTGGCTGCTAACCGGGGCCTGTACGGATCACTTAGACGGACCGGTAATCGGCAGCCTAAATCCCACCGCGCAGCAACGGGTGCAGGCCGCCGTCGACAGCGTTCGGCGGGGGTTGAGCGATTCGCTCGATTTTCCGGTGCCGTCGCTGAGCGTGTTGATCCAGACGCCCACGTTACGGCTGGTCGCCTGCTCGACCGCGCCGAACGTTCTGCCCGTGACAGAGGCCACGTTTTTCCGATTCGCCAGCAACACCAAAAACTTCACGGCCACGGCCATCCTGAACATGCAGGAGGCCGGCTGGCTTGATTACAAAGCACCCATCACGAGCCTGATTCCCGGCACCAACGTGCCTTACGTACCCGATACGCCGGACTGGAACATCCCGAACAAAGACCAGATTACCATCGAGCAATTGCTGCAACACAGCGCCGGGGTCTACGACGTGGATAACGATCCGGTGCCCGGCCTGAACGGGGAAACGTACGTCAACTACGTGCAGTCGCGCGATTCCTCGCACCGGTTTACAACCGAAGAACTGGTTAAGCCACTGATTGACTACCAGCTTTCGTTTTTCGCGCCGGGCACCGGCTTCCACTACAGCAATACGGGTTACGCCATCCTGAGCCGAATTATTGAACGGGTGTATTCGGCCCGAAGCGGCACGGCCAAAACCTACGCCGATTACCTCTACGACTTTATCACCGGGCCGGGTACGCGGGTACCGCTGCCGGTTCGGTTTCCCTACTTAGCCAACGACACCGCGCTGCCCCTGCCCAGCGTAGCGAGCCTGATCCGGCAACCGGCAGCCCCGCCGACGCGCTACGGTAACGTCAACATGAGTGCGCACGTGGGCGAAGGCAACGGCTACGGCACGATGGCCAGCCTGAACACGTACGTCCGCTCGCTGATGCGGGGCGAAAACGTGCTGCAACCCGAA
>CAXUEB010000233.1:0-2468 GCA_964249775.1 uncultured Spirosoma sp.
TAGTTAGCGGGTATCTCGATTAAAGGCGTGGGGCTGCCGCAGTTGGGGCTTAAGTTTTCTAATGTGGAAGCACCCTTGAAGCATTAAACGTACCCGGCTTCATTCACGACGGTGAGTTAATGAAATGAAAACGACCACCCTGATCATGCACGGCTTGTTGGCCTTTCTTCTGTTGATTGGTTCTTGTTCTTCGCAAACAGAGAGCGTTCAGGTTACCAATGCTGCCACCGTATTCCCCGGAAAAGCGTTGCCCGACAAGGTACTGATTGTGTATTTATCGCGAACCAACAACACGAAAGCAATCGCGGAAATCATTCAGCGCAATGTAGGAGGAACTTTAATAGCCCTTGAATTAAAAAATCCCTACCCCACCAATTACCAGGCGACGGTGCAGCAGGTAACCCGCGAAAATGAAACCGGTTTCTTGCCCCCGTTAAAAACAAAAATAGACAGCGTTCAAACGTATGATGTCGTGTTCGTGGGCTTTCCTACGTGGGGTATGCAACTGCCCCCGCCCATCAAAAGCTTTTTGCGTCAGTACGACCTAAGCGGTAAAACCGTCATTCCGTTTAATAGCAATGCAGGCTATGGCGTTGGGAGCAGTTTCGAGACCGTAAAGGCACTGTGTCCCAATAGCAACGTACTGGAGGGCTTCACGACGAAAGGCGGAGTAGAACGAGATGGTCAGTATTTAGTTATTAAAGACGAAAAGGCAAAGGAAGTTGGAATGGACGTGGAGAAGTGGTTGAAAAAGATAAACGTGATTTGAACGTCCAACAGCAACCGGTAAACTTCCATCGGTACGCTGTTGAATCGACTTTGCAATACATCGGTGCCGTGAGCACGAATAGCTAACTCGGTAAGTATCTCACAAAATGAGCGTTCTACGCGAAAAAGGCTTTATAACATGCTTTGCTGCAATAACCTACGCCCCTAACTTGGCGATCTATTTCTCATTTTGACTACAAATCTCCTTAATTAGACTACAGCTAACGTATCAGAGAACCTGACCTTTGATGTGTCATTTAATCGATAAAGCCATGATACATCAAAACAAAAATGCAAGCCTTCAAACAGCGTCAACTTCGACAAGGTCTCCTAAAATCTGGTTTATAACGGGCGCTTCCCGTGGTTTTGGACGCGTTTGGGCCGATGCCGCCCTGAAGCGTGGCGACAAAGTGGCGGCTACGGCCCGTAAATTGGAAAGCGTTGCCGACCTAAAAGAAAAATACGGCGAAAACGTGCTAACCCTGGAACTTGACGTGACACGGCCCGAGCAGGTAAAAACGGCTTTAGAGCAAGCTCACGCTTATTTCGGCCGACTTGATATTGTGCTTAATAATGCCGGTTATTCACTGATTGGCACCATTGAGGAAGCCAGCGCGGATGATATTCGTGCCCTTTACGAAACGAACGTCATTGGCCCGGTTTCTGTGATTCAGGCGGCCTTGCCGCTGCTACGCAAGCAGGGTGGCGGTCACATCCTCGGCACATCGAGCAACCTTGGTCACGTGACGTTACCAGTGATTGGCTACTACTGTTCGTCAAAATGGGCATTTGAAGCGATCCATGAAAGCTTAGCCACAGAGGTTAAACCATTTGGTATCAACGTAACCATTATTGAACCGGGTGCCTACGCTACCGAGTTCGGAAGCCCCGAATCGTTGAAGTTCGCGCAAGGCCTCGACATCTACGCTAATTTTAAAACACAATTTGGCGAGAGTTTAAGAACATTGGAAAGAGGTGATCCGGCGGCAACGCCTGAAGCGCTTTTTACCTTAGTTGATGCCCAGAATCCCCCGCTACGGTTCTTTCTCGGCAGCCATAATTTGCCGTCGGTCCGTGCCGCCTATACGGAGCGGTTGGCGACCTGGGAAGCTTGGGAAGACGTTTCCAACGCAGCGCAGGGTTAGTCTAAATAAGAAACGCGGAAAACAGGTGAATTTTTCCACAAGCATCAATGATAACCGATAGTCAACCGGGTATCGGTTATCATTTTCATGTACTGAGCTATGAAAAAAGAAGAAAACAGCCCGTATAAAATTGAATCGCTCAGCGATGCGCACCGGGCTTTGGGTTTACCTAAGCCGCAGCATCCGCTGATTAGTCTACTCAACGGCTCCAACCCGGATGTTAAACTGGTCGGGCTGCCCCACCACCATGTGCTGAGCTTTTATAAGATATCGTATAAACCCAAACTGGGCGGCAAATTAAGATACGGCCAGAGTTATTATGATTTTGATGAGGGTGGTTTGTTATTCGCTTCTCCAGGCCAGGTTATCGGCAGCAATGACAATGAGGCCAGTGTGTGTTCTGAGTATACACTGCTCATCCACCCGGATTTCTTTTTGGGGTATCCCCTGGCTAAAAACATCAGGCAGTACGGCTTCTTCTCCTATTCAACCAATGAAACGTTGCATCTTTCGGAAGATGAAAGAGCAACGATCATTGCGGTATTTAAAATGATT
>CAXUEB010000233.1:2604-8766 GCA_964249775.1 uncultured Spirosoma sp.
AAGCCGTTAATACTAACTTGCTGCAAAAACTGGAGGAAATTCTGGACAACTACTTTAACAACGAGGAATCCGTAGTGCAGGGCATTCCGACGGTTCACTTGCTGGCCGAAAACTTAAACGTTTCTCCAAGTTATTTGAGCGATATGCTGCGTTCTCTAACTGGACAAAATGCCCAGCAGCACATCCACGATAAGCTAATTGAAAAAGCAAAGGAAAAACTATCCACGACCGGTTTGTCAGTGAGCGAGATTGCCTATACCTTGGGATTTGAGCATTCGCAGTCGTTCAGCAAATTATTTAAGGCTAAAACCAACCTGTCGCCGTTGGCCTTCCGGCAGTCGTTCAATTAAACAGACTCTCAGCCATTATTCCGTCTCATAAGCTCACGTTGTGTGATTTCCAAATAACACTCGTTTACAGAAACGGGCTTACATACGTTTTTGGCGAATGACGGCAACGGCCGACCGTCGGCCACAGTTGTACGTTTCAATGAGAAGTACCTAAAGCGGATTGGTTTAACGGTTGCCATCCGTGGCGAACCTGTTAAACCAACCCGCTTTTAGTTGAATACGGAGTAGAACACCCAATTAGGCGGGTTCCCGCATGGCTTCGAGCACTTTGTTCGAGGTGATGGGCAGGGAACGAACCGTTTGCCGGTGGCGTGGTAGACGGCGTTGGCAATGGCCTCCGAGACGCCCACGATGCCGATTTCGCCGATTCCCCTCACGCCCATCGCGTTGATGTACGGGTCCTGCTCCTCAACGAATTCAACCACCATGTCGGGAATGTCAGCGTTGACGGGAATGTGGTAGTCGGCCAGCGTGGCGTTGGTGTACCGGGCCAGATTGGGGTCGCGGACGGTTTCCTCCATCAGCGACGCGCCAATGCCGAAGATGCTGCCTCCCATAATCTGTGAACGGGCGGTCTTGGCGTTCAGAATGCGGCCACCGACCACGACGCTAACCCAACGTTTGACGCGAACCGTACCCAGCTCGCATAATACTCAACGTTATCGTCTCCCGTGTAGGTTATTCCGTAAGGCTCGTCCGATCGGTGATTTTGGTAGAGATTACCGTAATTTATATACAGTCGGATCGGAAAAGCACCGAGAACTTTGTGGCGTAAAAGATTGCCCATTGACTGCTAATCAAAATCCGTTCGCAGCAACGAAACTTGGTCAACGTCACGCTCGGGGTCCGTGCGGGCGTTGCACCGATGAGTTGACGTAACGTACTACGTGGCGCTCTCAGTAGGCGACACCCACGAAGAGCCTTCTAACTTTGTCGCGGCATTCGCGTGGCCACGATTGCTTCGAGAGAAGATGAATCGTTCTACGGCGAACACCCTAAACGACAGGGAGAGTCAGATAACAAATCGTCAAACAGCACTCGGTATAAGATGAACAAGCACAATGCAGGGTTTGAAATTCAAGCGGTTAAGACACTTATTCCGTTTCTAAGTTTAGTGCTCCTGGCGGTTACTCACCACACGGTTTCGGCTCAACCGCAAACCAGAATGGTACGTCTTTCCGAAATCGAAATAGACCCGGTTTACTTAGACGAATACAAAGCCATTCTAAAGGAAGAATCGGCGGCATCCGTAAAACTGGAGCCGGGGGTCATTGCCATCTTCCCAATGTACCAGAAGGAAAAGCCTACATCGGTTAGGATTCTGGAGATGTATGCCGACAAAGCCGCTTACGAGCAGCACTTGAAAACGGCACACTTCCAAAAATACAAAACCACTACGCTTAAGATGGTCAAATCCTTAAAATTAGTGGATATGGAAACAATCGATGCCGCCACGATGCCCGCAATTTTTCGGAAATTAAACGATGACAAACGATGAACATTGACAATAAACGGTTCTCGCCAACCGATTCAAAACGGTACGTTGCCCTATTATCGATTGCTGCCTTTCTTCTCCTGACCGCCTGTACCTCAACCAAGGAGAGCACCCGCAATGGACCGATAGTCCTGAAGGAACAAGGCAGTTTTGCGGTGGGCGGTACGGTCGTGACGGCTCCGGGTACGTTCGACCCCGTCAAGCACGGCGCGTTCAACCCCGCCAATCAGGCTTCGGAAGGTCAGACCCTGCACGGCGACCACGCATACGTGTCCTATCAAATACCCGACAAGGCCCGTAAACTGCCGCTGGTATTCTGGCACGGGTACGGGCAATCGGCAAAGACGTGGGAAACGACGCCCGACGGACGGGAAGGCTACCAGACGATCTTCCTGCGCCGTCGCTTCCCGGTTTACTTGGTTGACCAGCCCCGGCGTGGTCGGGCGTCGCGGAGCACGAAGCCAATCACCATCTCAGCCGCCCCCGATGAGCAGCTTTGGTTTGGCATCTTCCGAATGGGTGTCGGTTCCGACTTCTATCCGGGTGTTCAGTTCGCCAAAGACCCCGCAACTTTAGCCCAGTTTTACCGCCACATGGTCCCAAACACCGGGGCGTTTGATCTGGAGGTAAACACAAACGCATTCTCGGCCTTGTTCGACCGAATCGGTCCCGGCATTTTAGTGACGCACTCGCAGAGTGGCGGGCAGGGATGGTTCACCGCCGTTAAGAACCGAAACGTAAAGGCCATCGTCTCCTACGAACCGGGCAGCAACTTCATCTTTCCCGAAGGCGAAGTACCCGAACCCATCACGTACGTAGGGGGCCGGTTGCCCGCGGTCGGCGTGCCCATGACCGACTTCATGCAGTTAACTAAAATTCCCATCGTCATCTACTACGGCGATTACATCCCGAGTCAGCCGGTACAGAACCCCGGTCAGGAGCAGTGGCGGGCCGCGCTCGCGATGGCAAAACGCTGGCGGGATGTCGTCAATAAACACGGGGGCGACGTTACCCTGATCTACCTTCCCGACATTGGCATTAAGGGCAATACCCACTTCCCGATGTCCGACCTAAATAATCTTGACATCGCTGACCTGATGTCAACATGGTTGAACGAGAAAAAGCTGGATTGATTCACAAAACAGGCCGGGGCAATGGCTTTAACCGGAAGTTTTACCGCGTACACATCACCGCTTTGTAGCAATCTCATGCGTCTATGCCTGCTTATTCTGGTCGTTAGCGGCTTTGTGCGTGTTGGCCGACTCAACGCACAAACGACCATGAATCAACCGAATGCTTTATCACCCAATCAGCAAAGCATCGTCGTCATTTCGGCCCTGACGGCGAAGGGAGACCTGCAAAAACTGCAACCGGCCCTGACGGCGGGGCTGGACGCGGGCCTGACCGTCAACGAGATCAAAGAGGTAATCGTGCACCTGTACGCGTACTGTGGGTTTCCCCGCAGTATCCGGGGGCTGCAAACGTTGATGACGGTGCTGGACGACCGGAAAAAGAAGGGCATCACCGACAAGATAGGCCGCGAAGCATCGCCCATTACCAGCCGCGAACCGAAGTACGAACGAGGCAAAAGGGTACTCGAACAACTAACCGGCCGGCCGGAAACTGGGCCTAAGCGGGGGTACGCGGCCTTCAGTCCCGAAATTGAGGTGTTTCTGAAAGAACACCTGTTCGCCGATCTATTCGAGCGGGACGTGCTCAACTACGCCGACCGGGAGTTGACGACTATTTCGGTACTGACCAGCATCGGGAGCGTGGAGCCGATGCTGCAATCGCACTTAGGTATCTGCCTGCACGTGGGCCTGACCGAACCGCAACTGGGGCAAGCGCTGTCCCTGATCGAGACGGCCGTCGGCAAAGTAGAAGCCGAAGCCGGGCGGGCGGTGCTAACGCAGGTTACAGCGGCAAGGCGGTAGCGGAAAATGGGCGACCAAAAGTGGGCCTTTAGAAGACAACCCAATGAGAAACAGAGCGATAGACTTACTAACTACTGCCTTACTGGTCATTTCAGCCAGTTTTGCGACCAGTGCCCAAGCTCGAACGGAAACCACGACGGACACGGACGCTATCTTCCCGAAAGGACGGCGGGCACCGGCCAGTAACTTTACCGGAACCGTCTGGGTACAGCAGTTGATCCAGCCGGACAGCGCGTTCAACATTCCGGTGGGCTACGTAACCTTCGAGCCGGGTGCCCGCTCGTACTGGCACAGCCACGCGGGCGGACAGGTGTTATTGGCGATGGGCGGCATCGGTTACTACCAGGAGCGGGGTAAGCCCCTCCAGATTCTCCACAAAGGCGACGCGGTGAAATGCCCGCCCAACGTACCCCACTGGCACGGCGCTTCACCCACGGTCGGGTTTATGCAAGTCGCTATTACGCCCAATACCGCCACCGGTCGCGTGACCTGGATGCAGGAAGTAAGTGAAAAAGAGTACAACAGCCTCAAACCGCAAGGCCAGCGCCGTTAAGAAGTAGTAGCTGACGGCCGTTTGGGGTTGACTACGTTTTCGGCGCAAGTTAGATTGTTCTTAGAAACGCTGATAATCAAGCTATGATCTTCTTCCGCTGTAGCCGCATCGGCAGTTTAAAATAAGCAGGTACGGAGAATATGGCCGAAGTTGCCGGTTTGCCGCTAAAACCAAAAGCCCGGTCAGTGACGACTGGGCTTTTGGTTGCTTACAAACGCGTTTACTTGGTTAAATCACGACGTTCACAATCCGCTTGGGCACAACGACGACCTTTTTGGGTTCTTTGCCTTCCAGCCACTTCTTGACGATTTCGTCGGATAGTACCTCGCGCTCGATGTCGGTCGGGGCGCGGTCGACGGCGAAGCTAATCGTCGTGCGAACCTTGCCGTTGATCTGAATCGGGTACTCAAAGGCGTCTTCGACCAAGTAGTTCGGATTGAACTTGGGAAACTCGGCCTGCGAGACGGTACCCGGCTCGTTGCCCAAAGCGGCCCAAAGCTCTTCGGCGATGTGGGGCGCGTAAGGCGACAGAATCAAGACTAAGTCCTGTAAGATCGCCCGCTTGTGGCAGTTCAAACTCGTCAGTTCGTTGATGCAGACCATGAACGCCGACACCGACGTGTTGAACGAATACGTTTCGATGTCATTTTCAACTTTCTGAATTGTTCGGTGCAGCACCTTCAATTCGGCGGGCGTGGGTGCCGGTCCGCCGTTGTGGTCGTCCGTCACAATCCACTGACTTGTGCCGGCATCCGCCCCGGCGGTCTGATCTTTGTAAAACAGCCGCCAAAATTTACGGATGAAGCGGTACACGCCGTCGATGCCGTTCGTGTTCCAAGGCTTGGCCTGCTCCAACGGCCCGAGAAACATTTCGTAGAGACGTAATACGTCCGCGCCGTACTTCTCCACGATGTCGTCCGGGTTAACGACGTTGAACTTCGACTTCGACATTTTCTCTACCTCCGCGCCGACGACGTAACGGCCGTGGGGTTCGGTGATAAATAAGGCGTTTTCAGTTAAGTCAGGCCGTGAATGTTTGAACGCTTCGATGTCTAATACGTCGTTTTCAACAATGTTTACGTCGACGTGCAGGGGAGAAAAATGTAATTCTTGAGCATCATCAGGTATCCCTAATGCTCGCCAAAGCTCCTCACCGAGTTGATTTGTAACAAGTTCTTTCAACAGAGTGATGTTATGATCAGACTTGTCTAACATCCTCCTGTAAACGTCGCCAGATATAAATAGCGGTTTGTTAACAAGAATAAGATCACCAGTTCTAATTACCGTATCCGCCATAAGGATACCTGGCGTTTCTTTTAGATTGCGATAAAAACTATTTACGCGATACACAAAATTCGACCGGCCCTGAATCATGCCTTGGTTGATGAGCTTTTTGAACGGCTCTTCCTGCGGCACGTAGCCCCGGTCTTTCAGAAACTTGTTCCAGAAACGGCTGTACAGCAGGTGGCCCGTCGCGTGTTCGGTGCCGCCGATGTACAGGTCCACGTTCTGCCAGTAATCAATGGCTTCTTTACTCGCAAATGCCTGATCGTTGTGCGGGTCCATGTAGCGGTACCAGTACCACGACGATCCCGCCCAGCCGGGCATGGTGCTCAGTTCGTACTCATATTCGCCCTGATACGTCCAGCCTTCGGCGCGACCCAGGGGCGGTTCGCCGGTTTCGGTCGGCAGGTATTTATCCACGGCGGGCAACTCCAGCGGCAAGTCTTGTTCGTCAATTAAATACGGAAGACCATCTTTGAAGTATACCGGCACGGGTTCGCCCCAGTAGCGTTGGCGGCTAAACACGGCGTCGCGCATCCGGTAATT
>CAXUEB010000234.1:0-3516 GCA_964249775.1 uncultured Spirosoma sp.
GCGAGAAAATGGAAGCCCTCGACGTGTTCTACCCCGACCGGATGGCCAGCCGGATCTTGGGCATGGGCGACGTCATTTCGCTGGTGGAGCGGGCGCAGCAGGCGTTCGACGAAGACGAAGCCAAGCGCATCAACGCCAAGATGCGTAAGAATCAGTTCGACTTCGACGACTTCCTCTCGCAGTTGCAGCAGATCAAGAAAATGGGCAACGTCAAGGACCTACTCGGTATGATTCCGGGCATGGGCAAGATGATTAAAGACCTCGACATTGACAACGATTCGTTCAAACCCATCGAAGCCATTATCAGTTCGATGACGCCCAAAGAACGCGCCCGCCCCGACATCATCGACGGCAGCCGCAAAAAGCGCATCGCCACCGGTAGCGGCACGAGCATTCAGCAAGTCAACAACCTGCTCAAGCAGTTTGACGAGATGCGCAAGATGATGAAAAAGATGAACACTATGCAGGCATCGGGCAAGTTGAACAAGATGATGCGGTAGTCACTAACTACCCGGCAACGTAAAAAAACCGACTGGCCTTCGAAATGACCAGTCGGTTTTTTACGTTGAAATTTAAAGAAGGCAAGCAGACGAAAGAGCTGAATTAAATTATAGACACTCGTACTCGTAATCCACCACCTCAAGCTCAAGACCAAAAGGCCAACCGGGGTTGTCCTGATCTTTCTCACCAACCCGAATGAGCCGCTTCACCCGGCCCAGCCGGTCACATTGGTAGTAATACTTGACCCGGAGTACTACACCCGGATGATAAAGACTTCCGGCTCCTCAGCATCATACTGTTTGCTGGCATCCAGCCCGGCGGCATTGAGCCTATAAATCGTCTTGAGCGGAAACGGCCCCTCGCCATTGAGCAAGCTTATTTAGGACATACAGCAGGGTCTGATTCATGGCTTTACTGTCGTAATCGGTGTGCCGCACCTGTACTATTCGGTCAGGCCGCGTTCGGCAAAAAGCCGGATGGTTTGTAAAATAACCGTCCGGCTTTTTTTGTGGCCGGAAATCCGTTGTTTTGCGGCCATGAAACACGTTCTTCTTGCTTTGCTCTTGTTGACCACCCTAACCGCCGGTTCGGTGTTTGGTCAGGCTTCCGTGGCGTACTACCCGTTCAACGACCTCGTTACAGTCAGCACCAACGCCGACCGCGCCCTCTGGCTCGACGCCCGCGTGCAGACCAACACGGTGTTTGGCTCGCTCACAACGACGCTCTGCCCCTTGGTCAACGTCGTCCGCAAGCCGCAGGTCAACTACTACACCGGCCTTGGCGTCCGCTTTAATCCGCTTAACTCAATCGACAACCGCAGCGTACTGATCGGCTATTCGCTGCACGTCGGCGTGCGGGCGCGGGTGCCGTTTCTGCCCAAGCTGCGCGTCGCGTTTGAGATTGCGCCCTACGCCCGGCAAGATTTTAAAACTGGTAACCTACAATCGCTGCTGGGATTGGTGTATCAGTTTGAAAAAAGGAACCGGACTGCCGGGCAGTAAGGTGTAGAAGGGTATGAGGGTGTAAGTGCTTGCGTCAGCTCCTTACACCCTCATACCCTTCTACTCCTTACTGCCTTTTTTGCCTTATTTCTGCTCCGGCTGATTGTACGTAAACAAGCCGTGGGCCAGTTTATCGGCCCGGTCGAAGAGAGTCAGCGCCTTCCGATAGGTGTCGTCCGCCTGACCAATGACGCGGAAATACTCGTTGTTCTGGCCGGCTTTGTTGGCCTTCTGGTAAATATACCGAGCGACCAACGCCTTAATTTGGGTGCGGATGTAGTTCTTCGAGCGTCCGTATTCTTTCTCGTTGAACTTTACGCCTTCGGCCGTTGCGTTGCGCAACAGGCGGGTTAACTGCTCGTCGCCAATCGTTACGGTCCGGTCAAATTCGGCGAAAGGCAGCTTCTCTAATTTCTTGCGGTTCTCGTTGGCGTAGTCGACGGCAAACTCCCGAATCAGGTTTTTACCGTACAGTTGGATCAGGTACGGTGTCTGCCAGCTCGAATCGCGCGGAATAAAGTAGTCCGGCGTGATGCCGCCCCCGCCGTAAACCACCCGGCCGCCGTCGGTCTTGAACTTCAGCTTCGGGTCATTCTTGATCGAGTCAGCAACGTAGTACTCGCCCCGCTTCGAGCGCAGTTCAAGTTCCTTTTCGTAGTCGCCTTCCTGCCCCGGCACGTACGGTTTCTGGATGCTCCGGCCGCTGGGTGTGTAATAGCGCGAGATAGTCAGCCGCAGTTCCGAACCGTCGGAAAGCTGCACCGGCATCTGCACCAAGCCTTTGCCGAACGACCGCCGACCGGCAATTAAGGCGCGGTCGTGGTCCTGTAAAGCACCAGCCACAATTTCCGACGCCGACGCGCTGCCTTCGTCCATGAGCACCACCAACGCGCCGTCTTCAAACTGCCCGGCGATGCGGGCGTGGGTCTGCCGGTCGTAGCGGTTGTCTTTCCCATCGGTATACACCAGCAGTTTGTTACCCGAAATAAATTCGTCGGCAATGCTCGTGGCCCGGTCCATGTAGCCGCCGGGGTTGTTGCGCAAATCGAGCATGAGCTGCGTCATGCCCTGCTGCTTGAGCGACGTCAGCGCCGTTTTGAACTCGTCGTAGGTCGTTTCCGAAAAGCGATTAATTTTCAGATAACCCGTTTTCGCGTCGATCATGTAAGCCGCATCGACTGAGTACGTCGGAATCCGCTCGCGGGTAATCGTGTACACCTTCGGTGCATTCTCGCCCTTGCGCAAGATGGTTAGTTTAACGTCGGTGCCGCGTTTGCCGCGCAGGGCCTTGTAAACCGTACTGTTCTCAATCTTACCACCCACCAAAGGCGTCTCGTCGACCCGGACGATTTTGTCACCACTCAGAATACCGGCCGCTTCCGACGGGCCGCCCGACATGGGCGTTACAACGTAGACCGTGTCTTTGTAGATGTTAAACTCAATGCCAATGCCGTCGAAGCCGCCTTCCAACTGCGACCGGGCCGCTACGGCGTCCTGCGGGTTCATGTAGGCCGTGTGCGGGTCGAGCTTTTCGAGCATCTTTTCAATCGAAAAATCAACCAACTGATCCGTGTTGACGGTATCAACGTAGTTGTTCTCAATCAATTGCAAGATTTCCCGGTATTTGGTGTAACCGCGACCGATGGTGTTTAAACTCTTAGTGCCGCCGAAAAAGGTAGCCCCGATCAGCATACCACCGGCCAACGTAATGCCCAGCAACATGGGCAGCCGTACCGTTGCCCGGTCGTTCTGTATGCGCGGCTGGGTCGCGCCACGCCCGGCTGCGTTTTGCCCTGTAGGTTCGGTGTTAAAGTCGCGTTCTGCCTCCATTCGTCTCGTCTCTCCCTGAACTGTGTTTATACTCTCTAAACGTTTGGAAGATAGCGAAATGTTTGCCAATGCGGCTAATCGGCCCAAAAAAATTGGGACCGCCGATTGGGGTCCCAACGTGTGTATTCTTACGCAAGCCAATTGGCTAACCAAAGGCCAAGAAAGCAGCGGTTCGGGTAACCGG
>CAXUEB010000234.1:3526-8737 GCA_964249775.1 uncultured Spirosoma sp.
CCGTCAGTTTCTGGGCGTAATCGCGGTTGATGCTTTCCAGAAACCGGCCCGTCACCCAGCCGATGTCGGAGTCGCGGATAAACACAAACCGCTTAGTGATGGGGGTGTTGGCGTAGGCCTTCATGATCGACTCCAAGAGTAGCGCCCCGGCAATAATTTGCTTTTCGTCGAACTGGCTTTGCACGTTCGCAATGTCGATTTCAGCCTTTTCACGGACAACCGGATCGGTCAAATTAGTTAGGTTCGGGTTAATCAAGGCCTGGTAATTCGTTAAAGCCAAGTGCCGAAACCGTTCTACGTCGGCCAGACTCAGGGGAACCGCCGTGCTGGCCGCTCGTTCGGGGTGCAGATAGCTGGCCATTGCCCAGGCGATGCCACCGCCCAACCCAACCGTTTTTCGGCGCAGCAGGCTTGGGTTATTGCTAAAGGCAACGTTGATGGTTCGGTCGGCCATCCCCTGAACCACCCGCTGCGCTTCCTGCCGGTACGTTACCAGGTCGAGCTGGCGTTTGTTATCGATGAGATAAGCCAGCGTTTTTGTACCGTACGGAAAGCTAAGGGCGTGAAACGTTTGATTTTCGTCGTAGTACCCGCCTTTGGTGTTGCCGCTGCCGATGTCGACGCAGGACGTTGTAAGCCACACTTTGCGGGGAATGGCCCCAACGGTGAACAACTCGGCTTCGCGGGCTACCGTCAGGGTCGTGTCGATGCGCATACTGTCGTTGGGCAACAAGTTTGACAGAACGTTGTAAAGCCGGCGCTTGAGACCCGGCGTCTTACCCAGCGTTTCGTTGATGCCACTGCTGAACGCAATGTAAACGCGGTTGTTGGGGATGTTGTAGTGCTGGATTGAATCGATGTAAGCGCGCATCACGGCTTGGCCCATCTGCACCGACTGCTCCGTGCCCGACACCAGCGTTACGTTGGGTGCGTTGGGCTTCGACCGGATGTCTTTAGCAAAGAATCCGTTTTCGTAGCTCGTGCGAAAAATGGCCAGTTTGATACCCGACGAACCGATGTCGATACCCGCGTAAAGCGTTTTACCGGTAATATCGCCAATCAGTTCGCGCATGGCCGTTTCACTGGCCGAGAAGTTAAGCCGTTTGTAGAGGTCGAGCGCCCGTTGAAAATAGCGGATGGCATCCGGGCTGTTCTCCTGGTCGCCGTACGCCAAACCCAAGTGTTCACAGGCAACGGCTTCCCAGTAAGGATCGCGATTTTGCACTAAGGGCAGAGCACGCAGCAGCAACTCGATGGCTTCTTGGGGTTTGTCAACGACGCGCAGCGTGTTCCCCAACTTAATGTAGTGGATAGCCTCAGGACTGGTTTGTGGGTTTTGCGCTACGCCCCCGCCGACGCTAAGCCCCAGCAGCAAAAGCAGTATGAGTAAACGGTTCATAGGCCAAAGATAGCAAATCGCGCGAAAGGACTACCGACGATTTCCACCCGGCTTTTTGTTCAGTTCTTGCTCCAGATCGCTTTCCTCCGACGTCGGCACCGGTGGGTTTACCCGCCGTTTGTCCGATCGCTCAACGGCGGTTGGTAGTTCGGCCGTCGGAGCGACTGACCGACGCCGGTTGTCGACTCTGGGCGCTTCGGGTTCCGGCTGGGGCCGGCTCCGGGCCAGCACCGTCGGCTCCGACTCAGCGGTTCGGTTGGCCCGCCCGCCAGACCCGGTCTGGCGAGACCCGGTCCGGTTAGGCTCAGTTTCGTTGGGTTGAGTCCGGCGCGTCACCGGCGCATCGGCGGGTTCGTCGGTCGGTCGTTCCCGCACGGGCCGCTGGGCGTTCGACGGAACGGGTTCGGCGGAACGCTGGTTGACGGAGGGTGCTGCCGACTCGGTAGTTTCGGTTTCCGGCGTGGATTGCTCAGTGGCTGACTCAACGTCTACCGGCAAGGGAGCTGGGGTGGTTACCGACTGACGACACAAACTCGGAGCTAATTCGCAGCGGTAAGCGTAGCCGGCAAAGGCCAGGCCGCCGAGGCCGAGCAGCAACAACGCCGGCAACCCCAGCCGCCCGCGCCGACGAGTGGTCTCAGTTGGAGCGGGCGGGAGTAGTCGCTGCGCCGGCTCCCGCGGTTGAGTAGGCTGGCGACTCAAGACCGGGGCAACCAGGCCGGTCGTTCGGCCCGTCAGTCGAACCTGTTTGGTTTGGTACGGCGTTTCGATGTACAGATGCGCCGAGTGACGGCCCGGTCGGTCGGGCTGGTAGCGCACGTGGATGTAGGTTCCGGTTGGCGCGGGCGTAAACAGTAGGCTCGGTCCAAACAAGAGTTGCTTAACGCCGGTCGCAATCGAAAACTGGGCGGGATCGTCGACCACGACCGAAACGGGCGTTTGGGCAAACTGCTGACCAATGTTGAGAATTGCGTAGGCCTCTTCGCCCACGTTGACCTTACCCAAATGCAAGGCCGGCTGGTCGACGCGTAGAACGGGTTCGGGCTGCGGACGGAAGACGGCTTCGCCCGCAACAACGCGCATTACCAGCGTTTCACCGGTTGGGTCGCGCAGGGTCACGCTCCCGTTTGTCGCCAACTCGCTGCCGCGCAACAGCATCAGCGTATCGTGGGCCACGCGGCTACCGTCGGGCTGAACGACGTAGTCCAGCGTCAAATGCTGACGGGGCGCTTTGCCGTCGGACGACGTCAGCAGGTAACCCTCCGACGCATCCACGGCGAGTTTGCTCCCGTCTTGTCCAGGAACCAACGACGCTTCGACCCGGAAGCTAAAGCCTCCTGACCGGACGCTATTGGCTTCAATAATCGTCGATTCAGGCTGTCGAAACGGCATACAATGCTTATGACTTATCCGCAACCGAAACCGGGTTTTGGCTGGCCGGTTCGGTGGCGTACTTACATTCTAAAATACGATGACCTTCGATTGATACCGGTATGACCCGGAGCACCCGCACTTGCTTGTTGGCAATGAATTGCTCAATCTGGTAACGACTTGCTTCATCAACAACGTAAAAATGAGGCACCTGTTGCTTCACAAATTCATTCGTTGATATAACCTGATTTACACCGTAATAGTCCCGCAGAGAACTGATTACTTTGAAATCCAGCGTGGCGTTCGGCAAGTTGCCTTCCCGAACGGCGCTTTCCCAGTTCAGTAGGTAGTGCGCGTTCGCTTGCCGGTGATGCCAAATGGGTAAAAAGTAATCCGCCGATTCAAAAAAGACGGGCGTTTTTGCGTCCAGTTGGGGCAGGTAACTCAGGATACCGCTGGGGAAAATCGAAACTTTCTTGCTCTGGTAAAACATAAAGCCGGCCAGCAGGCCACTGTATAGCAGCACAGCCAGCCGCCAGCGGGGCGATAACCGAACGGTCGGCGCGAACGCCTGATACGCGTAGACGGCCTGAAACAGCAACAACAAATGACTTGGCCACTGGTAGCGGCTAACAAACACCGACACGTAAGTGTACGACGTGACGAGGGCCACCACACCAACCGAAATCATAATGAACCCGCTCATGAGGTAAAAGCTGAAGGCTTTATCGGCAAGGACGGACCGGTAGCCGGCCCGCAGCCGTGGCAAAGCTACGTACAGAAACAACCCGACAACCAGCGCTACCCGCAGCATGGGCAGAAACGGCACGGTCTGCTCCAATTTGTTCGACACCGACGGAATTAACTCGCCCAGCGTTCGGAACGCCGATTGAAACGTCGGAATGGGAACCCACGAATGCGGCTTACCCGCCTGGGACTGAATTTGGAAGTTACCAAACCACAGCAGCGCCCACAGGCCAATCACCAATCCGTGCACGCCTACCACCAGCAGGTAAGCCCGCTGCTTCGACCACAGAAACAGAAGGCCGAAATAACCCAGCGAAGCCGCCACGTAGAACGAGCCAAAATTATGGGTCAGCATGAGGGCCAGGCCCGTCGCCAAATGGGCAACCAACCCAATCGGACGGGTCGGCGCGTGGATGAGCTGGTGGGCCGTGACAAAGAACAAACCACTGATGAGCAGGTACAAACAGTACGAGCGCATCTGAGCCGCCAAGGTGTAATTCAGGTAGGTAAAACTGATGAGCAGGGTAAACAGTAAAAAATTGGTGGTCGGCGTTCCCACGAACCGGGTAGTGTAGCGGTAGAAAAAGGCAATCGTCAGGGCAAACAAGACGATGGATACAATCTTGAGCGCAATTGGGTTAACGCTGGTAAGCTGGGCAATTGGCCAGTACAAGTAATAGAACAAGGGCGGATTGGCGTCGAGGTTGCTGACGATGGCCCGTTGCAGGTGCGCGAACGATGGGTCCGACAGCAATGTATAGCTCAGCGTTTCGTCCATCCACAGCCACGGCTCTTTGTAAAATAGCGAAGCCGTTAAACTGACGATCAACATGAGCAGCAAGATGATACTCAACCCGAACGCCCTTTTGTTGGTGTTCATAAACGCATTGTTTGTTGACTACGGCTTTATCGGCGAATGGTTGTTACCCCACCCCCTTACTTAACTGCCGGGTGACCGAATCGTTCTGAACGGTTTAGACAGTATGAACCCGGCACTGGATCACGACAGATTCGCCTTGTCAGGTTTGTCGTGCCCCGGTGCCGGGTTTATAATATCTCAAAACTCAAGGAATGGGATTGCCTGCTTCGTCCTTGTTGGCCAGCGCTTTGATGGTGGCTCCTTCGCCTACTTTGTAGTACGTGCCCCCGACGCCTTTGATGAGGACGTTATTTTGAACGGTGTTGTTGACCGCTCCGCTGTAATACGCCCGAATGACCGCGTCGTTGGCCGGACAGTTCCGGTTCGAGATCGTATTTTCCGAAAAGGTGTTGTTGGACGCGTTGTCGCACATCACGGCGTGGTCAAGGGTCGTTTCCAACTCATTGCCGGTATAGGTGCCTCCGCTGCTCGATTTAGAGATCAACTCCAGCCGGCCCGTCATTCGGAACCGGTTGTTGGTGAACTGAGCCGCCCCGGCGTTGAAAAGCTGAATACCACCCGTGCAGGTGCCGATGGTGATGTTGTTGGTGATGACCATACCGCCTACGATACTGCCTCCGTTCTTGCCTTCTCCCGAGCCGTCGTTGGAGCCTTCGATGAACTTATCGAAGTTGCCTTCAAACTTGTTGTTGGTCAGTTTGACGGTGCGCGCGGCACCGGCAATCTCAATACCGTACAACCGACAATTTTTAAGGTAGTTGTTGTCAACCGTCACCCCATCCAACGGGCCGGACAGTGAAATACCGAATTGAGA
>CAXUEB010000235.1:0-3709 GCA_964249775.1 uncultured Spirosoma sp.
GCCGGTTGCTGCCCAACAGTTGTGACTCAGCCGGCCAAGGGTGCGGATTTACCTACCACCGTGCGCCGGGGTTCATCCGTATTGACCATCAGTTCCACGACCCGCGCCTACGTATTCTGGATTTTGAAACGGTCAACCGGCTGCGTTACTCTGACCATTACCCAATCGTCGGAACGTATCAAAGGAAAAAAGGGTAAGGTCCGGGCTGCCGGTGCGGTAAGGGCTTGCGTCGGCCAGCTACACCCTTCACCACTCACTCTTCGCCCTTCACCGCTTACGGATGCGCGTTTACCCACACTTCGCCGTCGGTAAAAATCTCTTTCTTCCAGATGGGGACGGTCTGCTTGATGGTGTCGATGATGTAGCGGCAAGCGTCGAAGGCATCGGCGCGGTGGGCCGTGGCGATGCCAATTAGCACGGCCGTTTCGCCAACGAGCAACTCCCCTTTACGATGGACAATGACGCAGCGCAATACCGGCCAGCGCCGGGCGGCTTCGTCGGCAATCTTCTGCATTTCGCTGAGGGCCATTCGGTCGTACGCTTCGTAGTCGAGCCGGTCAACGGGACGGTCCCCTGTATTGTTGCGGACGACGCCTAAGAATAGGTCAATCGCTCCGGCCTGATCGGATTGCAAGTAGTTGAGTGCCGAAGCAACGTCGATGGGATCGGTTGTAATCGAAATCATACGAGTTGGTCGTTGGGTCGTTGAGTGAATAGCTGACTTGTTTGCCCAGCCACCGATTTATCCACCACTGACGGGTGGAATCAGGGCAACCTCGTCGTTAGAACCGACAATCTGATCGGCTTCGGCGTATTCGCCGTTGACCGCCACGAGCAGCGACCGGATGCCGGTGAGAGCCGGATACAGTCGATGCACCTGACTCAGCAAGTCGCCGACGCGGGTGCCGGCATCAATCGGCACCGAAACCGCCGACTGACCAGTCAAATCGCGGGTAATACCAAAAAGCAGCACCGAAACGGTTGTGTTCATAGATCAAAGATAAGGGCTTACTGACCGTTTAAACAACAAACCACCGCTTAGCTAAGCGGTGGTTTGTTGTTTAAACGGTTGATTACCGGCCTGACTTATTTCGAGTTATCCAACTTGCGTTCGGTTTTTTCCAGCTTCCGCTCTGTTTTGTTAAGCGTCCGGTTTGTGCCTTCCTTCACGTCCTGCTTGGTGTTGCGGGCCGCTTTAGAAACCTTCCGACCCGCTTTTTGCGTGCCTTCTTTCACGTCTTCGGCCGTGTTCTCGGCGGCATTGCCTACTTTGCGGGCGGTCTGTTTGGTTTCGCGACCGACCTTATCGGCGGCTGCGTCGGCCGTTTGGCCGGCCTGCCGGGCGGTTGCTTTCGCGTTCTGCTTGGTGTCCTGGGCTACGGCTACCGACACCGAAACGGTTAGGGCAGCGACCAGAGTTAAGAGCGTTTTCATAATCGTCGTGTTTGATGAGTTACGGATACATAACGACCGCTTTCGCCGATTGTTTCAGAACGCTACTCTTTGTGTTTAAACACTCTAACCTGATAAACAAACCCTTGCATACGCTTAATTTGCTGCTTGCGGGGCAGGCGAGCCAGCGTATTCTTGCGGTTCAGGTGCAACGGAGCGCCGTTCAGCGAATCGGTCGGGATACTGTTGAGTGCGTTGAGCAGGTAGCTCGTTTTGACGGCGAAGCTGACGCCTTCTGAGGTAGTTTGTTTGGCGATGATGATGCCAATGACGTTACCTTGCTCGTCCAACAGTGGTCCGCCCGAGTTGCCAGGATTGACGCCAATGGCCACCTGATACGCCGTTGAATCACCCCGGTAACCCGTGCCCGAACTCAGGTAACCTTCGCCGTAGACAATCTCTTCGCGGGGGTAGCCCAGCGTATATACGCGCTCGCCCAAATCCGACGGGCGGACGTCGAAACTGTACGGAACGGTTGGCATCGGCCGAAAGGCAGTATCCTTACCCAAGTGCAGAATAGCCAGATCATGGCTACGATCGGTGTGAACCACGCGAGCTTTGTAAACCTCGCCCGTCAGGCTTTGCACGTAAACCGAATCCGCATCCTGAATGATGTGGTTGTTGGTCACCAAGTACCCGTCGGGGGTAAGCAGGAAACCGGACCCTGCCACCTGACCGGGATTTACACTCAACGAACGGCTCCGACCCGTTAAATCGCTGAGCAGTTGCTTCTGCGACGATTTAATGGCTTGAATATCCCGGCGCAACAGGCTATACTGCTGCTCTTGCTGCTGATGACTCTGCTGGTAGAACCGGTACGAAAGAATGGTGCCGATGGTCGTCAGTACTGCTACGGCTGCCGCCACGGCCAACGTTGTGCGGTAGGTTAGCCAAAGCGTGCGGATTTGGCCCGACTGCGCTCGTCCGGGATTGTATAAACCCGCGGCTTCCCGCATGGCGTCCATGTCCGTACCCGCTTGTGCGATGGCGACGCGCTGCCGGAATTGCAGGCGATCTCCGTAGGCCAGCAGGGCGTTTTCAATATCTTTCTCTTCGTTCGCTTCCATTGGTGTAGAGCCGCCCCGCGGGATCGGCTGGTGTTATTTATTCGCCGACCCTCCAGGAACGGCGCTACTTATACTCCGCAAAAAACAACCGTTTCAGCCGCATCAGGCACTTGTACTTCTGCGTCTTGGCATTGTCGGCGTTGGTATAACCGAATTTCTCGGTAATGTCCTGCATCGACAGGTGCTGAATGTAAAAATCTTCCAGCAACGTCCGGCACGGTTCGCCGAGCCGGTCGAGCGAGTCGGCCATTAAATCAAACTGGCGGTCGCGCTCTTCGTGCTCGGTCAAGTCTTCTTCAACCTGATCGACCGCCGACCGATCAGCGACGGGCGTTTCGGTGTCGCGAACCAAAAATCGGCTGCGCTGCGTCAACTGCTTGAGCCACAACCGCCGACCAATTGAATAGATGTACGTTTTTAACTGACACTGGAGGTCGAGTGAACCCGCCCGGACCTTTTCGTACAGCACAATCAGTATTTCTTGGTAAATGTCCTTGGCGTCGTCCTCGCTGCCGCTGTTGCTGGTTACGAAGTAAAGCACCATCGGAAAGTACCGGCTGTACAACTGCGTCAGTACGGTGTCGGAGCCGCCCGCCAAACCCATCAGCAATTCGTCGTCGGTCAGGGCGAGCCGCTTACTTTGCTTCATTGCGTTCTGTCATCACTTAATACGAAGTTACCCCAAACGTAACCCAAAAAAAAGTTTAAAAATCTTGGGTTACCTTTCCCCTTGTAGGGTATTAACGTCTGACATTGGTTCTATTTTCTCACTTAAACAAAACACCCCGAAAAACTATGAAAGCAATCACGAAATCCGCGTTCTTCTTCTTGGCCGTTGCTGCTCTTGCTACTTCCTGCTCGAAGAAAACCGAAGGCACCGAAACTACGACCACAACCGAAGGCACTTCGACCATGTCGTCTGACTCAGCTTCTACGATGATGTCTGATTCAGCGTCGACCATGGCTACCGATTCGGCTTCGACGATGTCGTCGGATAGCGCTAACTAATTCGTACTAAGGCACGACTGCCGGTCCGTCTGAGACCAGCGCTACAAACAGAAAAGCCCCCTGACTAATCAGTCAGGGGGCTTTTCTGTTTGTGCGATTTGACAGATTAACCGTATCCGTCTTATTTGCTGTCGTCCTTCTCGTTGTTCGACTCGCTCCCGTTGCGACTGCTGCTGTGGCCC
>CAXUEB010000235.1:3719-7081 GCA_964249775.1 uncultured Spirosoma sp.
GAATGGCCTTTACCACCCCGCTCGTCCTGTAACTGCCCTTTGGTTTTGCCGTGGGTCGAATGATCGTCTTCGGGGCTTTGCTTGCTTTTGTGCTTGCCCCGCGAGGTATTTTGCTGCGAGTTCTTAGCGACGTTACTATTTAGATCCGATTTCTCGGTCTTGTCGGCCGTTTCCCGAACGGTCGGCTGCGGTGCTCCTTTGCTCATAACGTTGGTTGATTAGGTCAATTCGTTTTTACGTCGACAAGCCAATGGCTGCCTACTGTCGTTTGCGACTGCCGTTGCGGCTGTTGCCGTGACCCGAGTGGCCGTGACCTCCGCGCTCGTCGGCGAGATCATTCTTGGTTTTCCCCGTAATGGCCGGGTCGTGTTCTTCTTCGGCACCCTGCTTGCTCTTGTTGGAGTTGGTCATCGTCTGCTCACCGTTTGGGCGGTTCTTGCTGGTATCGTGAGCGTCTTGATGGCGTGTTTGTTCACCGTGCGGTTGCTTATCGTTCGAGCCGGGCTGGTTTGTGCTTTTGTTGTTGGCCATGATTGTGGTCGTTTATTAAGTAGCTACTAAACCGGTCCGCTGGGCGAATGTTCACAAAAAACGCCCGCCCCGACGGTCGAGAAGTGTATGTTTGGGTCGGTTAGTCCGGTGTGGTAGTCTACCTTTATTCGCTCGTTTCCCGCATCAGTTCACCCAATATCTTCTGGGCCGCCACCGAGATCACCGTTCCCGGCCCGAACACGCCTTTCACGCCCGCGTCGTATAAGTATTGGTAATCCCCGGCCGGAATAACGCCCCCGGCAATAACCAAGATATCATCGCGGCCGATTCTTCTCAACTCCTCAATCAATTGCGGCACCAAGGTTTTGTGACCGGCCGCCAGACTCGATACGCCCACGATGTGCACGTCGTTTTCGGCGGCCTGCCGGGCCACCTCGGCGGGCGTCTGGAATAGCGGCCCCATGTCTACGTCAAAGCCCAGATCGGCAAAGCTCGTCGCGATGATTTTCGCGCCCCGGTCGTGGCCGTCCTGCCCCATCTTCGCTACTAAAATCCGCGGACGCCGTCCGTCTAATTCGGCAAACTGATCGCTTAGTTCGCGGGCCAGCCGGAAGTTTTCGTCGTCGGACACCTCGGCCGAATAAATACCCGACACGGCCCGAATCGTGGCTTTGTGGCGACCGAAGGCCAATTCGAGCGCGTCGGAAATTTCGCCGAGCGTGGCGCGGTACCGGGCGGCTTGTACGGCGAGCGCAAGCAAATTACCCTGATCCGTTTCGGCGCAGCGGGTCAGGGCTGCCAGCGCCGTTTTGACGTTTTCGGAGTTGCGTTCGGCTTTGACGCGTTCCAGTCGACTAAGCTGGGCTTCGCGCACCGCCTGATTGTCAACGGCGAGTAGTTCAATGTCGGTTTGGGACGCGGTTTGGTAGCGGTTAACGCCCAGGATGACATCTTTGCCGGCGTCGATGCGGGCCTGTTTGCGGGCGGCTGCTTCTTCAATGCGCAGTTTGGGCAGGCCAGTATCAATGGCTTTGGTCATGCCGCCCAGTTGCTCAACTTCTTCGATCAGCGCCCAGGCCCGTTCGGTCAGTTCCTTAGTCAGGTACTCAACGTAATACGAGCCGCCCCAGGGGTCAATAGCGCGGGTTATGTCGGTTTCGTGTTGGAGGTACAATTGCGTGTTGCGGGCGATGCGGGCCGAAAAGTCGGTCGGCAAGGCAATGGCTTCGTCCAGCGAATTAGTGTGTAAGCTTTGCGTACCGCCCAGCGCGGCTGCCATGGCTTCGATAGTGGTGCGGGCAACGTTGTTAAACGGGTCCTGCTCGGTCAGGCTGTAGCCCGACGTTTGGCAGTGCGTTCGTAGGGCCAGCGACTTGGTATTCTTCGGGTTAAACGGCTTGACAAGGGTCGCCCACAGCAACCGCCCGGCCCGTAGTTTGGCAATTTCCATGAAGTGGTTCATACCGATGCCCCAAAAAAATGACAGTCGTGGAGCGAACTCGTCGATGCCCATACCCGCCCGCAAACCGGTGCGAATATATTCCAGCCCGTCCGCCAGGGTATAAGCCAGTTCGAGGTGGGCCGGTGCGCCCGCTTCGTGCATGTGGTAACCGCTGATGCTGATCGAGTTAAACTTGGGCATGTGGCGGGCCGTGTAGGCAAAAATGTCGCCCACGATGCGCATCGACGGTTCGGGCGGGTAGATATACGTATTCCGCACCATGAACTCTTTTAGAATGTCGTTCTGAATCGTGCCCGACAACTTTTCGGGTGGTACGCCTTGTTCCTCGGCTGCGACGATAAAAAACGCCATCACGGGTAAAACGGCCCCGTTCATGGTCATTGACACCGACATCTGATCGAGCGGAATCTGGTCGAATAGGATTTTCATGTCCTCCACCGAATACTACTATACGGCCCGCGCAGGTAAGGCGGAATACCGGCTTGCATGGACGCAAAAAGGTCTATCTGCGGTGCGTCGGCAACGGTGAAGCGGGGCTTGAGCTTGATGCCTTCGGCGGTGGTAAACGCCGGGTTGCCGGTCGGCTTATTAGTAGTTGGCGGTTCGTTGCTGACCAGCGCGCTGGTCAACGAATACCGTTTATTGATGAAGTTGGGACGCATACGAATACAACCAAAAATTACTCAAACTCCTCCGATAATCGCCGGTCGGGTAGGGCCTCTAAACCTAAAAGGTTTTCCGAAAACTTTTTAGGTTTATCCACTGCCGTTCCACCTTCATCAAAGCGAAACTTGTTGACGCCGACGAGCACCTTCCCGTTCCGCACCGCTTCCACCTTGGCCCGGTATGACTGCTCAATGGCGCTCTGAACAAACCCACTCTCGAACGCTTTGGTTAACCCACTCATCCGTTCGACCTCCAAAAACAACGCCCAGGCAGACTCGACGAACTGGTGGGTAAGCGCTTCAACGGAATACGAACCGGCCGCCGGGTCCGCAACTTTATCAAAATAACTTTCTTCTTTCAGCAGCACCGATACGTTGCGGGCAATGCGTTCGGAGAAATCCGTTTGCCTGCCCAAAACTGTGTCGTAAGGCTGCACCGTCAGCGCATCGCAGCCGCCGATGACGGCCGCCATCGCTTCGGTGGTGGCCCGGAGCAGGTTGGTGTACGGTGTGGCCGTCGCGTCGTAGAAAGTAGACGTTTGACCGTGAATAAACGGCGGAGAAGGCACAGCAATGGCATACGCCGTTATCAACCGCTGGTACAGCACCCGCAACGCCCGGAGCTTGGCGATTTCGATGAAGTAGCTTGTGCCGACTGAGACCGACAACAAGGTTTTGGGAACGAGTTGGTCGATGGTCAAGCCGGCATCGGTTAGCTGGTCATACGCGTCGGTCAGGCTCGC
>CAXUEB010000235.1:7091-8666 GCA_964249775.1 uncultured Spirosoma sp.
CTGCGGACGCACACCGTACGGAACTGGGGCGAATCGAGGGTCAGGCGCGTGGCGTCGGCGGTTGCTGCGCTGGTTTGGGTAAACAAACCACCCTTCAACTGGTACGGCGCGACGGTTACCAGGGCGCGAACGAACTCGGCCGGGTCGGTTGTCATCCGAAAAAAAACGGGGGTGTCGCTTAACTTAATGCCATTCAGGAGCCGACTTAACGTTGGCCGATTGTCGCCGTTTAAAATAACCGAATCAGCACCCTGACGAAGGGCCGCGCGGGCCTGTTCGTTAGCGACTTTATCGTCCTGACCAACGATGTCCGGCGTATTGAGCCAACCGGCGACTTGTTTCTGCGCCGACTGAATGGCCGCCAACGGCAGGCTCGTCAAGTCGTCGGCGGTAGCATACGGTTCAACCACGAAACCGTCGGGGGCGTGCCAGCGCAGGCTCTCGTAGGCATTTGAATCGTTTAAGTCGTTGGCCACCTGCACCAGCCAAGCCGATTTATCGGCGGCCGGGAACGAGTTGGCAAAGAGCGGGTTCATACAGCGCGGATGACAATACAGGGGTAAAAGTAGCACTTTCTCTTTTTGGGGACAAAAATGCCTTTCAGCACAGCGTTGGCCGGGCAGTTTTGCATTATTCAAAGGGATTACCGTACCGCCTTGACGTTCTGTCTGATTGCCGTAATTTTAGCTTAACGTAAAGGCGACAAAACAAAAAACGCAGCCGGGCCGCGTCGAGCCGTCCAAATAATTGCCTACATTTGTCTCCCTTTTTTTGAGCGACCGGATTGCCGGCTGCCCGCACCGTAATTCGTCAGTACCCCCGTGAATCAGTCCAATAGGCAACGTGAAGTAACGACGGTATGGAACCGCTGTTTAGGGGTGATTCGGGAGATTGTGCCCGAACAAAGCTTCAACACGTGGTTTGAGCCGATTGTGCCGTTGCACCTGAACGGTAGCGTCTTGACGATTCAGGTACCGAGTGAGTTCTTCTACGAATGGCTGGAAGAAAATTTTGTGCATGCTCTCCGCCGGGCGCTCGACACGGCCATCGGCCGCGATGGGCAGTTGGAGTACTCAATTATCGTCGACAACGGCAACGAACAGAACCGACCCCTGACGGTTAACGTGCCGACTACCAAAACGCCCCAGACGGCCAAGCCTGATAACGTCAACCCCGTTCTGAAGAGTCCGTTCGTCCTCAAAGACCTCGACTCGCTAACGCTGGATTCGTACCTGAATCCGACGTATACCTTTGATAATTACGTCGAAGGCGATTGCAACCGGCTGGCCCGGCAGGCGGGTTACGCGGTGGCCGAACGGCCGGGCGTCACGTCGTTTAACCCCTTGATGATTCACGGGGGCGTTGGGCTGGGCAAAACGCATTTGGTACAAGCCATTGGTAACTACATTAAAAACAATAACCAGACGAAGTTCGTCTTGTACGTCACGTCGGAGAAGTTTACCAACCAGTTTCTCAATGCCATTCGCAGCGACGGTATCCGCGATTTTACGAGTTTTTACATGCAGGTCGACGTGCTGGTGATTGACGACGTGCAGTTTTTGCAGAAGAAAGAAA
>CAXUEB010000236.1:0-1825 GCA_964249775.1 uncultured Spirosoma sp.
CTGCAAAAGCAGCGGGAGTACGAAGCCAAGCAAGCCGAAAAAGAACGGCAGCGGCAAGCGAAACTGGCCGATAAAGGACAGCGTCGGCGCGAACCGGAGCCACCCAAAGTAGCCGCGCCTGCACCCACACCTCCGCCCCCGGTTCAGCCGACGATTGAAGCGCCAACCACCGCGCCGGCCGAACCGAAAGCGTCGCGTGACGAACGCCGGCAACGACGCCGGATCGAGCAGACCACCCAGCCATCTCAACCAACGGGGTCAACCCCAACGCCGGTAACTACGCCCGCCGAACCCCCGTCCGCGTCGACAACCACACCTGAGCCGGTCAGCGCACCCCGCCGGTCGGAACGGCCCCAACGCGCGAAGCGGGAGAAACGGTCCAGTGTTCGGTCAGTCGATACCGTAGCTGTATTTTCGGGTGACGTGGAGCGGGTCGCCCAACCCGGCATGAGTCAGCCGCGCCGGGAGTTTCTGCCCAAAGGTCACTTGTTTGAGCCGATCTTGCTGGACCCTTTAGAAGCCCAAACGTACGGAAGCGTTTTGCCGAGGTACTACAGCGAAGGCCGGAAGTACGCCGGCACGATTGTGCCGTTCGCGTTCGGGTTTGCGAAGCCGTTTTACCGGCGAACGTCCGAACCCGGCCGCTCGGCGGAGCTTGTATTAGACCTGGCGTCGTTTACCCAATTTGAAGTGTATTACGATTATCAGCGGGACAAGCAGCGTCGGCAGATTATAAACAATGATTACAAAGTCAGCATTTTGTACAACGTTCGGCGGGGGTTAAATACCTACCGGTTTCGGGTCTACCACCTGTCGTCCCACCTCGGCGACGATTACGTGTTCCGCAATCAAATTACCGCGCCAACGCCCAATCCCGTTAACTACGAAGTGCTCGACGCGACGTATTCCCGAACGGTGAACGACTGGCGGCTTTACGGCGGTTTAGGCGTTGTTCTGCGAAAACCCGCCGAACGCAAAACGCTCAGCGCCCAACTGGGTACCTTCTACAAAAAACCGTCGACGCGGGCTGCGCGGCTGGTTGGCGGCCTCGATGTGAAGTTTTGGCAGCAAACCAATTTTCGACCGGGTATGCACGGGGGCGTCGGCGTTGAAGTTGGTCGAACCGCCAACAATTTAACATTTTTGCTGGAAGGGTATTCCGGTTTCCGGCCGTACAGTCAATACGAAAATCAACAAACAGCGTGGATAGGCGTCGGCGTATATCTCAATCCGTTCTGACAATAAAGCTGATTACTCAAGTATGTAGTGAAAAAGTATATTTTTAGACGAAAATTTTGTCTAAAGTGTATTTGTCAAAATAAAAGAAGGGCGTTTCTCATTCAGGGACGCTTTTCTTTTATTTATAATTTGTACTTTCACAACGCGTTAACGAACAGCTCATTAGTCGGTACTTTACTTTTATTTTATCCAAGATTAATACAACATCATACATGGCTTCACAACTCTCTCGTCGGGACTGGCTGCGCGCCAGCGGCTTACTGACGGCTGGTTTAGGTGCGGGTTTAACGTTTACCAAAGCGACCGCATCGTCCTTACCGGGTCAATCGGTGTTTGTCGATGAGTACGCTACCGTGCGCGCTCTTGGCGTCTCAGGACCACCTGATACGATGCCTAAGCTCCGGGCGCGGTTGTTGGCGAACGAAAACCCGCTCGGTATTGCCTCCAGCGCGAAAGAAGCACTCATTAAGGCCGCCGATTCGGGCAACCGTTACGCTTGGATGGAGTTCGCTCAACTCAAGAAATTGATTGCCGCTGACGAAGACGTTACGGCCCAGAACATTCTGGTGTCGCCCGGCTCGTCGGA
>CAXUEB010000236.1:1835-8630 GCA_964249775.1 uncultured Spirosoma sp.
GCGGCCGCGACGCACTTTGCCAAGGGCGGTGGGACTATCCTGACCAGCGCCATGACCTACGACGATTTGCTCGAACGGGCGCAGAAGCAGGGGGCCAAGATCGTCGCGGTGCCCATGACCAAAGAGTATAAATACGACCTTAACGCCATCAAGGCGAAAATCACGCCCGAGGTGAAGCTGGTTTATATCGTTAACCCAAATAACCCAACGGGCACCGTCGTGCCGGCGGCCGAACTGGAAGCATTTTGCCGGGAGGTAGCGCCCAAGGTGCCGGTGTTCCTCGACGAAGCGTACATTGACTTCTACGAACCCGCTGACCGGCCCAAGTTGGGCAAGCTCGTAGCCGAAGGGCAAAACGTCATTCTGGCCCGGACCTTCTCAAAGATTCACGGCTTTGCAGGCTTGCGGCTGGGCTACGCCATTGCCAGACCCGAGATGCTAAAAGAACTAAAGCCGTACACCAACGCGGAGTTTGGGGTAAGTATCACGACGCTCATGGCCGGCATCGCCAGCTACCAGGATAAGGACTGGCAAAACCATTGCCGAGTTGAAAACGCCAAAGCCCGCGCCTACACCGCCAAAGCCCTGACGGATATGGGCTACGAGGTTATTCCGTCGGGGGCCAACTTCATGCTGTTCCCCATTCGGATGAAAACCAAATCGTTTAGCGAGCAGATGTTTGCGGACGGCATCGGCATCCAAACCCGCGACTTCAACGGCCAACCGTACTGCCGCGTTAGCATCGGCACGATGGACGAGATGGCAATGTTTATTGACAGTTTTAAGAAGGTAGTGGGCTAAAAAGGAGGAGGGAACCGGTAAAACCCCTTTCTTTTTCCCTACCCTTACTCTGGGTTTCTATGACGCGACGCGATTTTATCAACTCAACGAGCGCCAGTTATGCCAGTCTACTGGCTTGGGGCCTGTTACAACCGGCTCCGGCTCCGGCGCTGAACCTACCTGCCAACGGCCGGCGCGCCGACGGCAAAGCGCGTAAGGTCGTGGTACTGGGCGCGGGATTGGCGGGCATGGCGACGGCCTACGAACTCGGCAAACTCGGTTACGACTGCACCGTGCTGGAAGCCCGTGGGCGCTCCGGGGGCCGGGTTTGGACCGTCCGAGGTGGTACGAAGGAAACCGAATTGGGTGGAACGGCGCAAACCTGCCAGTTTGAAGACGGTTTATACTTCAACGGAGGAGCCGCCCGCATTCCGCACCATCACCAACTGACGCTGCAATACTGCCGCGAATTAGACGTGCCGCTGCAAATCTTCAACGGCAACAACGAAGCGGCCTACCTGTACAATGAGGGTGGGACGGGCGAACTGGCCAACCGGCGACTACGCGTCAAGGAATACCACAACGATATGCGCGGCTACACCGCCGAATTGCTCGCTAAAGCGCTCGATCAGAGTGCGCTGGATGGGCAACTAACCAAGGAAGACGTTGAGAAGCTGATTGATTTTCTCAAAAACGAGGGCGATTTGAATACAGCGCACCTTTACAAAGGCACCAACCGACGCGGCTATAAAACTAAGGGCGAACCCGGCGCGGGATCAACGCCGGGCGACACGACCGACCCGTTCGGACTAACGGATTTGCTGCGTTCGGGATTTATGCAGCCGGTATTTTACAACGTCGGCGACTACATCTACGAACAACAAACTACGCTACTGCAACCCGTGGGCGGTATGGACGCCATCCCGAAGGCGCTGGAAAAACGGCTGACGGGGAAAATTATCTTCAACGCGCCCGTCACTGAACTGCGCAAAACGGAGAACGGCGTTCGAGTGGTGTACCAGCAAGGCGGCAAAGCCGAAGAGATGACGGCCGAATTTTGCGTTTGTGCGCTGCCCCTGCCGACGCTAAAGAATTTGGAATCCGACCTGTCGGGAACGGTGAAGCGGGCGGCCGATTTTGTGCCTTACATCAAGACGGGCAAAATTGGGTTGCAGTTCAAACGCCGGTTTTGGGAAGAAGATGACCTGATTTACGGCGGCATCTCACGGACCAACATGGACATCAACCAGATTTGGTATCCGTCGTTCGGCTTCCACGGCGGGAAAGGCGTCCTGATTGGCTACTATAACTTCTACAGCCGGGCCGAAGCGGTCGGCGCGTTATCGGTGGCGGAGCGCGAAAAACTGGCTTTGACACAAGGAGTTAGAATTCACCCGCAGTACCCGGCCGAGTTCGAGAATTCGTTTTCGCTCGCCTGGCACCGCATACCGTACAGCGCGGGCGGCTGGGCTACGTACGATGACGCGGTGCGTAAACGATACTACCCAGCCCTGATGGAACCCGACGGCAACATTTATTTCGCCGGCGAACACACGACTTACCTGACGGCTTGGATGGCCGGTGCCCTCACGTCCGCGCGCCGGGCCGTCGAAGCCATTCACGCGCGGGTAGGGGAGTATACAAAGAAGTGAAGCGTTTTTGTCATGCTGACGAGGGAAGCATCTTGGGTCAGCTACAGCAAGGTTCAACCGGCTACCGAAGATGCTTCCTTCGTCAGCATAACAAACAGTAAGTAATTATGAAAAATAACCTACTCTCCCTACTACTTTTCGTCTTCTGCGTTGCTCTGACGCAAACACTCAGTCAGCGCGTTTGGGCGCAAGCGACCGCATCGACGGGCATGACGCTCGACCAACTGAAGGCCGTGAAAGCCATTAAAATTGCCAATTTAGATAAGGATACTTATTTCAAGTCGGGCGGTTACATTCTGGACCGCTACGAAGAGCGCCCGGCTTACGTTTTTACGTACAGCGACGGCATCACGCGCAAAATTTACTTGTATAAAGTGTTCGCGGCCGAAGATACCAAAGACCTCGGTCTGCTGGCCATTTACCAGAACGGCAAAACCGGCGAGGTAAAGCCGTTTGTCATTCCTGGCGCATCCGCCGACCGCAAAGCGTGGGACGCTTACATTGACGATCTAAAGTACGTCGGTGAAAAAGAGCCGGGCCTGATGTCGACGCTCACGTTCGTGCTGTCGCGCGAAATGGCCGGGCTGATGGCCGGCGGCAGTGGTAAAGTAGAGGACGGCGGTAAAAAGAAAGAAGAATATAACTTCTGCTTCGCCCCCGACGCGCCGGTAACATTGGCCGACGGTTCGATCAAGAAAATTAGCGATGTGGCGGTGGGTGACAGCGTATTGGGCTACGACGCTAAAACAAAAAGGTTCGTACCAACGCGCGTCAATCGAGTCGATACGCACACCGGCACGTTCGCCTTAACGGGCGCATGGGTGGTGCCCGCCCATGAGTTAACCGCCGATGGCCGGGCCGCGCAAACGCCACCCGTGCTGATCGAAGCCACGGCGAATCACCCGGTGCTGACGGCAGACGGACGTAAAGCGCTGGACGACGTACATGCGAACGAGTTGCTGTACCGGTACGAAACTGGGAAGATTGTGGCTTACCGCGTCGTTCGGACAGAGAGACAGACGCGAAACGTCTCAACTGTTTACAATTTAGCAACCGAATCCGGCGCTTACATTGTCGGCGAAACGGTGGTGCTGGATAAGTAAGGTCTTTTTTAGCGGATAAGAGCGGGTTAGCTTCAATGAGGCTAACCCGCTCTTGCTTTTAGTCAAGATTTATGAGTTAAGAACAACGACGTTGTTGTTGCTCCACTTTTGCCATAGTTTTGTCTGATCAAAAACTGTATGCCCGCATACGAACACCGTTAAATTATGGCAGATGCCTTTATTTACGACGCCGTCCGAACGCCCCGCGGCCGGGGTAAAAGCGACGGATCGTTGCACGACATTCAACCGATTACGTTGCTGACCAACGTCCTGCGCGAACTCCGCGACCGTAATCAGCTCGACACCGCACTAATAGACGACGTGATTATGGGCTGCGTAACGCCCATCGGCGAGCAAGGTGCTGACATTGCCCGAACGGCCGCGCTCGAAGCGGGTTACGCCGAGACGGTGGCGGGCGTGCAGTTGAACCGCTTCTGCTCGTCGGGTTTGGAAGCGATTAATATGGCTGGGGCTTACGTCATGTCGGGGCAGGTCGACGCTATCGTGGCGGGGGGTGTGGAAAGCATGTCGCGGGTGCCGATGGGCAGCGACGGCGGGGCTATTTTCATGAATCCGCAAATCGTGGCTCGCCACAACATCGTTCCGCAGGGCATCTCGGCCGATCTAATCGCCACCAAACACGGCTACTCGCGCAACGACGTCGACACTTACGCGGCCGAATCGTACCGCCGGGCCATTGACGCCCAAGCCGCCAATAAATTTGGTAAGACACTGGTGCCGCTCAAAGACGAGATCGGCCAAATCGTGCTCGACCGCGACGAGGGTGTTCGTCCTGGTACGACGATCGAAAGCCTCGCTAAACTCAAACCCGCCTTTGAAACAATGGGCAAAATGGGCTTAGACGCCCTGGCGCTGCTTAAGTACGCGCAATACGACAAAATCAATCACGTGCACCACGCCGGTAATTCATCGCAGATTGTCGATGGCGCGGCCGGGGTGCTGATTGGCAGCGCGGAGTTTGGCCAAAAGACCGGCTTGAAGCCTCGCGCCCGCATCAGGGCGTTTGCCATCGTCGGCTCCGAACCAACCATCATGCTGACGGGACCCATTCCGGCGACGCGTAAGGTGTTGAAACGGACGGGTATGGCCGTTAGCGACATTGATCTGTTCGAGGTGAACGAAGCGTTTGCGGCCGTGCCCATGCTGTTCATGGACGAGTTTGGCGTCGACCACGGCCACTTGAACGTCAACGGCGGGTCGATTGCGCTCGGTCACCCGCTGGGTGCAACCGGTGCCATCATTTCGGCGACGCTGATTGACGAGTTAGAGCGCTCGGACAAACAGTTCGGCCTGTCAACGCTCTGCATCGGGGGCGGCATGGGCATCGCAACGATCTTTGAACGCGTCAACTAAACTGGCGGATGCCACTAACCAACGCGCTGCCCAACTTTCTGCAACCGAATACGCGCTACGTCGTGCTGCAACCTTTCGACAACTTTACGGTGGGAGAGGAACTGACGTTTGTGCGGTTGTCGCAAGGATTTGATCATTTTTACGTCAGCGACTACTACAACGTGGTGTTTGTCGAGAAATCACTGCGGGCTTACGAATCGGCCGGGCGGGCCGAACCTGATGAAATTCTCACGCAACCCGGCGACTACCTGCGCCCGATTGGATCGGGACCCAGCGCGGAAGTGAACGAGCAGCGGTTAGCTGAGCGGGTGGCCCAGCAGCGGGCCGTCTGGATGGAACAGGAGCGGCAACGGACGCTGGCCGACGCGCAACGGCGGCTGGAGAAACACCGCCGGCGATCTGAACGCTGATTTACCGGACCGACATACCGGGTTGTTCCTGTATTATATTAACTAAAGATTTAGTTAAACATGGCAATTCACTATTCCGTAAACGATGGCATTGCCGTCATCTCGTGGGCGATGACCTCGGCCCCGATGAACGTCCTCAATGACGAATCCATTCCCGAATTTGAAGCGGCTTTGCAACGCGCCTACGCCGACGAGGCCGTGCGGGGCCTTATCATCACGTCTGAAAAGCCGGAGTTTGTGGCCGGAGCCGACCTGAAGATGATTCTGCGTAGCAACGACAAAGACCCGGTTGAGATGCTGAAGGTGTCGTCGGAGTTGAACCGGGTGTTCCGCAGCATCGAAACGTCGGGGAAGCCGGCCGTGGCCGCCATCAACGGGACGGCGCTGGGGGGCGGCTACGAGATTTGTCTCGCCTGCCATCACCGAGTCGCGCTGAATAACCCGAAAACACTCATTGGTTTGGTCGAAGTGACCATCGGCCTGCTGCCGGGCGCGGGCGGAACGCAGCGGTTGCCCCGGATGCTGGGTATGCAGGCTGCGCTGCCCCTGCTCGTGGAGGGTAGAAAAGTAGGCGTTGAGGAAGCTAAGAGCTTAGGCCTGGTTGACGACGTCACCGACACGCCGGAGCAACTGATGGAAAAAGCCCGCGCGTACATCGCGGCTAACCCGAAGCCCATCAAGCCGTGGGACGAGGTGGATCGCAAAACCGGCAAGATCGTTGGCAAGGACAATTTCAAGGTGCCGGGCGGCAACGTCCAAAGTCCGGTAGGCGCGCAGACGTTCGCGGCCGGTACGGCAATGCTGATGGACAAAACGAAAGGTAATTACCCGGCTCCCCTTGAAATTATGACCTGCGTGTACGAAGGCTTGCAGGTCAACATCGACCGGGCGCTGGTCATCGAAGCGCGGCATTTCGTCAAGGTAGCGACCTCGAAGGTGGCCAAAAACCTCATTCAGACCATGTTTCTGGGCCTGAACGAGGCCAACAAAGGGGCGAGCCGTCCGAAAGACCAACCGAAAACCGACGTTAAAAAGCTGGGCGTATTGGGCGCGGGTATGATGGGCGCGGGCATCGCATACGTGTCCGTGCAGGCGGGTATCGAGGTCGTGCTAAAAGACGTGTCCGTCGAAGCCGCCGAACGGGGTAAGGATTACGCGCGTGGCCTGCTCAAAAGGGGCGTCGAGCGCGGCAAGGTGGACCCGCTCAAAGTTGACAGCATTCTGAACCGGATTAAAGCGACCGACCAGTACGCCGATATGCAGGACTGCGACCTGATTATCGAAGCCGTCTTCGAAAATTCTGAACTCAAAGCGCAGGTCACGAAGGAAGCCGAGCCGATGCTGACCTCAAACGGCAATCCAGCTCAGGGCATCTTCGGGTCAAACACGTCAACGCTGCCCATTAGTGACCTCGCTCAAGCCGCAACGAAACCCGAAAATTTTATCGGCATTCACTTCTTCTCGCCGGTAGACAAG
>CAXUEB010000237.1:0-8557 GCA_964249775.1 uncultured Spirosoma sp.
CCGTATCGCCAAGCGAGTAACCCCACAAACCGGCGTTGTTGTTGATGACAATGGCGTAATTTTTCCCTAACTCTACTTCATCAATGGTTAATCGACGCGGGTTTTCGGAGAAATATTCGTCGGCTGCGATGAACTCGAAGAAGATGCCACTGTCCAACAGCAAGAGCAAGCCTTCTTCCGTCTGCGTGTCCTGAAAGGCGATGAAGCCTTCGGAGGCGGGGTACGTCTCAATGCTGTCAACGCGCTTGCCGATGCTTTCGTACAACTTGGCGCGGTACGGCTCGAAGTTAACGCCCCCGTAGCTTGCCTGTCCGCTCCTGAATTCGGTCGAAGTACATCTGCACCCAGGGTGGAATCCCAGAAATCAGCGACATCGGTTGCGGCAGCGTTTCGTCGATGATCCGTTCTAATTTTTCTTCCCAGTCGTCGATGGTGTTGGTTTCGTAGGAGGGCATCTGGTTGGTACGTAAATACCCCGGCACGTGGTGATTGACGATACCCGACAGCCGCCCAACGTTGATACCCGCTTTCTGATCCAGTTCGGGACTGCCCGACAGGAACATCAGCTTCTTGTCTAAAAAAGCGCCGTTGCCCGTCTCGTGAATATAATTCAGCAGGGCGTCGCGGGCCGAATTGATGTGGTTCGGAATCGAATCACGCGTAATGGGAATGTATTTCGTGCCGGAGGTCGTACCCGACGTTTTGGCTAAGTAAAGCGGTTTACCTGTCCAAAGCACGTCCGCTTCGCCGGCCAGAATCTGCTCAATGTACGGCTTCAGATCTTCATAATCGCGGACGGGTACGGCCTGCCGGAACTCCTCGATGGTGCGCACGTCGGATAATCGGTGGTCGCGCCCGAACCGGGTAGCTTGCCCCACGGCCACCAATCGCCCAAACCAGCGTTGCTGAGCCTCGGCGGGGCGGTGCATCCACGCTTGCTGCCGATCAACGACCCACCGGGCCAAGGGCTTACTGAGTAGCGAACGAATTCCCATAACGACGCAAAGGTACGGCGGAAAAGTTGTTCGTCCTTACCGGGTCGCCGGGCAGAGGTGAATCGTCAACACCCTTGTCTACCAAGGAGTGACCGGCCGAGCACCGCCCGGTGGCCCGGTTAAGACTATCTGTTAACCGCCCCGCGGCTTTGTCTTGAATAATCTCTAATTTTGCCAATCGTTCAAGAAAATTATACTTGACTTAAGGCTCCGGCTAACCTAAAATGGGACTTTTCAATTTTTTAACCAGCGACATTGCGATTGACTTAGGCACGGCGAATACCTTGATTATTCACAAGGATCGGATTGTGGTGGATGAGCCTTCGATTATTGCAATGGATAAGGTCAGCGGGAAGGTGCTGGCAATTGGCCACAAGGCCATGCAAATGCACGAAAAAACCAACGAAAACATCAAAACCATTCGCCCCCTCAAAGACGGCGTTATTGCTGACTTTACGGCCGCCGAACTAATGATTCGGGGCATGATTAAGATGATCGACACCGGTAGCAAGTTGTTTTCACCGTCGCACCGGATGGTCATTTGCATTCCGTCGGGCATCACGGAAGTCGAAAAGCGGGCCGTTAAGGACTCCGCTGAACACGCCGGGGCCAAAGAAGTGTACATGGTCCACGAGCCGATTGCAGCCGCCATCGGCATTGGCATCGATATTACCCAGCCCAACGGCACGATGATCGTGGACATTGGGGGCGGCACGACCGAAATTGCGGTCATTGCCTTGTCGGGCATCGTCTGCGAACAATCGATCCGCATCGCCGGCGACGTGTTTACCCGTGATATCGTCGATTACATGCGCCGGGAGCACAACCTGTTGATTGGCGAACGCTCGGCCGAACAAATCAAGATGGAAGTTGGCTCGGCCCTGCCCGAACTCGACAATCCACCTTCGGACTACGAAATTCGCGGTCGCGATTTGATGACGGGTATTCCAAAAGAGATTAAGGTGACTTACAGCGAGATCGCCTACTCACTCGATAAGTCGATCTCGAAGATTGAAGAGGCCACGATGAAAGCCCTCGAAATTTCGCCCCCGGAGCTATCGGCCGACATTTACACCAACGGCATTCACCTAACCGGTGGTGGCGCGCTGTTGCACGGCCTCGACAAGCGATTGGCGGCCAAAACCAAACTGCCGATTCACGTCGCGGACGATCCGCTCAAGGCCGTCGTGAAAGGCACGGGTGAGGTAATTAAAAATCTGGATATGTACAAGTCGGTATTGATTAGCTAAGTCCGTCACCGTAGCCCCGACCAATCGGGGCTACTTGCTTGCCATGAGCGAGTTAGTCGAGTTTTTTGTTCGCAGTCGCAACTTCATTCTGTTCGTGTTACTGGAAGTATTGTGTTTTTACTTCATCATTAACACCAGCAACTACTGGAGCGCGACGTACTTCAACACCTCTAACCGCTACGCGGCTCGGATGCTGGAATGGACAAGTGCGGCCAATGAATACGCCCAACTGCGGGAGGTCAACGCTGATTTAGCCGCCGAAAACCAACGGCTCAATGCCCAGCTCACGCGGCTTCAGCAAAGCAAACCCGTCGCCCCGGACGCCTACAAAGCCGATTCGACCTTCGCCAACCGGTTTACGTTCACGGTGGCCAAAGTAGTTAACAACACGACGCAGTTCGCCAACAATTACATCACGATTGACAAAGGAACCGACGACGGTATCCGGCCGGGGATGAGCGTCATCTCGCCAACGGGCGTTGTTGGCAAGGTGAAAGTGGCTAATCGTCACTTCTCGGTCATTACGTCGATTTTGCATTCGGCGTTTCTGGTTTCGTCGAGGCTGACGAAAGCCAACGAGATTGGAACGGTTAAGTGGGACGGCGTCAATCCGCAATTAGTGAAATTAGACGCAATTCCGCGCTTCAAGCCCGTCACCAAGGGCGATTCGGTCGTAACGTCGGAGCACAATTCTACGTTTCCGCCGGGCATTTTGGTCGGGCGCGTTCGCACCATCAGCGTTCCGCCGAACCAAACCTTTCACGACTTGACGCTTGAACTGGCGACGAATTTTAGCAACCTGTCGTTCGTTTACGTAGTCGAAAACCGTCTGCAAGCCGAACAGGAGCAGGTCGAGCAACAAGTTGAAACCGACAAATAGTGGGCACTACGCAGCCGGCAGTACGCAGTTAAGAGCTGGCAAGCTGTCTATTGTGTACGGCCGGCTGCGTACGACCGAATGACCTTCCGCGAAATTGTAACAACCATCTTCCTGTTTCTGCTGTACCTAACGTTACAAATTCTGCTGGTGCGGAATTTAGTGTTGTTCGACTACGCGTTTTGCTTTATTTACATCGCCTGCGTTCTGCTCCTGCCCAACGAAACCAGCCTGACCTGGCTCCTGCTGATTGGATTTGCGACGGGCTTGGTAGTTGATACGTTTTACAACACGTTGGGTATGCACGCGGCCGCGACGGTGCTGATGGCGTATTGTCGGCCGTTGATTGTGCGGGCGCAAATCGACGTACCGGGTTTGGAATCACGCATTGACTTTTCGTTGCGCGAACTGGGTGTGGGCCCTTTCTTTCGGTACGTTTTCGTGCTGACGCTCATTCATCACAGCGCCCTGTTTTTCATCGAAGCGAGTAGCTTGACGCTGCTGATTCCAACGTTGATTCGGGTAGGGGCCAGTACAGTGTTTACGACGCTAAGTGTCGTGTTGATTCAATTCTTTACGAGAAACTAAACGTGGCCGAAACCCTTGTCTTTCCTCAGACCACCGGAACGCCGGACTGCGACCGTCGCGCGGTCTACAATAGCTTGGTGCCGCAAATAGCCGCGTTGATCGACGGCGAGCCGGATTTGATTGCGAATCTGGCTAACATCGCGGCTGCCCTGAAAGAAGCGTTCGGCTTCCTTTGGGTAGGATTTTATCTCAAGAAAGACGACCAATTAGTTTTAGGACCCTTTCAGGGACCAATCGCCTGTACGCGCATCGCGTTCGAGAAAGGCGTTTGCGGGGCGGCCTACACGCGCCGGGAAACGATTTTGGTACCCGACGTGGAACAATTTCCGGGGCACATTGCGTGCAGTTCGGCTTCAAAGTCGGAGGTCGTTGTACCGGTTTTCGACCGGTCGGGCAACGTGATGATGGTACTGGACGTGGACAGCGACCAACTAAACGACTTCAGTGAGATCGATGCGCAAGGGTTGGAACAGATTGCCCGGTTGATAACGGCCTTGTAGCGCTTCCCAACGCTACTGACCTGTGTCGATTGCAGTATAGGTTACGGCTTGACTTCTTTTTGGGTAAACTGAGCCAGTAACGTCATGTCTTCTCTTCTTTCGCGCCGGTCGTTTATGCGGCAAACTTCCCTGGTAGCTACCGCTGGCACGGTTGCGCCAACGATGCTTCGCGGTAAATCAGGTCTTGCTAACGCCGATACGGCGGTGTTAGGCCACAATGGGTTTCGGTACCGCGCCGTGCCGGGCTGGGGCGTGTTAGACGCGGGCAAAAATCCCGTTAACGACTGCCACGAGATGGTGCAGGACGCCAAAGGCCGCCTTATTCTGCTCACCAACGAAACCAAAAACAACGTCCTGATCTACGACAAGTCGGGAAAGTTGTTAGACACCTGGGGGCACGACTACCCCGGCGGGCACGGCCTGACGATTGGCGGAGAAGGCAACGACCAATACCTGCTTATTTGCGACACGGACCGGCACCAAGTCATCAAAACCGATTTGAAAGGCCGCGAATTGATGAAGCTCGATTACCCCGAAGAAACCAGACGCTACGCCCATCCGGCTCAGTTCAAACCAACCGAAACCGCCGTTAACCCGGCCAACGGCGACATCTACGTCGTGGACGGCTACGGCCTGAACCACGTCATGCAGTACGACCGCGCCGGCAAGCTCATTCGCTACTGGGGTGGTAAGGCCGACGCCGATAACATTAACAACACCTTCGACTGCTGCCACGGTATTGTAGTCGATCAGCGCAACAAAACGAACCCGACGTTGCTCATCACTGACCGCCGACGCAATGCGCTCAAACGCTTTACGCTCGATGGTAGATACGTGTCGACGATTGCCCTGCCGGGATCGTACATCTGCCGTCCGGTCATCCACGGCGAAAACGTCTACGGAGCCGTCTTTCGCAGCACGTCCGATTCTTACCCCGATTCGGGCTATGTTATGATCCTGGACAAGAATGACCGCGTGATCTCAACGCCGGGTGGAACGGAGCCGGTTTACCAAGGCAACACGTTGGGTGAGCAACGGAAGGACCGTAACGCAACCCTATTTTTACATCCGCACGATGTCTTAGTTGACGAAGATGATAGCGTGTACGTGGCGCAGTGGGCTTCTAAAAAGACGTACCCGATTAAGTTAGAGCGCGTGGCTTGATCCGAGTGAGTTTGCATTTTTACGGGTATCAATCCATACTATTTCAATATTTATACCGAAATTAGAGGTCGCTTCTCCTGGCTCAACTTCTGAGCATTTGACTTCTTAACGACTTGACGGTACGCCGTTTATGAACGCGTTGATTCTTCTGCAAGCGGCTGCGTCGCAGCCATCCGACTGGGCGTTGTTCTTCGGCCATTTTCACCCGCTCGTTGTGCACATGCCCATCGGCTTTCTCTTGATTGCCGGCCTGCTTGAACTCGACCGGCTGACCCGGCGCAACCGGGTTAGTGCCCATACGATTACCTTAATCCTGTTCTGGTCGGCGGTAAGTGCGACGATGGCCTGCCTATTTGGGTATCTGTTGTCGCTGGGTGGGGGCTACGAAGCTGAAACCTTGAACAATCACCAGTGGCAGGGCATCGGTGTAGCCGTGTTCGCTTGGATCGCCTGGGCCGTGAAGTCCGAAAACCTGGGCCGCATTGTGCCGTTTGCCCAACTTGTGTACCTGCCCGCGTTGGGCGTCGCGCTGCTGCTGCTCTTGTCGGCTGGCCATCAGGGTGGCAACCTGACGCACGGCTCGGATTACCTGACGCAGTACACGCCCGAACCATTGCGTGGGCTGGCGGGCCTGCCACCGCGTCAGCAACAAATTGCCTTCAAACCCATCACCGACGTCAATCAGGCGCTCGTTTACGATCAGATTATCAACCCAATTCTACAAACGCGCTGCGTACAGTGCCACAACGCCGGCAAGGCGAAAGGCGGCTTGCGGCTCGACACGCCCGACCAGATCAAGAAAGGCTATGAAGACGGCCCCGTGTTCGTCGCGGGCAACGGTAATAACAGCGAGTTGGTCAAGGTTTGTCTGTTACCGGAGGAAGACGACCTTCACATGCCGCCGAAAGGCAAAACGCAGCTAACCGAGGGGCAAGTGGCCCTGCTTACCTGGTGGGTTGACCAAGGCGCGTCGTTCGACAAAAAAGTAGCCGACCTGAAGGTGAACGACGCCATTCGGCCCGTGCTGGCCTCGCTGGGCGGGAATGGCCCGGTTTCAACCGGGGGCGCGGTCGTGGCAGCTACCGGGCCAGCTCCTCAGTCGCCGGTGTTGACTATGAAAGTTCCGGCCGCCGACCCGAAAGCCGTTGACGAATTGCGTCAAACCGGCTTGCTGGTGCTGCCCCTCTCGAAAGAACAAAATCAGTTGGAAGTCAGCGCCGTCAATGCCCGGACGTTTGGTGACGCGCAGGCCGCTTTACTACCAAAAGTAAGCGGACAGATCGTTTGGCTCAAGCTGGGTGAAACGGAGATTTCGGATGCGACGCTGGCGCAGGTGGCAAAATTGAAAAACTTGCAAAAGCTGCATTTAGAACAGACTAAAATCACCGATGCGGGACTGCGGCAACTCAAGAGCTTGTCTAACTTAGAATACCTAAACCTGTACGGAACCGGCGTATCAGACGCGGGCTTAGCCGAATTGGCGGGTCTGAAGAACCTAAAAACGGTGTACATCTGGCAAACGAAGGTGACGGAACAAGGCATTGCTAACCTGAAAAAAGCCATGCCAAAGCTCGAAGTCGTCGGGGGCATCAGCGAGCAGGCCGTTGCCGAATTTGCCAAACCCGCCCCGGCCGAACCGGGTACCGACGCGCCGAACAAGTAGCCCCTTGTCGTTTGGCGCGGCATACTGCACTGGTAGAAAACGGCAACTGTAAACTCCATGAAGGCAGCACGAACGCATCTACGGGAGTTGGGTATTGTCTGCTCAGCGGCAGTGCTCTTCGCTTGTGGCCACCCGGTCAAGTTGCCTGCCGATGTGAAAGCCGTGGCCAACCGCCTGCCCGAAACGGTTGATTACAACCTGCATGTTAAGCCCCTACTTTCCGATCGCTGTTTTGCTTGCCACGGACCCGACCAGGCTAAACAGCAAGCTGGCCTGCGGTTAGACGTGGCCGACAACGCCTACGCTACCCTCAAAAGCGGCAGGCGGGCCGTTGTTCCCGGCAACCTGTACGAGAGTGAACTCTACCACCGCATCGTCAGCACCGACCCCGACGTGGTCATGCCCACGCCCGAGTCGCACCTGAGTCTGACGGCCGAGGAAAAGGCCCTGCTGCTGCGGTGGGTTGAGCAGGGGGCCGAGTACAAACCGCACTGGTCGCTGATTGCGCCCGTAATGCCGAAAGTTCCTGAAGTGGCCGATCAAGGTTGGGCGCGAAACGATATCGACCGCTTTGTTTGGGCTAAATTAGCGGACAAACGGGCTATTGCATCTTTGCGCCCCAATCCCGAAGCCGACAAGACGACGCTACTCCGGCGCGTCAGTCTGGACCTAACGGGCTTGCCCCCAACGCCCGCCGAGGTCGACGCGTTCTTGGCCGACCAGTCGCCGAACGCCTACGAGAAGGTGGTCAATCGCTTGCTCAACAGCCCCCATTACGGTGAACACATGGCGACGGCCTGGCTCGATGTCGCCCGCTACGCCGACACCCACGGCTACCAGTTGGACGTGATGCGCACGGCCTGGCCTTACCGGGATTGGGTCATCCGGGCCTTCAACCAGAACTTTTCCTTCGACCGCTTCATTACGTGGCAGTTGGCGGGTGACTTGTTGCCAAAACCGAACCGTGATCAACTCATTGCCACGGCATTCAACCGGATGCACCCGCAAAATCAAGAGGGCGGCATTGTGGAAGAAGAGTACTTAACCGAATATGCTGCGGATCGAACCAACACCTTCGGTAAGGCAATGCTGGGGCTGACGGTCGAGTGCGCCCGCTGCCACGACCACAAGTACGACCCCATCTCTCAGAAAGACTACTACCAGCTTTTTGCCTTTTTCAACACCATCAACGAGGCTGGGCAGGTGCCGTTCCACGGCGAGTCCAGCCCGACGCTGATCTTAACCGACAAAAAGGCCGAAGCGCAGTTGCGGTACATTCAAACCAAAATTCGGCAGGTGGGCGATGCGCAACGAGCCGACGAGTCTGCTTTAAAAAAACGTTACGCGGCCTCGTTACCGAGCTTGAACAGTATTAGTAACCAGACCCGTTTGGGAGCGCAGCATGGCCTGATTGGCCGCTACACCTTCGACGACACGGCCCGCTATCGGTTTGCGAATCTGGTCAATCCCGCTCGGCCCGCTACGGTGCGGGGCAATACCGGCCTGCCGCCTAAAGTTGG
>CAXUEB010000238.1:0-8531 GCA_964249775.1 uncultured Spirosoma sp.
CCGATCACAAGGCCGGCTTCGTTAGCATTGTCGGTAAGCCCAACGTGGGCAAATCAACGCTATTTAACCGCCTGACGGAACAACGGCAGGCAATTATGGATAACCAGTCGGGCGTTACCCGCGACCGGCACTATGGTACGGCCGAGTGGAATACGCATTACTTCACCGTTATCGACACCGGCGGCTACGTTGTGGGGTCGGGAGACGTTTTTGAAGAATCCATTCGGGAGCAAGTCGAAATCGCAATTGAAGAATCAACTGTGTTGCTCTTTGTTGTGGATACGCAGACGGGCATTACGGGCTTAGACGAAGACTTCGCCAACGTTCTGCGCCGGGCCAAAAAGCCGGTGTACGTCGTCGCCAACAAGGCCGAAACGGCCGAACGAGCGCACAGCGCGGCTGAGTTTTACGCCTTGGGTCTGGGCCAGCCGTACGCCATCTCGTCGATGACTGGCACCGGCACGGGCGATCTCTTGGATGAAGTCATTAAGCACTTTCCATCCCAAGGCATCGAAAATCCCGACGCGGGCATTCCGCGCGTTGCCATTCTGGGTCGGCCGAACGTGGGAAAATCGTCGTTTCTAAACGTCTTGACGGGGCAGGAACGCAGTATCGTGACCGACATTGCCGGCACGACCCGCGACGCTATCGACACGCGCTACCGGGCCTACGGCAAAGACTTCATCTTGACCGACACGGCCGGTCTCCGACGAAAGGCCCGCGTTCAGGATAATATCGAATTCTACTCGACGCTGCGATCAATCAAGGCGATGGAAGAATCCGACGTGTGTATTATCATGCTCGACGCCACGCGCGGTCTGGAAGCTCAAGATTTAACCATCATTGGGCAAGCCGTGAAAGCCAAGAAAGGCGTGGTGATTATGGTTAACAAGTGGGACGCCGTGGAAAAGGATCACCGCACGGCCGACGTACTGCGCAAGGCCATGATTGAGCGGATGATGCCGATTGATTACGTACCGATTCTTTTCGCGTCGGTGCACGAAAAGCAGCGCATCTTCCAAGTGATGGAAAAGGCGATGCAGGTATACGAGAACCGGCAGAAAAAGATTACAACCTCGAAGCTGAACGAGGCCATGCAGGCCGAAATCGAAGCGTATCCACCACCCGCCACCAAAGGCAAACTGGTTAAGATCAAGTACATGTTGCAAGTACCGACGCCTTCACCGACGTTTGTGTTTTTTTGTAACCTGCCGCAATACGTTCAGGAGTCATACCAACGGTTTTTGGAAAACAAACTCCGGGCGCACTTCGATTTTGAAGGCGTCCCGTTAACGTTGTTTTTCCGGCAGAAGTAATCGCCGTTGGCAGTAAGCCGTTGGGTCTACCTGCCAACGGCTTACGCGTATTGTATGAACCGTAACCGTTACTGGGTTGGTGCTCTGCTGATCTTACTATCGGCGTTCTGTTTTGCCTCAAAGGGTATACTGATTAAACTGGCTTATCAGTATCCGATTGATTCAATTTCGCTGCTGACCCTGCGGATGTTGTTTGCGTTGCCTTTCTACATCGGCATTGCTTTGAACGCGGCCTGGCCAGTCCTGACCGGGCCCCGGCGGGGAACCGCTGAATTGACTCGCACGCACCCACCTGTTGCCTTAACCGGCCGACAGTGGGCGACGCTGGCCCTGTTGGGCATTACGGGCTATTATTTAGCCAGTTTCTTTAACTTTCTGGGATTAGTATACATCACGGCTGGTTTAGAACGGATTCTCTTGTTCACGTACCCAACGTTTGTCCTACTGCTAAACGCGGTAGGCTTCGGTCGTCGGGTGACCCGATTGCAAGTGCTGGCCCTGGCGCTGACTTACGCGGGTATTCTGCTTGCCTTTAAGGGTACGATCGAAACGGTCCAGCAGAAACACATTGCCTTGGGTGCCTTTTGGGTCGTGTTGAGCGGCCTGTTGTACGCCGTTTACTTGGTCGGCAGCGACCGGATGATTGCCCGCGTTGGATCGCAACGCTTTACGTGTTACGCGATGATGGCGGCTACGGTGCCGACGGTGCTGCACTGCGCCGTTCAGAATGGTCTTAACCTCGGCCGCTTTCCGATGCCCGTTTACGCCTTAGGGTTAGGCATGGGCGTTTTTGTGACGGTCATTCCCACACTTATGATGGCCGAAGGCATTAAGCGCGTCGGGTCGGCCAACGCGTCGATTATTGGCAGCGTCGGGCCAATCTTCTCCCTTGTTCTGGCTACCCTTGTTCTCGACGAAACCATTAGCTCTGCGCAGGTTGGCGGCACCCTGCTGGTGCTCGGTGGCGTGTTCTTGATTGGTTGGCGGGGCCGGCAAGCGGAGCCGGTTTCAGTTGCGGACTAAACGAACAAAACAACGCAGGTTAACGGAAGTCTAATCGAGAAACTTACTAAGTTGTTAGTAGTTCGTCGCTGGCCCTACCGTGGTAAGATGTAAAAATAAGCCTTTAGATAAATTTAATCATAGTTATATTCGTCTGAACATGCGTATAGGTCTGATTTTAAGCTAACTTACCCCAAAAAAGCACCACTCCTAATGCATCAAATCATGGCTACCGACCAAGTAATAAGCGATGAAAAACGTATCGACAAAGCAGCTTACGTGTTGAAAGCCGTGGCTCATCCCTTGCGCATCCGAATTATTCAGATGCTCAATGACAATAAGGAACTGAACGTCTCTACAATCTACAAAAACCTAAACGCCGAGCAGTCGCTGATTTCGCATCACCTAATTAACATGCGGGATAAAGGTATCTTAGACATTCGCCGGAGTGGCAAAAACATTTACTATTTCTTGGTTGACTCGGCCGTATCCGAAATTATTGAGTGCATTTATAAAAGTAAAATCTTGAACTAATTGACATCCCCTATAAACGGCGAAAGCGACCCATGAGGTCGCTTTCGCCGTTTATAGGGGATGCTCGTTACTAACCAAACAATTCGCCCGCCCGTTGGGGTGGCACAACGCCTAAGTGCATGTATGCTCTCTCGGTTGCTTCCCGGCCGCGCGAGGTGCGTTTGAGGAAACCCTCCTGAATTAGGAACGGCTCGTACACTTCCTCAATGGTTTCGGCTTCTTCGCCACAGGCCGACGCGATGGTACTGATGCCTACCGGCCCACCTTTAAACTTCTCGATGATGGCCGACAGGATTCGGTTGTCCATGTCGTCGAGCCCGTTCTGGTCGACATCTAAGGCACTCAGCGCAATCTCGGCGATGTCGACGTTGATGTAGCCGTTGCCGCGTACCTGCGCGAAGTCGCGCGTCCGGCGCAGGAGGTTATTGGCAATCCGCGGGGTACCCCGGCTCCGGCGAGCAATCTCAAACGCACCCTGCTCATCAATGGGCATCCCCAAAATGGCGGAAGACCGCATCACGATGCTCGTCAGCAATTGGGCATCGTAGTACTCCAACCGGCAGCTAATGCCAAACCGTGCCCGCAGGGGCGACGTTAGCATTCCGGCGCGCGTCGTGGCTCCGATCAGCGTAAACGGGTTAAGTTTAATCTGCACCGTCCGGGCATTGGGACCCGAATCGAGCATGATGTCAATCTTATAGTCTTCCATCGCTGAGTACAAATACTCTTCCACGATTGGGTTGAGCCGGTGAATCTCGTCGATAAACAAGACATCGTTTGGTTGCAGGTTGGTCAGCAAACCAGCCAAATCGGAAGGTTTGTCCAGGACCGGCCCGGAGGTCATTTTGATGTTGGCAGTTAGCTCGTTGGCGATGATGTGGGACAACGTCGTCTTGCCCAAACCTGGCGGGCCGTGGAGCAAGACGTGGTCGAGCGCGTCGCCCCGCTGCATGGCCGCCCGGACAAAGACTTCGAGGTTCTCGAGCACTTTGGCCTGCCCCGTAAAGTGGTCAAAGGAGAGCGGCCGGAGAGCCCGTTCGATTTCTTTGTCGGTAGCCGTCATGCCGTCGCCGGAGCCTTTCAGAATGTCGTTTCGCATGGTTTTTGTGTGTGCAGACCTGGTCAGGTTCAGTTGATTAGCTCTTCATCCCGACCGGGCCGTTTCCACCAAATTTACGAAAAAATAAGCATAAACGCACTACCGAACCAGCAACACGGACCCTCGTTTTACGATTCGCGCGCGGTCGGGATACGACTCGCTTTTGAAGCTAACGACGTAGGGGTACAGCATGGACGGGTAAGGTTGTCCTTTGTACGTACCGTCCCACTTTTGCTCAGGATTCGTGCTCGCGAAGATCACCTCACCCCACCGGTTATACACCTTCAGTTCGTAATCCGTAATGTACGCCGTGAACACATCCAACAAGTCATTCGAACCGTCGCCGTTGGGCGAAAACGCGTCCGGCATCAACAAACGCGGTTCGCAGCGGTTTTCGACGCGGGCCGTCGCCACGGCGGTACAACCCGCCGGGTCCGTCGCCCGAACGTCGTATTGACCAACTTGGCTGACGATCACGCGCCGGGCCGTATCGCCCAGTGCCGGCCAAAGGAATCGTAGGGCCGCATCGCCCGACACGGCCAGTTGCGCCTGCCCCCGGTCGCCGACGCAAAGTGCGGCTTCGCGCGTTAGGCTAAACACGGGCGCGGGCCGGTCGGTTACCTGTACGTTGCTCCGACCGACGCAGCCGTTCAGCGTGTTGCGCACAACGAGACTGTACGCCCCCGGTTGGCTCACGTTGATGGCGCGGGTGGTGGCTCCCGTACTCCATCGGTACACATTGCCCGGTATTTCGGCGTCCTGTGGAGCTAATTCCACCGGTTCGCCGGCGCACTTCAGCGGGGGCGGTCCCAAACGGGCAAAGCCAGTGCTATCTAAACCGACCCGAATGCTGTCCAAAATCACCTTACACCCGTTTGCGTCGCGCACCTCTACGCCGTACAGTCCCGGCGCAGCTTGATTGAAGACGGCACCCGTCGCCACGGAGATATTATTGGCATTGAGCCACGTGTAGCTCACCGGCGTACCGCCCGTGGCCCGTAAACTGATGGTACCGCTGTTGGGCAGGCTACACAGCGCGGCTTTGATGTCGGGTGTCAGTTGTAACTGATTGACCGGCGATTTAAGCGCAAAGACCGAATCCGTTTCGCAGGCGTGCAGCGTGTCGGTGACCTGAACGCTGTAACTACCTTCGGGTAAGTTCGTCTGCTGGGCCAAGTCAGGCAGCGTTGCGCCGTCGCTACGCGTCCAGGCGTACGTGTAAACGCCAGCGGGCGTAGGCGTCAGGGCAATCACGCCATCGGCCGACGTACAGGCGGTGGGTCCCGTCAGAGCCGCCCGTAACCGGATTTGGGGCAGTTCCGTTACCCGAATCGAATCGGTGTTTTCGCAAACGGCACCGTCCGTCGTCAACTGCGCAGTAACGGTATACGTGCCGGCTCGGGACACCGAAATGTCGCGCGTGGTGCCGCCGTTGCTCCACTGAAACTGCGTCCAGCCATTTTGCGGCACACGCAACGTCACGGCTGAGCGGTAGCAGAACACGGTATCGGGACCGAGGTTGAGCGACGGCGGGGGCTTAATCTGCACCTCGATGGTATCGTTCTTGAAGCACTCGCCGTTGGCCGCGAACCCCACAACAATGTAGTAGCCGGGTCGTCGCAACGTAATGGCTCTCTGACCGCGCCCGGTTACCTGCCCGTTGACAAGCCAGATATAGGTTTCGGCCGGTACTTTAAGGTCGAGCGTTAGTCCCTTGCTGTTACAGATCGTCGTGTCCGGTCCCAAATTCATCTGCGGAGGCACTTCCAAGATCGTCAGCGTATCGAAGATCGTGGTGTCTTTACAGATGCCCCGGCCGCTGCTGAGTTGCGTCACGATCCGTAGGCTCACCGGATACTCACCCGGTCGGGCATACGCGTGCGTGACGGGCTGCAAGGCCGTCGTCGAATACGGCCGCGAACCGTCACCAAAACTCACCGTATACGTTTCTTTTAGTTTCGGACAATTCGGACTGATCTCGAACACGGTCGGCGCGTTGACGCAGGTGTCGGAATACGCCAAACCCGGTCCGCTGGAATTATCGTTGAAGTTCGACACCAAGTTGGGCAAACCCAATTGACTGGTCTTACCACCGAGCGTCTGCCCATCGGGGATGAACCGCAGGCTGTCCAACAAGCCGCCGTTCGGGTTCTCGATGGTACCCAACGACTTACTGTCCTGGATGGCGACGTAAATGCGTCCGTCCGGCCCAATCTGAAGCGAACCGTACTGCCGCGTCGTACTGCTGTCGATGACCGTTCGGGAGCTGTTTATCAACCGCGGATCGGTCTGCGTCAGGTCGTACTTGAGAATGTACGACGACCCTTTCTGGCTACCGTCGGCGTTGGTATCGGCCAGCATCGTTACGTACAAACTTTTGCCATCGGGCGAGAATTCTACCCCGTAGGCTTTGGGTGGTGCTGGTCCCAGGTCGAGTGTTCGATTGAACGTCAGGACACCCGTCGAGTCGTTGAACGTAAATAAGTCAATCGAGTTCTTAGGCGGGCCGGGCGACACAACGGCCATCGGGCGGTTGCCTTCGTTGCCACCCGTTGTATCGGCGGGGCCAATTTTCATGTAGCCTTCGCCGTTCGAGAGCGAATCCAACCGTTGACCACCGGTATACGAAATCGGATCGGTGTTCTCGTTGCGGGTCAGGTGCCGCACTTCGTAACGGTTTGTGCCGTAGACGCGCGTAATGACCCAGTACGTCGAGTCACGCTCGTTTTGCACCGACGCCGACTGCTCAGAGGCTTGCTCAGTGACCGAAATGTTTTTCTCAACGACGGCTCCTTTGCCGCCGTTCTGCCGCATGTCGACGATGCTATACGTCAACCGTTTCGTGCCGTTGATTTCGGCCGTCGTGTAGACGTAGTACAGGTACTCGCAGCCGCGGCAAGTTGGTTTCGGCACGATCAGGGCCGATTGCGTGGAGTTGCGGTTGCCACCCAACGGAATCGGCGTGGCGGTCGCGGCCGAGTCGCGCGGATCGAGCGACTTAAGCGGCTTGCCGTCTTTGTCGTAAATCGTGATGCCGTCCGTGTAGAACAGCAGGATGCCTTTGGTGTTGGCAATGGACGACGAGCCTTCGATAGTATTCAGCTTCCCATCGTCGAGGGGTTGCGGTGCCCCACCCCCGCTGAAGTCCAAGCCCGCGTTCTGTCCGAAGTACCACTTCACGCCCTGCGATTCTTTCTTCTCGCCACAAACATCGACGTTGATGCGGTTTTGGTACGAGCAACCGTTTGGACTGATGGCCTCGACCGAGTAGCAACCCGAACTGTCAACCTGAATGGTTTGGGTCGTTTCACCTTTTGGGTACCACAAAAACCGCACGCCGGATGGGGGCGTACTGCCTTGGTAAGGATCAAGCGTAATCACTTCGCCGATACAAATCGTCGTATCGGTGCGCCACTGCGGGAAAGGGTCAGGCCGATCGTAAATCTGGACGATTCGCTCGGAAGTAACGGCGGTGCCGCTGATGGTACGCGTTAACCGAACGGTATACGTACCCGACCGCTGGTACACGTGCCGGGCGACGGAGTCGTTTTGAATCGTAGCCGTAGTACCATCGCCGAAGTCCCAGCTACGCGTCGTTACAACCGACCGTTCGCTGTCGACAAACCGCAGTGAATCTGCTCCGCACTCCTGATCGGGTACGCAGGCTTTACCGCTAATTTTAATGTCCTGTGCCCAAGCCGTCGATCCACCGGATAGTACCAAAAGTACCGCCCAGAGTCCGACCAGCCGCTTATACTGAATGGAAGTAAACATTGATGAATATTGAAAAGCCCACCTACCCAAATTCCTCACTTGATATAACAGACACCGGGGGCGTTACGTTAGTATAAACGATGGGGTTCGGTTAAAATTTTATCGTTTACCAACTCAAAAAATAGCCTTAAAACCGGCTACTTTCAACGATTCGTCCCGGTAATGCGTATTACGCATAACGGGTCGTTTTCGATGCAGCTAAATTGGCCCAGTCTTTGCCTATATCTTAAGATTATGTTCAAGAAATACGTACTGGCGGTACTTTTGCTAACGGTAGCCGGACTGGCTGCTGCTCAAGATCCGCAGTTCACTCAGTTCTACGCAGCCCCGCAGTACCTCAACCCTGCGTTTGCCGGATCAGCCCTGGCTCCGCGCATCACGGCGAACTACCGCAACCAATGGCCGGCCATCACGAACTACGTAACGACGATGGTGGGGCTTGACCATTACATCGACAAGTTCAACAGTGGGGTTGGCCTGCTCATTCAGAGCGACAACCAAGGGCAGGGCCGTATCCAATCGACCGACCTTGGCTTGCAGTACGCGTATCAATTTCAGGTTGGCGAAGCCTCGTTTGTCCGTTTAGGGTTGCAAGGGTCCTACGTCAACCGGAGCGTTAACTACTTTGGCCTAACGACCGGCGATCAGTTTACGGCGCAGGGGTTCATTACCGGCAGCGTCAGTGGTGACCCACTCCTTCAGGGATCGCCCCGGAATAAGTACTTAGATTTCTCGACGGGCGGTTTGTTTTACTCCGATTGGTTTTGGCTGGGTGCATCGGCCCACCACATCAACCGCCCCAATCA
>CAXUEB010000239.1:0-4622 GCA_964249775.1 uncultured Spirosoma sp.
CGCCCAACCCGGCGAAACCTTTCGACTAATCAAACACCGCGACGGCCGAAGCGAACGCATCGAGTTCTACCACGGGTCGGGTTACCTGAGTCAATCGTCGCGGTAATTGTAGCTGGGTTGTAGCTCCGGCAAGACTGCCAGAGCTACAGTCGCTACTTCAACCCATCTCCCACCACTTCGCTCAGCGCTGATACGCCGTTTTCGTTAAAGGCTTCAATGGCGAAGTAGTACGGCACGCCGACGTTTAAGGCCCGTAACTCGAAGGTGTTGGGCTCGTCGTTCCAGAACTGGTAAGTTTGGTAGAGTTTATCGGGTGCAATACCCCACCGGATGTTGTAACCCACCGCCGGTCCGCCGTCACGGGTGGGCACCTTGCTCCAGCTTAAGTCGGCGTTGCGCTGGTCTTTCTGGCGTTTGACGGTCAGCGTCGCGGGCGTGGCGGGGACCTTGCCGAAACCGTTGCCGAACACGCGGAAGGCGTTGATGGCCAGCGTCGGTCCGGCGACGTACACGTGTTCGTAACGAACGTACCGCGCCCGGATCGGTTTTCCGTCTCCACGGCGGTCCAGTTCAACGTAGGCGCAGGCCCGGTCGCGTTTCGGCTCGCGCGTCAGGTCGGCGGCAACGGTAAACTGCTTGCCATCGGTGGAGGTTAGAATTTTGAACTGGGTGTAGACCGTCGAGTCAGAGTCAAAGATGGTTTGCTTGTAGTCGATGTAATCGACTTGCACGGCCCGCACGTCGCGTTCTTCGCCGAGGTCGATGGTCAGCGTTTCGCCGGGCTTGTTTTGCTTAGCAACCCAGAACGTGCGCGGATTTTCGTCGGCTACCTTGTCCGCCCGGAGCGTATCAAGCGTGGACGAAGCCGTCACGGGTTTACGGTAGGAGAGGAGCATCCAACCCGTGAACAACTCGTCTCGATTTTGCCCATCCGGGCCGGACCACTTTTTAGTAGGTAAATAATGCGGGAAGTCACCGAAGCGGGTGTTGGCGAATAGCTGATCGTCCTTGTCGAAGCCGGCGGGGTTCATCACGATGCGCCGTTCCATGCCCCAGTTGTAGCCAATCCAGGTCGTGCCGGTGTTCCAATAGTTACCGAAGTTGTCCTGGAACGTATTGCCGTGGCCGCAGCCCGTCGCGAAGCCGCCCGGCTTGTAAGCCACCGGGTTATAGGGCGCGTACTCGAACGGTCCCAGCGGACTCTTGCCCACATACGTGCCGTTGCCGTAGACGTTGTATTCGGTGCCGGGCGCGCCGTATTGCAGGTAGTATTTGCCGTTGTGTTTCGTCATCCACGCGCCTTCCGTGAACGGCTTGAACGGGTCGGAATGATTCGGACCGAAGCGCTCCCAGCCGTGGTTATAGGGGTCGAGCCAGAACATCGCTTTGTAGGCCTCGGCCGGGTTATTGCCCGCGTAGGTTAGCTTGCGGCTCTTATCGAGTTCGGCCCCGAAGATGGGATAGACGTTCGACGAACCCCAGTACATGTACCACTTGTCGGTATCGGAATCGTGAAACAAGGCCGGGTCCCACGGGCCGATGTCTTTGGGCAGCCGAGGCAGCCAGCGGTTGTAAAATTTCAGCTTGCCTTTCTCCGGCTCGGTCGACACAAAAATGGGCCGCTGCTCGAACGTACTTTGGAACAGCTACAACGTATCGCGCACCGACAGAGCCGCCGGGGCGCACATGTCTTCCATCGGCCACTTGTCGGGCACAATGTACCGCCAGTTGACCAGATCTTTTGAGTGCCACCAGCCGCCTTGAATGGTGACAAACAGGTAGTATTCATTCTTATGGTTAATAATGACCGGATCAGCCCCGGAGCGGTACGAGATCTTCTCATTCATCTGCTCGAAGTTGTACCGGTAGCTAATGTCCATCGGGTTGCAGTACGTGGTTTGCCGCGGCTGCTGAGCGATGGCTACGTTGAAAAAAATAGGCAGAGCGGAGAAGAAAAGAACGGCGTACTTCATAATGATCTACAAAACCACGTTAATGCCTTCTTCGGCCAGATACTGCCCAATGTTGAACGTTTGACCGTCGAGCAGTTCCAGGTCCCGGTGCCAATCCATCGTGAGCCAGGCATCGGCGTTGCGCTCGGCAACCATCACCTGCTGCGAAGGGGTAAAGACCCAAATAATTTTCTCCGAACCAAAAGCCAGTAACTGCTTGGTTTTGCGGTTAACGTAATTAAAATCGGCTACTTTAGAAATATCGGCTTTTACGTCGATTTCAACAGCCATCACCGCCGGTACGTCGGCGTACTTTGTGTTGATCTTATCCGGCGTTAGAACGGTCTTGTCATAAATCGCAACGTCGTGTGACAAGTTATTTCGGTGGTCGATGTGAACGCCCGCTTCGTTTGATGCGAACCAGTACTTCGTTTCGTCTAACTGACGAATCATAATCTTCATGAAATAGGAAACCAGTACCCACTGCAACGAACTTGATCCCATAATTTCTTCCAGTGTTTTGCGGCCGGCCAATACGTCTTCGTAGCCTCGGTAATACAGCGGCCGGCCGTCCAGCACCTCGTACACCAGCGATTCGAGCGCAACCGGGGGCGTTTTTGGTCGCGCGGCTCTCTCGCGTCGATTTTTTGTTCTTTCCTGCTCGAACGTCTGCATACAAAAAATTTTAGGCAAGATACAAGATTTTTACCGCACGAACGGCCGGTTGAAGTCATGCCCACGCCTGCTTGATTTGTTTATAATTCGATAACCTTTCTGTAACAATCCAATAACAGAACTGCCTGACTTTTGTCAGAGACCAACCCACTTGTTTACCTTCACGATGCGAAATGCCCATCTCTACGTAGCTGCCTGTCAGTAGCCGGCTGCGGGCTATTTATGGTTAACACTTGGTGGACAGACCGTTAGATTGGTTCAGGGAACGCTGACAACCCCTTGCTAAAAATACGTCCGAATCGTCAACAATCTGTCCGCCGAACGCTTATATGCTCGACCATACTGGGCAACTTATGGAAACCAGACGTAAAGAACTACAGGGAAAAGTAGCGCTCGTGACGGGCGGAGGATCGGGTATTGGTAAAGCAACCGCCTTACTCATGGCCCGCGAAGGCGCAAGCGTCGTGGTGCTCAGCCGTACGGACAATCAAGTAGACCAGACCGTCGCCGAAATCAAAGAGGCCGGGGGTGAGGCCTTGGGCATTACGGCCGACATCTCCAACGTCGATGCCATGCAGCAGGCCTACGTCGACGTGGAGCGGCAGTACGGCCGATTGGACATTGTGTTCGCCAACGCGGGCATCAACGGCGTTTGGGCACCGCTGGACGAACTCGAACCCGACGAGTGGCAGAAAACAATCAATATCAACCTGACGGGCACGTTTCTAACGGTTAAGTACGCCTTGCCGATGCTCAAACGGCAGGGCGGCTCGATCATCATTACGGCGTCGGTGAACGGCACGCGCATCTTCAGCAACACGGGCGCAACGGCCTACTCCTGCACGAAAGCCGCGCAGGTCGCTTTTACGCAGATGGCTGCTTTAGAATTAGCCAAGCACCGTATCCGCGTTAACGTAGTCTGTCCGGGAGCCATTGATACCAACATTGACGAAAGTACGACCAAGCGCGACATTGAGCAGGAAAAAGAACCCGTCGAGTTTCCCGAAGGCAGCATTCCGCTCACCGACGGCAAGTCCGGTACCAGCGAAGAGGTGGCTGATCTGGTGTTGTTCCTGGCTTCCGACCGCGCCCGCCACATCACCGGCACGCCCGTCTGGATCGATGGAGCCGAATCGCTGCTGATGGGGTAGATTTTATTGTATCTTTACCAGACTGGTAGGGTTTCCGAAGCCTTACCAGTCTTTTTTATGCTCGCCCCAACGCCCGACCCCCCGTATTACGCCGTTATTTTTACTTCCGTTCGTACCGACGACGCGGACGGCTACGGCGACATGGCCGCCCGCATGGTCGAACTGGCCCACGAGCAGCCCGGCTTCCTCGGCGTCGAATCGGCCCGCGAAGGATTGGGCATCACCGTGTCGTACTGGGACACGGTGGAGGCCATTCGCAGTTGGAAGCGTCACGCCGAACACCAGCTTGCGCAGCAAACCGGCCGCGAACGCTGGTACGAAACCTACAAAACGCGTATCTGCCGGGTCGAGCGCGACTACGCGTTCGCGCAGGTTTAAACTTTTTGATTGTAACACTGTTACATAACCATCATGTCCCGGAAAGCCGCCTACCAGGAGTCGTTGAAACAGGATATTCTGCACCAGACGCTGACCCTGGCGGCCGAAGAAGGCTGGCCGGGCGTGTCTACCCGAAAGATTGCCGAACGACTGCAAACCAGCACCACGGCCCTCTACCATTATTTCGGTGGCAAAGACGCCATCCTGACCGAACTGCAACGCGACGGCTTTCGGCAACTGCGCGACAGGCAGATGGCCGCGTTAGCCGAACGGCCGGGTAGGCCCAAGAAACAACTTAAAGCGGTGTCGTTGGCGATGCTGCACTTCGCTCAACAAAATCCGGAGTACTACGCGCTAATGTTTAACCTTGACGGTGTTGTCTGTCAGCGTGACGCGGCCAACGAAGCAACCGAAGGTATGCCCCAAATCCAGGCCGTCTTGCGGCAACTGACCGATGACGATGTTG
>CAXUEB010000239.1:4632-8449 GCA_964249775.1 uncultured Spirosoma sp.
TGTTGAATCTGTTTTTCTGCATTGGTTTGCCATGATGCAAGGGTTTGTAGCCCTCGCCCGGCACGACTGTCAGCCCGAAGCAACGGGTCGATTCGAGAAGTTGGTGGAGGACGCCGTTACGCGTTTCATTAGAGGTCTGTAACCTTTCGTTTTTGCTTATACAGAAACAATGTTACAAAATGAATTGATGGTATAAATAAACGAATCGCTCTCATCATACTTTTTTGAAGCAATATCCTTGTCATGACTCCTTACCGCGCACTACATTTGACACCATGCAAGCTATTCAACTAACCCAAACCGGCGGACCGGAGGTTCTGAACCTGGTCGAGTTGCCCGTTCCCAATCCCAAAGCCGGCGAGGTGCTTGTTCGGCTGACGGCCATCGGCGTCAACTACATTGATACATATCACCGCAGCGGTCTTTATCCCTTGCCGCTGCCGTTCGTACCTGGTTCGGAAGGGGCGGGCCTTGTTGAAGCCGTTGGGGCAGGCGTTTCAGACGTGCAGCCGGGTCAGCGCGTGGCCTACACATCGCAGCCCGGTTCCTACGCTGAATACGCCGTCGTGCCCGCCGATAAGCTCGTGCTAATTCCCGACGGACTGAGCGACGAACAAGCCGCGGCCGTGCTGTTGCAGGGCATGACAGCGCACTATTTGGCTTACACGACGTACCCTATCCGCCCCGGCGACACGGTGCTGATTCACGCCGGAGCCGGGGGCGTCGGTCTGCTGCTCACGCAGATCGCCCGTCGGCGGGGCGCGCGGATCATTACAACCGTATCGACCGAAGCAAAAGCCCAGCTATCCCGCCAGAACGGAGCCGACGAAGTGATTTTATACACCCAAACTGACTTTGCCGCCGAGGTGCGTCGGCTGACGGGCGGACAGGGGGTACACGCGGTCTATGATTCGGTAGGGCAAAGCACCTTTGACGGCAGCCTAAACTGCCTGCGACCGTTGGGTACAATGGTCACCTTTGGCAACGCCAGCGGCCCGGTGCCACCGGTAGCCCCCGCCGTTCTGTCGGCCAAAGGGTCGTTGCTGCTGACCCGGCCGACGCTGGGGCATTACACCCTGACGCGTCAGGCTCTGTTGGAGCGGGCCGGGGCCGTGTTTGGCTGGGTCGCGTCGGGCGAGTTAAAGCTGCTCATTCAACCACCCTACGCGCTGGCCGACGCGGCTCAGGCTCACCGCGATTTGGAAGGGCGCGGCACGACGGGAAAGTTACTGTTGAAGCCGTAACAAGGCAAACGAATTTGAGCACTCAGGCGGAGCGGTTAACTCAATGAGAACGAGGCTAAGCAGCCTCAATTTCTCCGAGTTAACCGCTCCGCTTATGCGTTTAGAGGACTTAACCTAACCCTTAAAAAACTTATAGCTTACTAAGAAACTATTTCCCCAATAGAATTTGCGTATGTGTAATTATTTGGCTTATTCGTTGCCGTATTCAAAGCCCCACCCTTATGTACTTTCGCTACGTATGCCTGTTCATCAGTTTCTGTTATTTACCTATCTCGTCCGCCTTTGCCGTCTGCCCAGCTCCGCAGAATCCTTACCAGCAATCGCTAACCCACCAATCCATTGCGCTATCTTGGTCGTACAACGGCAGTGGGTCGTCGACTTACCAAGTACAATGGCGACCGGCCGGTACGATAAACTGGAACGTTAGCCCAGCCCAGACGGGTACGAGTTATTCGCTGACCGGTCTGACCAACAATACGACCTACGAATGGCGCGTCCGGGCAATCTGCGCCGTGGGCGATACGTCGGTAGCTACCAATTCGCAATTGTTCCAGACCCGGTGCGAAACACCAATGGGTCTCAACACAAGTACTATATCGCACCAGTCAGCCCGCCTTAGCTGGTATACGTCGGTGGGTGGGGGAACCTACGAAGTTCGGTGGCGACCGGCCGGAACCACTGACTGGACGGTCGTTAGCAATATAGTCGCCAACGCATGGAACTTGACGGGTTTAGCCAACAATGTTGCGTACGAGTGGCAGGTCCGCACGCTGTGTTCGGCCACGGCAACGTCCGAGTTCACCTCCTCGGCGCTGTTCCAGACTTTGTGTACGATGCCATTCGGTCTGGTGACGCCCCTCGTTACGGTCGACGCAGCCGAACTGCGGTGGGAAAGCGCCGGGGTAAATGCCCGCTTCGACCTGCAATGGCGGGTCGTGGGAGCCGCCAACTGGACGTTGGTTACTGACCTGAACGCTCCAGAATATATTCTGACCGGACTGCAAAACAACACAACGTACGAATGGCAGGTGCGCCGGGCTTGCTCCGCTACCGAGAAATCGGCGTTTACGGCTGCGCAGGTGCTTCAGACCCGCTGCGCCGTACCAGCAAATGTGAGTATTTCCACCGTGACGCATCATGCCGCCGAACTACGCTGGTCGACATTTGTAGCCAGCGAAGTCCGATGGCGGCCAACCGGAACGACCGACTGGACCACCGTGCCGGGCGTAACGTCGCCCTATCGGTTAACAAACCTACAGGCCAACACGACCTACGAGTGGCAGGTGCGGGCGGTGTGCTCGGCTGGAATGACGTCTGATTTTACGTCGTCGCAGGTATTGACGACCCGCTGCGCGACGCCGGTCAACCCATCGGCCTACGCCAACGGAACCGGCGGGCTGACCTTGTCGTGGTTCGGTTCAGTGGGTGAATCGTTCGAAGTGCAGTGGCGCGTGGCCGGTACAACGGCCTGGTCGTCGGCGACGGGTATCGTAGCCTCGGCGTATTCGCTGACGGGTCTGACGCCAGGTACGGACTACGAATGGCGCGTTCGGCAACTCTGCTCGGCTACTGAAATCTCGGACTTTGTCACGGGCCAAACGGTTCGGGTCCAATGCGCCATGCCGCAAAATGCCCAAACGCAGCGTGTAACCAATTCGGGTGCGCAACTTGCTTGGAGCGATGCCGAAACGAACGGCCGCTACGAATTGCAGTGGCGACGCTCCGGCGCTACGGACTGGACAAGTGTACCCGACCTGACAACAACTACCTATTTTCTAACGGGCTTGCCGTCCAATGCAACTTACGAATGGCGGGTGCGAAAACAATGCAGTACGGACCTAACGTCTTCCTTTACGAACGCGTATTCGTTTAACCCGCGGTGTAATCAACCCAATTTTTGGAATGGAAATGCCCTGTCGCCCGCGTCGGTCAATTTGAGTTGGGGCGGAGTCGATATTTACCCGCCCTACGAATTGCAATGGCGGCCCGCCGGCGCAACGGACTGGACAAACGTACTGGACATTCAAGTTACGTCCTACACACTGACGGGCTTGACCAATAACGCTACCTACGAATGGCGCGTCCGGTCGAGCTGTCCCGCGGGTGGGCCAACCGATTTTGGTGCTACGCAAACCGTACGGGCCGTTTGCGGACAGCCCGCCCAGAATATGCAGGTTCAAAATCCACGGCACGACCAGGTTGAACTGTCCTGGCAGAGCAACGGGTCCGCTCCCTACGAAATTCAGTACCGTGAGCAAGGTAGTGCCGACTGGATTACGGGCCAAACCGAAGCGGACGCGGTAGGCCCCTATTATAGTTCCAGTGCTTACGAAAAGCGGTACCCGTTGTACCGACTCATTCCGGGTCGGACCTATGAGTGGCGGGTGCGGACGGTGTGCGAGGGCGGAATTTACGGCGATTACATCACCGGCCCCGCGTTCACGACGGCTTGCCGGGTGCCGTCGAACGTATCGGGATACGCGCCGAACGGCACGACCTTAGCCATCTCGTGGTCGAACGTGCCGGCGGTGACGAGCTACCAGCTTCAGTGGCGGGTCGTCGGCGCAGCGGAC
>CAXUEB010000240.1:0-6453 GCA_964249775.1 uncultured Spirosoma sp.
ACAATCGGCCGGATGGGTACGTTCCGGGCAGGCTGGGCAAATATCGGAAAGTTTCGCGTTATTTCGGGTACAGAAAGCCGACCGACCATCCGGGTCGATTGCTACCAAACGGCAACCGCCATGCGTAATCGTATCTTTTCCCTTTCGTTGGTTATTGTTGTTGTGATGCTCTCAATCAATCACGACTACGTCCCAATCTTGCGCGAGTTCAACTATGATATTCCTCGAATGGTCAAAAAGATGGCGAAGCATCCGCTGGTTTGGATCAATTGGGGACGAATCGCTGGAATGATTGGGATTGCCTTGGTTATGTGGCGACGTGACTACGACGGCGATGCGTTCCAGCAACGGGGTTTGTGGCCGTCGGCCGCTGTCGCGTTCGTATTTGGTATTGGGGCCGGACTGCTGTTATTTCTCTACTTACGCGAAGGGGCCATTAAACAGGCAAACCAGTTGGCTTAACTCCGGTCGTTAATCTTGGCGTGGCAACACCTACTTCGCCGTTACTTTGATGCGGGTATAGTACAGCGTCGTTTGGCCCTCATAGCCCGAATCGGTGCCGACAATCAGCCAAAGTTCGCCGGCGCTGTTCGTGCGGGCCGCGAAGGGCTTGGCCGCGTTGCTGCGGGTGATGAGCTTGTAATCGGTTACGTCTTCGCCGGCCCCGATTGTTCCTAACACGACGGCATCCCGCCCGCTCTGCGCTTGAATACCCTTGTCGATGCTCAGCTCATAGAAACCACTTTTTAGCTGTTTTTGCGGCTCAGTGGCTGATGCACCCGCTTTCAGAAAGACACTGCTGCCCGGCGAACCGCCGGTGCCAATGGAATTGTCGGCGTAGGCCGACGCCAGTTCAACGTCGAAGACGAGCGCATAATCCGTGTTAGGTTGCAGGCCGGTTAGTTTGCGCTTCAAAAACATAAACACATCGTCGCTGTGGTTCGTGCTGGAAACCATGATCGCCTTCCGGCGGGTATCCAACGGCCGGGGTAGGCCAGTCCAGGCCGACTCGAATTCGAGGTCGGCCGTCTGAACCTCGTAATCGGTATAACCAACTTCCCAGCCGTCCTGACCTTGGCCAAACGTAGTCTGGTACAGAACGCCCGGTTCGGCAGGCTGCGATTGGACGCCCTCCTGCGTGCAGGCTGTAAAGCCAAGCAAACTGCTCAAAAGCAGTAAAATCGAGAACAACATTGATTTCATGGCTACCTGAATCTATTGCTTACTGCTATTCGACCGTTTCTGAACCAGACGGTTGGATTAACTAAGCAGAAAACGTTTCGACGCCGACGGTCCGTATCTTTAAACCCGTGCCGTACCGGTGAAACGCGCTAATTTGGTTGGTTTGCCCAAGCTAAACAGTTGCTACGACTCCAGGTCGTTATCAACCGTTACGTCGCCGTTTTCTACGTCTTCTTCTGCCAATAGGTCGTCATTAACGCCGTTGGCTTCGGAGTCGGATAGTCCCTCGCCAGCATCATTTACTTCTTCTTTGATTGGTTCAGGGCCTTGATTCGTGATCGGGTCCATATAGTCAGCCTGCGCGACGCCACCGCCCGCCAGTTCGCCCTGCGCCAAAAGTTGCACGACGCCCTGATTGTCGTCGTCGGCTGGGTTGTACTCGTTGTTGTCGTTGGGGTTCATCATTGTCTTGTTTAAACCGATAAGGTTCCCAAAAACCTTATCGGTTTGTTAAGTTACAAACTACACGTTGCCCGATTGGAAGGCCGGATTATGGGTTACGTGGCTGCCCAAAGCAGAGTTAGGTCGTGCCGCCGTCTTTATCAACGGGTTCGTCGGAGAGGCCATTATCTTCCGATTCGAGTGATTCTTCGTTTTCGGTTTCGAGAACTCCATCCTCGGTGCGGAAATTGTCGGGATCAATGCGGCCGACGCGCGAGCCGACTAATTCCGTATCATCGTCACTTGGTGTTAGGTTGTCGAGTAAGGGTGTCATAGTTGTTGACGTTTACGTGTATCAGTAAACGGGTTTGCCCAGTGAAAAGTTAGACATCGCTGTAGCCGAGCCGCTCGGCCAAACTATCAAAAGACCAGGTTGTCAATCAGTCGCACGTTGCCCAAATGAGCCGCTAAGCAAATGGCCGTTTGACCCGGTGCCTGTACCTCGCCGACGGGCCGGAGCGTGTCAGCATGGGCAATTTCGACGTATTCCAGCCGAAAACCGGGACGATTGGCCAAATAATCCGTTACGGCGGCTTTGGCTTGGGTAACGCTGCGGCCTTCCGTCAGCAGGTCGTGCGCCAGCGTTAGCCCTGCGAACAGGGCCGGAGCTTGTTCGCGTTCGTCGGGCGTGAGGTTGCGGTTGCTCGACGACAGGGCCAGCCCGTCGGCCTCGCGCACGGTTGGGCAGCGAATCAATTCAACCGGGAAATTCAGGTCGCCAATCAGCCGCCGAATGACCGCCACTTGCTGCAAGTCTTTCTGCCCGAAATACGCCTGGTCAGGTTGCACAACGTTAAAGAGCTTAGCCACCACAATGCCGACGCCGTTGAAGTGTCCCGGCCGGAAGGCTCCTTCCATCACCGTCTCCAGATCACCAAAATTCAGTCGCAAGGCGGGCGGTTGGGGATACATTTCTTCGACCGAAGGCGTAAAGACTACGTCGCAGCCGGCGGCTTCGAGTTGCCGACAGTCGTCGTCGAGCGTACGCGGGTAGCGGGCCAGGTCGTCGGGATTATTAAACTGTACGGGATTAACGAAGATGCTGCTAACCACCAAATTGGCGTCATTCTGCCGTGCCGCTTTAACCAGCGTCGTGTGACCCCGGTGCAGCGCGCCCATCGTAGGAACCAACGCAATCGAACGGTTGGAACGCAGCGGCTGAAGGGATTGACGCAGGTCGAAGATTGAATCAAAACGTTGCATACCGATCGGGTTGAGTGAGGGGGGGGGCACTCGTTGAATTTGGTATTTTTCGGGTCAGATGGATTGAAATACGGGAAAAAATTGTATAATTTTGCAAGTTTTTTACGTCTCTTAACCAACACACTCCGACCGTTTCTATGAGCAAATTACGTATTCTTTACGTGGCCAGTGAAATCAACCCTTTCCTGAAAACGTCCGACGTCGCGGACTTTGTTCGCAAGCTGCCGCAGGCAATGCAGGAGCGGGGCATGGAAATCCGCATCCTGGTACCGCGCTTCGGACTCATCAACGAACGTAAAAATCGGCTGCACGAGGTGGTGCGGCTGTCGGGCATCAACATTGCCGTGGGCGACGAAGAAAAACCGCTGATTATCAAGGTCGCTTCCATTCCAACCGCCAAATTACAGGTCTATTTTATCGACAACGAAGACTATTTCCAGCGCAAGTACGTTTTCCACGATAAGGAAAACCGGTTCTACGCCGACAACGACGAACGGGCCATTTTCTTCTGTAAAGGCGTCCTCGAAACGGTGAAGAAATTGGGTTGGGCACCCGATATTGTCCACTGCAACGATTGGATGACGGCCCTGATTCCGCTGTACCTGAAAACAACCTACAAAAACGACCCGATGTTCAAAGACACCAAGTCGGTGTTTACGGTCTATAACAACGCGTTTGAGCACCGGTTTGAGGGCGACATTCTCGAAAAAGCCCGGATGATGGACATCGACGATCAGATGCTGGCCGAACTAAAAACGGCTGACTTCCACGGCTTTATTCGCATTGGCTGCACCTACGCCGACGCCGTCGTGCGGGCCGAAGAAGAATCGAGCGCAAGCCTGAACGCCATTCTAAACGATTTACCCGAACACAAATTTGATGCTGCCGAAGATAACGATGTCGCGGAACGCTATTACAACCTCTACACGCAACTGGCTGGCTAACTGGAGTCGCGCACGACGATTGCTGCTGGCGGGAATCGTCGTGGGCGCAGCCGCAGTCGCCTGCGAAGAACCCCGAGAAATTGGTTTACCGCCCACCACGCCGGTGGGCGTTTTTTACACCGACACCATCCGCGTCGTGCGCCAGACCGTCGGGCTGGATTCCGTCCGCAGTAGTAATCTGGGCAGTTTGTTGGTGGGTGAATACAACGACCCGGTTTTTGGCCCTATCCAGGCGCGGGCGTACGTGCAGAGTCAGTTGGCGTCGGACTTCGTCGTGAACGACACGGCTACGACCAATGCAACGCCGGCCAACCGGATCATCCACGATTCGACCCGGCTGGTGCTGGATCTGAACGGGTACTGGTACGGTGATACGACCCGGTTACAGGACATTCAGGTATTTCGGTTGACTGACAGCCTGCGGCTCCAGACCAATTACGACATTCGGAGCACGGTGCCGGTGGAGAGTCAACCGCTCGCCCGGCAAACCATTCGCCCGCGGCCGTCCGCCCGCGATTCGGTTAACGCCCGAATTGCCTTGCCCGATGCCTACGGCCGGCAGATACTGGCCTTGGCCAACACCGATGCGGGTAAAGTGGCCAACGCAACGGCTTTCAACGCGCGGTTTCTGTCGGGGCTGATGATCACGTCCGCCACGCCGTCGGCAATCTTGGGCTTTGCGCCGGGCAGCATCGTAGGCAATACGGTTTACCCGTCCTACATTGCCGTGTATTACCACGTGCAGGGTGAGAAGTTGCGACGGGAGCAATTTTTGTTGCTCAACGGCAAGCGATTCAACCAGATCACGGCCCAACGTAACGCAACGGCTTTCGCCAATTTAGGTCCGCAGCAGACACTACCCGCGTCGGCAACGGGCGGCCGAACGTTTATCCAGCCTGCCGCCGGCGTAACCACTAAGTTGACGTTTCCGGGATTGGATCAGTTGAAAACGCAGGGCCGGGTCGCCATCAACCGGGCTGATCTGGTCATTACGCCAAGGCAACCGGCGGCCGGTTCGTACCTGCCCGCGAATTTGGTGCTGGCCGAACTGAACGCGCAAAACAAAATTCTGCGCACGAGTCCGACCCAGATAATTCAGTTGGTTCCCGGCACGCAGACGTTGTTTAACCGCAGCGAACCGTCGTTTGCGTCGCCCCAAATTGCGACATATAACTCTGCCACGAAGACGTATACGTTTGAGTTAGGTGGTTATTTGCAGTCCGTCGCTGCCGGGTCTACCCCGAACAACGGACTGGGCATTCTAACGTCGCAGTACAGTTACAATGCGTCGGGAACAAACTTGTTAGCTTACGCGGGCAGGGCGCAGGACTATTACCTAAGCGCTTCAATTCTACAGGCTGTCTTAGAGGGGGATGCGAGTGCCAAACTGATTGTTTTCTACACGACTTCGCAGTAGCGCGTCGTTGAATGCTAAACCAAAAAGCCGGAAACCCCGGCTTTTTGCATTTAATTTAGGCTAACGACTCGCCAAAGTCGTTACAGAGCTTAGTACCTACGGTAAATTAGACCATAGAAACCGTTACGGTGGTGGATCGGCATCCCGACCGTTAAAAATTACAAACTAACTATGTGCGGCATTGTGGCATACGTTGGGCACCGGGAAGCGTGCCCGTTGGTGATAAAAGGCTTGAAACGGCTCGAATACCGGGGCTACGACAGCGCGGGCGTGGCCCTGATGAACGGGCAAGGCCTGAAGGTGTACAAGAAAAAGGGAAAAGTATCGGCGCTCGAAGCCGAACTGGACGACAAAGAGCTTCACGCCCGGATCGGTATGGGGCACACGCGCTGGGCGACGCACGGCGAACCCAACGACGTAAACGCCCATCCGCACTACTCGTTCCACCGCAAGCTGGCCATCATCCACAACGGAATTATTGAGAATTACGCGGCCATCAAGCAGGCGCTGCTCAAGAAAGACCATACGTTTACCAGCGATACCGATACCGAAGTGCTCGGGCAGTTTATCGAAGACATTTGGGAAAATAACGGAGGAACACTCGAAGAGGCCGTGCGGCTGGCCCTTCAGGAGGTCGTTGGCGCTTACGCCATCGTCATCATGAGCGAGACCGACCCGACGCAGCTCATCGCGGCCCGGAAGGGTTCACCGTTGGTGATCGGCGTCGGCGAGAATGAGTATTTTTTGGCCTCGGACGCCACGCCGATTGTGGAGTACACCAAGGACGTCATCTACCTCAACGACTACGAAATTGCGGTTATCAAGAACGGTGAACTGAAAATCGTTACGCTCGATAACACGACGACGACGCCCTACGTCCAAAAAGTTGAATTAGAATTAGCAGCTATTGAAAAAGGCGGTTTCGACCACTTTATGCTCAAAGAAATCTTCGAGCAGCCGCGCTCCATCGCCGATTCGATGCGGGGCCGCGTGCAGGCCGACGCCGGAACGCTGCAACTCGGTGGTTTGCGCGATTACATGGACAAACTCGCCCGCTCGAAGCGCATTGTCATTGTCGGCTGCGGCACGTCGTGGCACGCGGGATTAGTGGCCGAATACATTTTTGAAGAACTGGCCCGCATTCCAGTGGAGGTCGAATACGCGTCGGAGTTCCGCTACCGCAACCCGATTATTAAAGAAGGCGAC
>CAXUEB010000240.1:6556-7568 GCA_964249775.1 uncultured Spirosoma sp.
GATCAAGGAGATTGCGTACATCTTCACCTACGCCCGCAACTTCATCTACCTGGGTCGGGGCCTGAACTTCCCCGTCGCGCTGGAAGGGGCATTGAAACTGAAAGAAATTAGCTATATCCACGCCGAGGGCTACCCGGCCGCCGAGATGAAGCACGGCCCCATTGCCCTCATCGACGAAGACATGCCGGTGGTTGTCATTGCCACCAAGGACAGTTCGTACGAAAAAGTGGTCTCGAACATTCAGGAAGTAAAAGCCCGCAAAGGCCGGGTCATTGCCATCACGACCGAAGGCGACACGCACCTGCCCGGCATGGTTGATTTTACGATTGAAATTCCTAAGGTGCACGAAATGCTGATGCCCTTGATTTCGGTGGTGCCGTTGCAACTGCTGGCCTACGACATCGCCGTCATGCGGGGTCGCAACGTCGATCAGCCGCGCAACTTAGCCAAGTCGGTGACGGTGGAGTAAGGCGGGTGTAGCACAAGAAACGAAGCGCAGCCGGAGCCAACCCGCTGCGCCTTACGTTTTGTGGAAAAGGTGTTAAGTTTGAGCAGACAGGCGCGAATACCATGAGCATCACCATCGACATTGACGAGCAATTGCTGGCCGACCTGGGCCGGGAAGAGGTTGAAAAGGAGTTCCAGAAAACCATCGAGCGACTGGAACTCCGCAAATTGGGCCGGCAGATAGCCGAGGACCTGAAAGACATCGACCTGATTAACGACTCGGAGTACCAGAAAGGGCGGGAGCGGGCTTGGGAGAAGTACTGCCAACAACATGATTTGGCTCCCGATGGCAACCGCAAAGATTGATTACGTTCTGGATGCGAACGTAATCATGTCCATTGTGATTAGCGGAAAGGCTTACCATCAGCTACTCTTATCAAACCTGAATTGTCTGACTATCGATTTTGTCTTCAACGAAATTGCCACGCACAAGGCGATAATCCAGCAAAAAGGTCAGAAGAAGAGTTACGTCAATATATTGTTGTTATTTTCGGCACCTTATCGG
>CAXUEB010000240.1:7578-8430 GCA_964249775.1 uncultured Spirosoma sp.
GTTCCAACTATGGCAGTTAGCGACGAAGATTGGATTTACGCCGTAGAACTATGCCGAGACGTCGACCCTAAAGACGTTGCTTATGTTGCGCTGAGCCTTTCGACGGGCTTTCCGCTTATTACCCGCGATAAACCGCTGCACGCGGGCCTGGGGAGGAAGGGCTTTCGGAACGTAATGCTGTTTGACGAGTTTCTGTCGTCGCTTTAACAAATTAAACAGCCAGCATAACCGACTTGCAACACCGCCGTCGTGCCGCAACGTCGACCAGCCGGTTGCGTCAGCAGCGAACAGAACTGAATCACCGTGCCACTGCCCACAAAGCAGTGGTTTATTTTTTACGCGTCAGGCAACCCTTCCACCCAAACCGGCATTTCTACTGTTGAAACCAACCCACCCGGTCAACCGCCACGATGTCGCTGCAACTCGTCGAACAATGCCAACGGGGCAACGCCTTCGCCCAAAAGCGGCTGTTCGACCAGTACGCCAACCGGCTGTTTTGGGTGAGTTTGCGCTACGTTCGCAATGAGTCGGACGCCGAAGAAGTGTTGATGAACGGTTTTTTGAAAGCGTTTCGGGCCATCGGCGACTTTGCGTACCGCGACGACAACGGACTGGAAGCCTGGCTCCGGCGCATTGTGGTCAACGAAGCCCTGCAACACCTGCGCGCTAATCGAAGGCTGCCCCCGTTTGAGGCCGACGAAACGGCCGACCAACAGCCCGGCCTGGACTGGCCCGACCCCGAGCCGTTGCCCGACGCGGGTTTGGACGCCGAACGGATCTACGCGCTTATTCGTCAGTTGCCGCTCGGTTACCGAACGGTCTTTAACCTATACGTCGTCGAAGGCTACACGC
>CAXUEB010000241.1:0-2691 GCA_964249775.1 uncultured Spirosoma sp.
GCGCACTTATCACGCCCGGCGCGACCGTTTCTGTGAGCTGCTGACGAGCGAGTTGACCAACGCCGTGCGGTTCAGCCAACCCGACGGCGGGCTGGCCGTCTGGGCAACGTTTGATTCATCAATCAATATGGAAACGTTAACTGAGCAGGCCGGGCGCAACGGGCTGTTTTTGTCGAGCGGTCTGTCGCATAACCCACCGGGTCAGCGGCTGAACGGCACGCGGCTGGGTTTCGCGTCGAGTACGGAAGCCGAATTGGAGCAGGCGGTGGCGGTGCTGAAACGGACGCTATGATTAGCGATGGCGCCAAACTCGGTACGCTTCGCTTCCGGCAAGCACACCGCGCATGGCCGAAAGCCATGCTCAATGGCCTCACGTGCACTTGCGAAAAAGACTCGGTTTGCGGGTTTCATGCACTTGCCCGCGCGGCAGTCGAGCTGGCCGTAAATTTTACCGGATAGGTTGCCGCCCAGCGTAACAGCCCCGCTCCGAACCAGCCCGACCAGCGTCCGAAGCTGGGCAAATCGTGTCAGCCCTAAAGCTGTATGTCGAATCAGGCGGCCTGGTGAACGAGTAGCCCGGCGTAGGCATTTAGTTCGGGTAGGAGAGGGCATGTCCTTCGTAGGGTATGTCCGAGGACCAACTACAGGGGGCCATTCACCCGCGCGGCTTCCCAACCCAGCATCGCCTGCTTGCGCCCCGCGCCCCAGCGGTAACCGCCGAATAGACCGGTTTTTTTGATGACGCGGTGGCACGGAATTAGGTAACCAATCGGGTTACTACCGATGGCCGTGCCGACCGCCCGCGAGGCCGTCGGCTGTCCAATGGCCTGGGCAATCTGGTCGTAGCTGACCAACCGACCTTCGGGAATTTTTAGTAGCGCTTCCCAAACTTTGAGCTGAAACGTCGAGCCACGCAGCAGCATCGACAATGGTTTGGCGAAACTGTTTTCGGCCGGGCTAATCGCTGGAAACACCTGGTCGGCCAGCGGTTGCAAGGTTTCTGGGTCGTGGTGCAGGAAAACACCAGGCCACGTAGCCGTCAGCATCGTTTTGGGCTGTTCGCTTTCGCTCAAAAAGTGCAATACGGTGATTTTGCCGCCAATGGTACCCAGCACGTAGAGTCCGAACGGACTGTTGAATACGCCGTAGGCTAGCGTTAGGCCCGAACCGGCCTGCTTAAACTCTCCCGGCGTAACGCCCTCAATGCGGACAAACAGGTCGTGCAGCCGACCCGTCCCCGACAGCCCGGCGTCGCAGGCAGCTTCGGCCAGTGAAACGCCGGTACGGAGTTGTCGCTTGGCGTGTTCGAGCGTCAGGTACTGCCCAAACTTTTTGGGACTTACGCCCGCCCATTCGGTGAAGAGCCGTTGGAAGTGAAATTCGCTCAGATTCGCCTGTTCGGCCAAGTCTGTCAAGAAGGGTTGATCGCGGAAGTTAATCGTCAGGTGCTCAATAGCGCGCGCGATCTGTTGGTACGTATAAGGGCTGTTTGGGTTCATTAGGCTTGTCGTTTTAACCAGGACAAAGGTCGCCCGGTTGCGGGGGACAACAAACCCGATTCTTGCGCAGATACGTGGCGATTGCGTCGCCGATTGGTTAAAAAATCAACAGCATCGCACTTTGTTCTATAGTCTAACAACGCAACTCGTTCTGCACAATGGCCTCCGCCCCCATTGCCAACGCCTGGGCGAATGGCCCTTTCCTGTTTGAACACTACCAGTTTGCGCCCAGTCCGGTGGTACCGCTGCTGTTCCACGCTCACGAAGCCATTCCGTTTTGGTTAAACAGCGCTACCGGAATCATTTCATGTTCGACAAGGCATCGCGCAGTTCTACGCGAGTTTGGAGTCTATGCCCCACGAAATCGAGCAGTTGTGGGTCCCCACCCCGAATACGGTAAGCAGCCGCGCCATTGTGCAATCTGTTCTCAAGGGCGGCAAACCCATCGATGGGCCGGTCGTGACGATCATTGACCTCGCCGAGGACACCAAATAAGTTCACAAGGTTCTGTTCTACGCGGATCTGACGCCGTTACGCAACCCGTAAATTTCGTGGTGTCGTTACCGGGTTGGTTTGTGAAACGAGCGCCCGCTTTGGTAAACGAGTGTCGCTGACATCAAGGCCGATTGCCGGGCATCGTCAGGCCGGTGAGCGTACCCATTTTTGCGCCAAGCGCCGGCAGCTCTTTAAGGCCGGCCTCCACGCGGTTAGCGAACTGCGCGTACTTGTCACCCGCGTTTTCGAGCAGGCGCGTAGTCCGGTGCAAATCAGCGAGCGAGTGCAGGTTTTTGCGAATGTCGTCCATGACGGCCGGATAAATGATTCGCTCCTGGCTCATCATGACCAACTTGACCAGGCGTAATTCGCTGTCGGCAATGGCCTGCTGCTCGTCGGCGGTCATGTTGTTAAATTGGGCGGCAACGTCCCGCACGTCCTGCTCCAGGGTGGAGTTGGCCAGCGGCTTCCAGCCCGCCAGTTTAGCCACGTAATTCTGGGCGGCCCACATATTCTGCACGTGCCCGCGCGTGATGACAAATCGACTGTTGGACGCCACGATGGGGTTATGCCGCTGAATGTAGCCGAGAAACCCGCGTTTGGCTTCGTTGGGGTGGGTGCGCATCACCGCGCCTAACTGCTGCTGGAGCGTCCCGCGCACGACAGCCGCCGTGAGGTCAGTGCGCCGGACCTGCGC
>CAXUEB010000241.1:2701-7000 GCA_964249775.1 uncultured Spirosoma sp.
GCCATGGCCTGGGCCAGTTGCCGCAGGGCCGGGTACAGCTTCGGGTCGGCGGCTGCGTCTTTGGCGTAGCTGGCCAGCAACTCCGTGCGGAGTTGCTGCCGGTCGCGCTCGGTGGTGGGGTACATGGCCAGGAAATTAGCCACCACCACGGCCGCGTTCACGTCGGTCGATCGCTGGTCAGCGGGGGCGTTGCGGTGGGCCGGCTGTCGGGGATGGTCTGCCGGGGTAGCGTAGTGGCTCATGGGAAACGCGGCCAGCAGTCCGGCCAGTAGGCCGTATCGGATGTGCGTCCATGTCTGCATAATGCCGTGCCAGGCCGGGATGATGAGTGCGCCCCGGCACGATGCACTTAACGCCAACCGGGCCGGACTGGTTTGCCCCATTTACCAACTGGCCCAACGTTACCGGCTGACATAGTTCGGGTTTTTGTCCGTACTGTCCGACTCTCCGGCGAAGAGGTCAATCGGATTATCGACTCCCTAAACGGCACTTCTTCGGCATGAATCACCCATTGCCGAGCCGGTTCGTCGGCCCAGGAACCTGCCAGCCGTCTCTCGGTCAAGGGCGGGCGCTACGTCGGCGTTGGTGATCGACAGCGTGCTGGATTCCGGCAAGGTTAGTACGTCGCCCACCTGTTCAACAATCCGGCGCTTGTGTCCCCGCTCGGCCATTGCGTCCTGATGGTAGCGGGTGGTAGCCCCGACCAAGAACACCCGTTCGTCGCTTAACCGGTAGAGAATTTTAGCGCATTCGTTGGCAAAGTCGAGCCGGAGCGCTCTCGTCATGGCGATGTCTTTGTCGAAAAGCGGGAAGTGGGGTTTGCCGGCGAGCCGGTCAGCGTCCGGGTTGGATGGTGTTGATGCGGTTCTGCATCGGCTTCACACGTTGAGTCAAACGATCGGTTACGGGTGGGTGATCGGTATCGCAACCACAACCAGATTGCCACGAACAACAGAGCCATCAGTCCAAAGCTCACCACCAAACACCCGAGGCTTCCCACCGCACCGACCAGAAGGCCCCGAGCCAAATACGGGTTTTCGTTTTGGTTTTCGCCCAGATAGATGTGCTGGGGCTGTTCGGGCAGGTACTGGATCGTAACCACGTCACCCTCCTTCAGACCCAGCACATCCGGCTGGGTTACGCTGGTTTTGGCGACAATGGTCTGGCCCTGCTGGGTGCTGAACTGAATGTGGTAGCTCCGGGACGTTCGCCAGTTGTCGTTATAGTGGATGTCGTCGCGGGCTTGGATAATCACGCCCTGGGCGACCAGCCGCCGGGCGGGGCTGACCTGTTCGAGCCGAATCTGCCCCCGGCTGTAGCGCCACATCCTGACCATCCAGGCCAGCCCCGCCAGCAGCAATAGTCCCGTCAATAGAATACCCATATACGATTGATGGTTAGCTCATTACGTTCTTAAAGATAAGCCGTGCTGCTCGCTTTATGGCCGGGCCACTCGCTAAGAAACCGACGGTTTTCGCCCTTCACCTGCTTGCTTGCATACGGGATGTTCGGTTGGATTGCCTCTACCGACTCACCCAGTTCTACCGCCAGCGGATTTTGCTGACGATTGTCGAGGAAAAAACCAGATGCCCTGCGCGATGCCCACCAGCGACCACGCCCGGCGGCTTACGCTAACCGACAAAGGAACGGCCGTATTAGAGCGGGTGTACCGACAGTTGCAGCAGTTGAAGGTTAGAACGTTAGCCGACCTGTCCGAAACCGAGCGCGGGCAGATGCTGCGGTCGCTGAAGCACCTGATCAACTGCCATTTTTCGGGTATACACGGACGATTTGTCCGAGAAATAGGTTTAAAAAAACGTGTTGGGCAAACTAAGTTAGTTCTATCACGGGTCTTAACGCACCAATTACGGACCATACAGCAACCGGCTCGCTCGGAATGGCCCGTCGGCGGCTTGCAGCAGCTTAGCTCGCAGCCGGGCGTTGTAGGTTGGTCGGTCGGCTAAAAACTGGCGAACCAACGCCGTTACGTCGGGCGTCTGATAAGCGCTCAGCGTCGAACGCAGCCACGATTCGGGAAAGAAAATGTCGCCCGTCTGCTGAATTTCTTCGAGTAGTTCTAAGCTTTTCGGCAAATACTTCACCGAGGTTTCGGCCCGGAGCGGGTGGTGCAGGTAGCCCAGCGCGGCCGTTACCCAGGCTTCGCGATCGCGATTGGCCACGTTGGCTAACGCCGTAAAAAACTGGTCGCGCTCCGTCCCGTTGCTCGACAGCGCGGGCATTAGAAAGCGCAGGCGTTTCTGCCGGTCTGGGTTCTTAATGCGTGCCAACTGCCGTTGCAAAATACCGTCGGCCGGGTAATCACGAACGGCCAGCGCGAGGGCTAGCGCCGTATAATCGTCTTCGGTGAGCGTAACGCCCGCTGGCGCTTTCTGCTCATCCCAGATGGTAAACAACCGCCGTTGCGCTTCTGAACTGAGCGCTACGTTCTGATACAGGCGAAACAGCAGTTTCTTTAAACCAGACGTAGGAGCTTGCTCCATAGCCCGCCAGGCATCCGCTTCCACCGCAGCCGCCAGCGCCGGGCGGTCGGCGGGTCTGGTAAAATTCCAAACTAAGTCGGACAACTGCCCCGTCAGCAGGCGCAGGTTCAACTCCTCCGTTTCTACGCTTAACAGCGCCCGGTACACGTTGGCCAACCGGCGGGGCGCGACGACTTCGCCGGCCAGCATGTTCTCGTATAAGTTGATGCACGCAGCCGCTCGCGTGACGGGATTTTTAAGCGTAGCCAGTCCCGAAAGCATGGCTGTATCAACCGGAAACCGACCGTAACCCTGCCCCGACGAGTTAAAGACCACGAACCGGGGCGCGGGCTTGCCCACAGCTTCGGCCAGTTCAACGCGCGGCTGATTCACGTTGACGGTTAGTTCTTCGACGCGGTCCGGGTACACTAAAGCGATTTCAAGTCCCTGCGGCCACAGGCGGTTAGAACCGTCCTCGCCCGTCTGCGCAACGACAAAGCGGCTAATCTTGCCGTTCTGCTGATCGAGTTGGTACGTAAAGTTCGGACGGCCCGTTTCCGTCACCCACACGCGGTTCCAGGCGGTTAAGTCGGTGGGTGTGCGAGCATCTAAGATGGCAATCAGGTCGGTCCAGGTTGCGTTGCCGAAGGCGTAGCGTTTGAGGTACGCGCGCAGGCCGTCGCGCAGAGCCTCTTTACCCATCAATCCCTCCAACTGCCGCATCATGATTGGTGCTTTGTGGTAGATGATACCGCCGTAGAGCGTGCCCGCTTCCTGTAAGTTGGCCAGCGGCTGCCCAATCGGATTTGCGCCTTCGGTGCGGTCAACGGCGTAGGCGGCCGGGAAGTGGTCGACCACGAATTGCAGGTCGTAATTGGCGTCCGAGAAGGCTTTCTCGGTCACCTTGTCGGCCATGAAGTTGGCGAAGACTTCTTTGAGCCACACGTCGTCGAACCAGCGCATCGTTACTAAGTTGCCGAACCACATGTGGGCCGTTTCGTGAGCGATCAGGGTCGCTCGGCTTACTTTCTGATCGCGGGTCGCGCCGTTGTCTAAGAACAGCGCCGAGGCCCGGTAATCAATCGCCCCGACGTGTTCCATGCCGCCGTACTGAAAATCGGGAATAGCCGCGAAATCGAACTTGCCGAACGGATACGGAATTTGCGTGTACGCTTCCAAAAACCGCAAGGCGTCGGCATGGAGCGTAAACAGGGTATCCATGCTTAGCCGAATTTTTTCGGCGTCGGTCTCGCGGTGGAGCAGAGTCATGGGTCGGTCGAGTCCCGAATGGCTGCTCGGCGTGCGGGAAACGGGCGTGAATCTCCCTGCTACGAACGAAAACAGGTACGTCGAAATCCGCTCCGAAGGCTGGAAATGGATGGTTTTTCGGTCGCCGATTACCGATGAATCCCGAACTGACGCGTTGGTCATGGCCCGCCAATCGGCCGGAATGATTAAGCTTAACCGAAAGTTTGCTTTCAAATCCGGCTGATCGAAGCAAGGAAACACCGTCCGGGCGCGGTCGGGCACGAGTAAGGTGTACAGGTAATCGTCGTTGCGGTTAAGCGACAGATTTCCGGCGATGAACCGAATCGTAACCTGATTATTGCCTACCTTCAGAGCAGAAGCCGGAATCAGCATATGTTCGTTCTCAAGCGCAATTGGAATCTCCACTCCATTCACCGAAACATTCTGCAAATGAGTCCGTTCTTCCTTAAAATCAAGGGGTAGCGGTGCTGAATTGCTACGTTGCCCCGCCCAATCGAACACAATCGTTTCTGTAGCCGGGATGGGCTGCGTTTTTTGCGCCGGGATGTCG
>CAXUEB010000241.1:7010-8408 GCA_964249775.1 uncultured Spirosoma sp.
CAGGTTTCTGATAGCTTGTTTACGGGCCTGCGCCAGCGACTGCGCGACGCCCAGCGTGGATGCGCCCGGCGTGGATTCGTCCGGCGGGGATGCGCCCGGTTTGGGCGCTGACGAACGAACGGAGACGGTTCGGTGGCTACACGCCATGACAAGTATACAAACAAGGATGCCGTAACAAGTGCTTTTTGAAAAGGTCCAGACCATGCGTTGGGTGGTTGGGCGATGCGTTGTCAACGAAGGTTTGCAACGGATGTTCGCTATGAATGTTCGTAACGAAGGTTTAAAAGTAACGTGGATTATGAAACGGCAACTCTCTCTTTTCCTGCTTTTTTCGGTTCTGACGAATTGGACCTTATCGGTCTACGCCAACGCCGTCCTGATTCCGATGGACGATAAGCAAGCCAATCACTTGAAAGCCTACGGCATTGCGTACAAAATGCTGAAGGATGACCAGGAAGTCGACTGGCTGCTTAACTACCGGGGTGGCTCGTTTCTCATCAAGCAAACCGCAGCCCTCGAAACCGAATGCCGGGTGCGGGGTGTCTCGTTTGAAACGGTTTCCGACGCGAAGGCCGCGTCCATCAGGCAGCAACTCGCCGACCCCGACGTAAACGTGAACGTGGTAACGCTCCAGAAGGCGGCCAAAATCATTGTGTATTCACCCATCAAAGTCAGCCCGTCGGAGTTTGAAAATACGGACGCCGTGCTGCTGGTGCTGACCTACGCCGAGATCCCCTTCGAGGTCGTTTACGACGAGGAGATCCTGAAGGGCGACCTACCCAAATACGATTGGCTGCACCTGCCCCACGAAGATTTCACGGGTCAGTTCGGCCGCAACATGCACCGGCAGTCGTTGGCTGACATTAAAGCGCAGGAAGACATTGCGAAAAAGTTCGGTTACGCGAAAGTGTCGCAGATGAAGCTGGCCGTGGCGAAGGCAATTAAAGCGTTCTGCTCGGGCGGGGGCTACCTCTTTGCCATGTGTTCGGGGGCCGAAACGTTCGACATTGCCTTGGCCGCCGAGGGCCTTGACATCGTGAGCAGTAGCTACGACGGCGACGGCGCCGACGCCGACGCGCAGTCGAAATTAGATTTTAGCAAGAGTCTGGCGTTCGAGAATTTTACGTTGGAAGGCGACAACGGCTACCGCGGCTTTTCGACGTTTTCGGATATCAACTCGACGGTAGGGCGCGGCTACGAACAGTCGACCGGTTTTTTTGAACTGTTCAGTTTTTCGGCCAAATGGGACGTCATTCCGGCCATGCTCGTCCAGAACCACGAACACATCATCAAGGAGTTCCACGGGCAAACGGCGGCCTTTCGCAAAACGGCCGTCAAGTCGAGCGCCTTGGTGATGGGGGAAGGTAAAGCGTCGCACCGCTACATCTACGGCGAGGT
>CAXUEB010000242.1:0-2302 GCA_964249775.1 uncultured Spirosoma sp.
CGTCGAAGAGCGCGGCCGGAAGGTTGCCGGATCGATTAAGCAGGCGGTTGGCAACAGCTAAACAGCCGGTCAACGAATGACCGGTCGCCGAGCGGATCGAACAGGTAAAGTACAGCGCCCAGCCCCTTGAAACAGGAGTTGGGCGTTGTACCTGTCCGCTTTGTAACCTTCGGACTTACCTGAACAGGACCTATTGTACCTGCTCGCCGGCCGGTGCACCACCCAGTATATTTGTTATGCGTCAATTAATTCATTTCTTTATTTCGCAGTCAAATCACAATTCCTTTAACCATGTCGAGAATAATCCGAATTCAGTTAACCGCTTTGCTGCTAATCAACACCCTTTGGGGATGTACAGACCATTCATCACGTCCTTTGACTCCTTTACGTCTCCGGTTGAAGACGACCACGTCGGCCAACTTCGACGGAACAACTACCCAGAACAGCTTCACGTACGACGCGCAAAACCGACTGATCGCCTACAGTGAAGGAAACGACACGCGCGGCACTATCACCTATAATGCGCAAAATCAGTATCAAAGAATCGATTTTGTAAGAGGTTCGGCTACGTACCGCACTGATTTCACTTACCAGACTTTTGCAGGGGGCAGCAGATCAGTTACGGCCGTCACTAATCAGGTATTTCAAAATGGCGTGACTGGATTGGCCGATACGAGAACTTACAGCTTCGATGCCAATAACCGCCTGACTCGTTCATCGTATGCGCCGGCTGGTAGCACTCCAATTGGAGAGACGATCTCAATTTATACGTATACGGGCGAGAACATTACCCAGGTGCAAGCAAACGCGATCAGAACGGTAGCCACGTATTTGTATGAGTTTGACGATAAGCCGAACCCGTTCTATGGCTTAGTTGGTGCGGGTATCGACGAGGTACGGCGGTACAGTCGCAACAATCTGGTAAAGTACACCCCTGTTCCGTCGGCGAGTTACATCTATTCGTATGAGTACAACGCACAAGGTCTGCCCACTAAGATTGATAACGTTACGCTTACTTACGAATCGTATTAGTGGGCAGAACGACTTCAACATACTTCTTAATTCGTATTAGTTGATTTCAACCAATCGCACTCTGCTCCAGCAAACTTGGCTGTTCAAACATTGAAAGCTACCCCTTGGGTAATTTTTACGTATGAGCCTGAGCCGGCTCCGGCTCGTAGGCCCGGTACCAGTTAACGTGCCGGGTCAGGTACATCACCACGCCCAGAATCAGCAACAAGCCGAAACTTCCCAGCAACAAGGCGTAATCTTCCAACTGAAGTAGGGAGTAGAAAAAGCCGTAGAGCAGGGCCAGCACCCCGCTGAACAGGACCGTCAGCCGGACGTTCTGGAACACGTAGCGGACGTAGAACGTAATCAGCGTCAGGATAATCGCGCTCCCGATCAGGTACGCCCAATCAAACGCGATGTGTTCGGAAATGGATAAGAGTAAAAGATAAAATAGGCAAATGGCGAAGCCGACCAGCAGGTACTGAATGGGGTGAATGCGCCGGCGGTCGAGAATTTCAACGAAGAAAAAGGCGATAAACGTCAGGATTACGAACAGGATGCCGTACTTAGCCGAGCGCACGGTTTTCTGGTATTCGTCGACGGGCAGAAGGAGCTTTACCCCAAAGGCCGTTTCGCCGGTGTTACTGCCTAAGGCGTCGGGGCTGTCGAGGAAGTTGCCAAGTCCCTGCTGCGGAAAGTTCCGGTTGAATTGCAGCACCTTCCACGACGCCCCAAAGCCGCCGGCCGTCACCTGCCGCTGATCGGGCAGGAACGAGCCGGTAAAACTGGGCGTGGCCCAGGGGGATTGCAGTTTCACGTTGGTTTCTTTGCCAAAGGGTAAAAAACTCAGTTCGGTGCTGCCGTTGAGGTTCAGGGCGCACTCGAATTGGTACGTGTCGGCGTCGAGGGTCAGGGGAACGTTCACGCCCGACGTTAGGATGTCTTTGCTGGGAATGCCCGGTTCGGCCGCCAGCGTTCGCCCGTTGACCCGGAAGCGAACGTCGTCCCGAATGCCTTTCATGTCGCTGATACCCAGCGACAAAAACGCCTTGTTCCACTGCACGGCTTCGGGCGCGATGCCCAGCGCGGCTACGGACGGCTTGCGGAAGCTACCCCGGATGGTAAGCCGCGAATTGTACAGCATGACCACAAAAATACCCCGGTTCCGGCGTTCGGGCCGCAGATCGCCGTCGAACCGGAGGTCGTCGGGCAGAAAGTGCGCGTAGGCGGTGCGGACGCCCAGCCGGTTCCCCTTGGTGTCCTTGTCCACTTCCAGGTACGGTACCGACAA
>CAXUEB010000242.1:2312-7397 GCA_964249775.1 uncultured Spirosoma sp.
CGACAACCTGTTCGCCACCCCATTTAGAACTGACCTCGGTGACCGCCTGATTGCGCGTTTGTTCGCGTTCGTAGATCAGCGATTGCAACAAGTCCGTTGGAATCAGCAAGACCAAAACCAAGAGGCCAATGACGGCAATCTTGAGCATAATCGACGTACGAAGCCAGCGATTGAAGCGGTCCCAGTACGAAATCGACGGGCCGGAAGCGGGTGTTTGTTCCATTTTTTTGATTAACAGTATGAAAGTACTTTGCAATACAAAGTAAATAAGATTGAATAAGCAACTCTTCGAGTAATAATTTATTCGTCGGTTGGGGCGTGTTGGCGACGACGTTCGATTTGTGCACCCGCAGAAAGTGTCCTATCCCGCGCTGTGTACCCGACGATTGGTAGACCGAAGATACTCCGCTTTGTAGAATATTCCGTGACTGTACGTACGAAAGACAGCCTGTGTTCCTAACTATCTTCGCCCGTTAGGCTACGTTCGGGGGCAGGCATGTTCGTCCGAAACACGTAAAAACCGTTACTTTTGCCTCTTCGACAACGTAAACCCACATGCCAATCAAGGCTTTTATATTTGATCTCGACGGCGTCATTGTCGACACCGCCATTTACCATTACCAAGCCTGGAAACGGCTCGCCAACGAACTGGGCTTTGATATTTCCGATGAGTTTAACGAGCGGCTCAAGGGCGTTAGCCGGATGGAGTCGCTGGACCTTATCCTCGCCCACGGTGGTCTGACGTTGCCGGATGAGCGCAAGGCCGAGCTGGCCGCCCAGAAAAATGGGTGGTACTTAGACCTCGTCAGCCGCATGACTTCCGACGATATTCTGCCCGGCGTGGCCAACTTTTTCTCGCAGGTGCGTAAAGCCAATCTGCAAACCGCCCTCGGCTCGGTCAGCAAGAACGCACCAATGATTTTAGAGCGCATTGGCATGACGGGCGTCTTTGACGCGGTCATCGACGGCACCAAAATCAGCCGGGGCAAGCCCGACCCGGAGGTATTCACTAAAGGCGCGGCTGAACTGGAAGTCCGCCCGGCCGAGTGCGTCGTGTTTGAAGACGCCGTTGCGGGCGTCGAAGCCGGCAAGCGGGCCGGCATGTTCGTCGTCGGCCTCGGTTCGCCGGACATCCTGACGCGGGCTGACCTCGTTGCATCCTCGCTGCAAGGATTGACCGTAGAGGAGGTACTGGCGAAAGCGGGTCATTAAGTTTAGAAAAATCTTTAAAAACTCAGCCAGCCCGACACTTTGATGGCGAAGGGCGTAACAGGAATGCCCGTGCGCCCGACGTTGTCGCGGTAGGTGAGCCGGTGAATAGCGTCGACGCGCAACACTTTAAAGATATTGTCGATGCCGTAGCCCACCTCAACGTAGGGCGTCCGGTTGAGCGAACGAAAGCCTTCGACCGCGCGGCCCCGCCCGTCGGTGGAAGGAATGGTGGCTAAGTTAGCCGACGAAACGCTGCCGGCTAAGACTTGGACCGTAACGAGTTCGCGCCACTTGAGTTGCCGCAGCAGGGGCAGGCGGTTGAACAGTAGCCCACCGAAATTGTGCTCAAACTGGATGGTTGCCCAGCGGTCGGTGACGAACTCGAAGTAGTTCATCAAGTTGTAGGCGCTGCCGACGTAAAACGCCGATTCGTTGCCCAGGGGCATGTACAGCAGGGGATACGGAACGGTCGATGGGATCACGCCCGCGCCGAGCGAATAGTACGTCCGGCCCAGAACGCCCACCCGAAACGAGTGGCGCATCGTCAGGGCGACGCGGTGGTAGGTAAAATCACTGCCAAACAAATTGCGGATACCCAGCGTGTAGCGCAGCGTAACGATGGGCTTGCGGGTGGCCCCGGCGCTGACGCGGACGTTGTCGCTCTGGAGCATCACTTCGTCGGGGGCGAAGCGGGTTTCGGACACGAGTTCCGTGATCTGGTAGCTTGTCCGCACGGATTGATCGTCGTCGCCGGGTTGGGGCCGGAACGCAAACGGAAATAGCGGCTCGAACGAGCGCCGGCGCATGGCCAGCGTTTGCGTAAAACCCCCGCCCAGTTCGCGCCGGGCATACGCCACTTTCTCTTCCTGAAAATACGGCCGGCTGATGGTGCCAAAGCGGGCGTAAGCCGCGAAGGCCGAGTTGCCACCGAGGTTTTCGGCCGACACGCCCAGCCGCTCCAGATCGTAGGTTTGCCGGTAGCCGACTGCCGTCCAGGGCTTGCGGCTCAGGATGCGTTCAACGCCGGCGCTGTATTTAACGGTATGGTCGCGCGTTCCGTAGGCCACGTAACCGCTCAGCAGCCACTTGCGGCTGAAACCGGTGTTGGTGCGCAGGCCGAAGCGAAACCGGTTGCCTTCGACGCTATTGTTGACGTAAGAATACAGCAGCGGCCCTATATCAATGTTCCACTTGTTGATGGGTTTATAGCCCACCACGCCGAGTTGAATCACTTCCGTCGCCATTTTCACGAACGGCACATTCCGCACCGAGTCGACCACGCGCATGGCCCGCCACTCCTCGGGCGAGAGCGAATCGGGCCGGGCGCTTTTCCAGAACGTCGGGTCGGCCTGCCGGTAATCGTCGGCCAGTTCAATGGCCGGGTCGTAAAACCCCGCGGGTTGGGGTTCGCCTTCGGCGACGTTGCGGGCCGTGGCAAAAAAGCGGATCAGCGCTCCCGGCGCGCGCGGAGCCGGCTCATCGGTGTCGATGGTTACCTGCGTCTGAACGGGAAACTGCCGGCCCGACGCGGTGATTTCCAGCGTCTGGTCGATGCGCAGTTCGTCCACAAAATTGAGGTTCGCCCGCTTGTCGACGCGGGCTTCAACCTGCGCCAGGGCCAGCCGCAACGTGTCGATCCAGACCGTGCCGGCGAACGCTAAGTCCGTGATGCGTTTAGGCCAAAACTCGACTTCGTAACAAACTACCCGATCGACGTTGACCGTGTCTTTAAGCCGGAAATTGTAAACCGTTTCCCACTGCCGACCGGTTGGCGAGGGAATGTCTTTGCCCAGAACGTTGAGCGAGTTTCGGTAAAAATTGTACTGTTGAAACGACGCCCCCGTCAGTTGGGCAATCAGGCTGCCATCGCTGACACCCAGGCCGGACGCGCGCGATTTCAGGACGCGTTCTTTCAGCTTGTCGGGATTGCTGCGGGCGTATACCGTCGATACCGTTTCGGAAATAAACACCGGTATGGCCGGTTGCCCGTTATCGTCGGTAACGGCCGGTAGCCGACCCAGCAGCCGCCCGACGGGTCCGGGCCGGCGTCCGTTTTTGCGTTTTTTGCTGAAATTATTGACGTACGCTTCAATCTTGGTGTAGCCGTCGTACTGATATGCCCGCAGGACGGCCGGATCGAACTGCGTTCGCCGGCGCACCGTCTCGCGCAGGACGCGGTAGGCCGGGTCGCCCCCTTTGGCGTAAACTTTAACTTCTTGGAGCCGGGTGGCGGTGGTCACCAATTGGGCGTCGATGGTTTGGTTTGCTTGGGACAGCAAGGCGTAGGCGCGGGTCTGGTAGCCTAAGCTGAGCACCAGCAGCGAATCCGATAAGGCCGGCACCCGGAGCGCGTAACGGCCGTCGGCGTCGGCGGTGGTGCCGGTGGTGCGCCCTTTGAGGGCAACGCTGGCGAACGGAATGCCTTCGCCCGTTGCGGCATCTGTCACCCGGCCCCGGATCGTGTAGGTTGCCTGCGCCGACAGTCGGCCGGCTTGGGACAGCAACAGACTGAACAGTAAGCCGATACGGACAGCGTTTTTCATGCAACGGGCAATAGAATGTTAGGTTCCTTCTCCGAAATTTAGTCAACAGAGTTTACTGTTCGACTAAACTTTGGGTAAAGTGTCGAAATAACGGGTTGAACGGTACGACTAAGCCGGTGAAGCGGAGTCTTTTAAGCGAAGAAGGGTAGGAACAGGAACGTCGGTTACTGGTAGTACGCCGGCCGGGCGGTTGGGGTTGCAAAAAAATGGTCTGTAAGCCGCAGGCCAAAAGAATTAAACTAAGTATCAATGACTTGTGCCCTATACCGCGCTTTCTTTCACCGTACCCAAGAAACTGCGCGGTACGGGCGCATCAAATCGAAGCGTTTCGCCGGTAATCGGATGCTCAAAGCTCAGCACTTCGGCGTGCAGCCCCAGGCGGCCGATGGGGTCCGTAGTGGCCCCGTATTTGGCGTCGCCCGCGATGGGGTGGCCAATATCCTGCATATGAACGCGAATCTGGTTTTTCCGGCCGGTTTCAAGTTCGAGGTCCAGCAGGGCGTACCCATTGGCGGCTTTCCGCACCGCGTAGTTAGTAATGGCAAACTGCCCGTTGTCTGGGTTTTGACTTGAATACACGATGAGCGCTTTGCTTTCGCGCAGGTACGACGTGATGGTGCCGTCCGGCGGTTCGGGTACGCCTTCGACCAAGGCCACGTAGGTCCGTTGCCGGATGGTTTCGTTCCACGACGCCTGCATCAGCCGCTGCACTTTTTCATTCTTGGCAAACACCATCACGCCCGACGTTTCGCGGTCGAGCCGGTGAATGATGAACAGCCGGTACTTGGCGTTTTCTTGTTTGATGTAATCGCTCAGCAGGCTGTAAGCCGTGCGCTCTTTTTCTTTATCCGTACCCATCGACAGCAGCCCGGCTGGTTTGTTAACGACAATCAGGTGCTGGTCTTCGTGGAGAACCGACAGGCCCCGGTACATACTTTGGGCGGTGGCGCGGCTGGCTCCGATGCGCACCGTTTGCCCCAACCGAAGCGGGTGGTTGAACTGGGTAAAGACCCGCTCGTCGACTAAAACTTGCTTATTGCGGAGCAGCGACTTGATGTTGTTGCGATTCTTGTGGGGCAGTTTAGCGAGTAGAAACGCCATCAATTCGGCCGGTTCGTCAACGGTGAACTGCGGGTCAGCTTTGCCGGCGCTCCGTCGCGGGCGGGACTTTTCGGTACGTTCCATAAGGGTGCTGTTAGGCGCGCCCAACAAATTTGTCAAAGGTACGCCGGGCAGACTGATTTCGCTATGCAGCCCGTTGAAAAGGCGTTTACGCGGCCCGGACCAGCCGGTGGGTAAACACCCAACTGCCAAAAACCCCCGCGGCTGG
>CAXUEB010000242.1:7407-8348 GCA_964249775.1 uncultured Spirosoma sp.
TTGGCATTCGTCAAGCAACAGTTACCGCACCTTTGTAATCACAATCGGTACGCACTTCGGAACACCGCAGGAGCAGTCGGTCGGGTTGATGACAACGCGCACGTCGATCGGGCAGGTGTCGCCCGCGCCGAACAACCGCACCGTGTAGGTCTGACCACCCGCCAGATCCGTGAAGGTCGCGCTGCTGCCGGTCACGGGTACGTTGCGGATCGGCGTACCACTCGCCGGGTTGCCCAAGTACAACTCGGCGCGGGTCGTGTTTGCCAGCGTCGTCAGGCTGATCTGCGCGTTGCTGCTGACCGCCGTACCACTACACGTTGCCGCCGTAACGGTCGGGGCCTCGTCGAAGGTTGGCGTCGGGTTCACCGTCACCGTCGTGCTGATGGTTGCCGAGCAACTCGTGGCGAACGTACACGTTGCCGAGTAGGTCGTCGTTTCGAGCGGGGCTACGATCAGCGACGCGGTGGTGTCGCTCGTCGACCAGACAATCTGGCCGCCCTCGCAGCCGCCCAGCGTTAAGGTTGCGCTCTGACCGGCGCAAACCACCGGGTTATTAATCGTCAGGTCCGGCGTCGGGTTGACCGTGATGGTGGCGCTGGCGACGTTGGTGCAACCGAGGTCGTTGGTGCCCGTCACCGAGTAAACGCCCGTTGCCGTTACCGAGATAGTCGAACCCGTCGCGCTCGTCGACCAAGCATAGGTGGCAGCCCCGTCGGCCGTCAGCGTGACGGTTTCGCCTTCGCAAACCGTTTGGTTCGTCGGCGTCACGCTAACCGTGGGCCGGGGGTTGACGATAACCGTTACCGACGTGGTGCTGGTACAGCCGCTGGCGTTGGCTGCCGTCACGGTAAAGATTGTGCCGTTGGTGACCGCCGTGCTGCTGATGGCGACGTTGGGCTGATTGGGGTCAAGAACGCTCAGGCCCGCCGAGAAGGTGTACG
>CAXUEB010000243.1:0-2417 GCA_964249775.1 uncultured Spirosoma sp.
CGAGGACGACGAAGACGCCAAGGGTATGTTGCCCCCCCTCCGCATCGGGCAGGGCCTGAACCTCGGTCAGATGCGGGCCACCGAGAAGTTTACGCGCCCGCAGCCGCGCTACGCCGAAGCTTCGCTGGTAAAGAAACTTGAAGAGATGGGTATCGGCCGGCCGTCGACCTACGCGCCGACGATCTCGACCATCGTCAACCCGGGCTACGTCGTCAAGCAGGATAAGCCCGGTCAGGACCGTACGTTTATCGAATACACCCTCCAGAAAGAGCAGATCAGCGAAACGAGCGGCAAGGAAACGTACGGCTCCGAGAAAGCCAAGCTGTTCCCAACTAACACGGGTATCGTCGTCAACGACTTTTTGGTCGAGTATTTCCCCGACATCGTTGATTACAAGTTCACGGCGACGGTCGAGAAAGACTTTGACGAGATTGCCAGCGGCCGGCGCAACTGGCAAAACATGCTGGAAGGCTTTTACGGCGATTTCCACAAGAACATCGAAGACATTCAGGGTTCGTCGGGCGTCTCGTTTAAAACGGGCGAGCGGCTGCTGGGGGCTGACCCCGCCACCGGCAAGCCCGTTTCGGCCCGGCTGGGTAAGTACGGCGCGTACGTGCAGATCGGCGACGCCAACGATGACGAAAAGCCCCGCTACGCCAACCTCCGCGACGGTCAGTTGATCGAAACCATTTCGCTGGACGACGCCCTGAACCTGTTTGCCTTGCCGCGCGAGGTGGGTTTCTTCGAGGATAAAGCGCTGACCATCGGCATCGGCAAGTTCGGGCCGTACGTCAAGCACGACGATAAGTACGTATCGCTCACGCGCGAGGATGACCCCTATACGATCACGGACGCGCGGGCCATCGAACTGATTCAGCAGAAGCGGGCCGAGTCGGTCAGCGAAGCCCTGGGCGAGTTTGAGGGTACGCTCGTAGCGACTGGTAAGGGCCGCTTCGGGCCGTACGTTAAGCACAACGACAAGTATATTTCGATTCCGCGGGGCGAATCGCTGGCGGACCTGACGCTCGACCGGGCCATTGAATTAATCTTGGGTAAGCGGCAGGCTGAAGCCAACAAGTACATCAAGGAATTCGCCGAGCGGCCGGAGATTAAGGTCGTCAACGGGCAGTACGGACCGTATTTAGCCGTTGGCAAGCGCAACGTGCGCATTCCGAAAGATGTAGACGCGGTCACGCTGACGCTGGACGACTGTCTGAAATTGGCGGGCGAAGAAGCGGCCCCGGCAGCCCAGAATGGGTCGGCGAAGGCTCCCGCCAAGAAGGCGACCGCCACGAAAGCACCCACCAGGGCTAAAGCGACCGCAAAGGCTCCGGCTAAGAAACCGACTGCGAAGAAGGTCGTAGCGAAGAAATAGGTTTTTGTAAGGTCTAAAAGCGCAGCTATCAACGATGGCTGCGCTTTTTGTACAGCTTCCTGCGTTGTGTTACCTTGCTGGCTGCTAACGACTTGTCTTTTGACTAAATAATGCCTACTTTACTATGAATCGATGGCTTCCGTTTCTTTTGCTCTAGCAAAGAAGGCTTCGAACCACCGCGCATTCATATCGAATCAGGAGATAACGTCGCCAAGTTTTGGCTTGATCCAGTTGAATTGACATCGTCTAATGGCTACTCGGCCAAAGAGCTTACGCTAATTCATAAATTAGTGGTTGAGCATCAAACTCAGCTTATGCAATCTTGGCATGAATACTTTAACTAAACAACCCGAAACTGTATTTGCTACTGCTGTCTGGTTTGCCGACAGCAAGCTCTACGTGCGCTTAACCGACGGGCGGGAGGTCGGCGTACCAATCGACTGGTATCCGCGCCTACGCGATGCATCGGACGAAGACCTTACGAACTGGCGGTTCATTGGCCGGGGGCAGGGTATTCACTGGGAAGCATTGGACGAAGACGTATCGGTGGCCAGTTTTTTGCGTCTCTGACCATCATCAAATACAGTAACGCGAAAATGCAATTATTTACTGGACCGCTAACCCGTAATTTTCACGCTGGTTAGCGGCTTCTTCGTACCTTGTCTCTATGGAATCGCGCAAGAAGATTGTTGTCCTATCGGGCGCGGGTGTCAGCGCCGAAAGTGGTATCCCGACCTTTCGCGCGTCGGATGGGTTGTGGGAAAATCACCGCGTGGAAGACGTTGCGACGTTCGACGCCTGGCAACGCGACCAAGACTTGGTGCAGGATTTTTACAACCAACGCCGGAAACAGGCCCTGACCGTGGAGCCGAACGCCGGTCACCGCGCCCTGGTCCGGCTCGAAGAAAAGTACGACGTGACGGTTATCACCCAGAACGTCGACAACCTACACGAGCGGGCTGGGTCGTCGACCGTCGTTCACCTGCACGGCGAATTGGCCAAGTCGCGCAGTACGGTCGATGAGTCGCTGGTGTATGAGATT
>CAXUEB010000243.1:2427-8347 GCA_964249775.1 uncultured Spirosoma sp.
CTGGGAAATCAAACGGGGCGACTTGTGCGAACGGGGTTCGCAACTCCGCCCGCACATCATCTGGTTCGGCGAGGCCGTGCCGATGATGGACACCGCGCTGGAAATCGCCGATCAGGCCGATATTTTTATCGTCGTCGGCACGTCGCTGAACGTGTACCCGGCCGCCGGTTTAGTCTACCTCGTGGGCGACAACGTGCCGAATTACGTCGTTGACCCCAACATTCCGGATATGCGCCGGCGCGACAACGTCACGTTCATTGCCGAACCGGCCACGATTGGCCTGACCAGATTGGCCGAACAGCTTTTAGCGGGTTAGACGTAAAGCAAGTCGGATTAACGTCGAATCATTCCTTATTACTTGTCAGCGATAATCGAACGATTTTGCTTTCATTGTAAAATAAACCCCCGAGTTACGAGTGCTACCTCCATCACGGACAGCAAACCCTTCGTGCGTACCCTTACTTTCGGCATCGCCTGTATTAGAAGCGAAAAATTGTCGCCTGTTTATCTCGCTTTTCCTCGGCACTTGGTTGATTTTAGGTTTGTTCAAAAACCAAGCTAAAACTATTGTTTTGTGACCGCAAGGATAGGGATCATGGTCATCAGTAGCATAAGTAGCCATGCAGATTCTTGTTTCACCTGGCTCGGGACTTCTAAAGTCACCGTTGGAATAACCACTGCCATCCGCTGGCACTAATTGATCTACTTGACCAGAATATGTTTCTGCTGGGTTATCTAATTCCACCCCTGAATCGACTGTTTCAAGAGCGAGTAATTGCTCTACTTCACTAACATGCCAGTTTTCATCCCACAAAGCGTTGGCGGTACGCCATACACCTTTGCGACCTGCCCACCGGTCAATGGACACAGGATCACAAGAGCGCAGGCAATCTTGCGCCAGTTCAGGTAGAAGTGGTTCTTGACGTTCATCATGAGTATTAGTTTGAAATACTGGTATGAATTCTCAACCAACCCTAATTTACAAGTATCCTGATATTGTCTTACCCAGAAATTACTTACTGATTATATCATACCCAATTGAGAATGTGTATAAGCTCGTCTTACGGATATATCCGTACGTACTTCCAGAAAACGACACTGGATTGTGAAGACTCTTAAAGGGATAGTCGTAGTCTACGCCTATGACTAAACGTTTTGCATGGTAGTTAAACCCCAAAAGCCCATTCAACGTACGAGGTCTGTAGGAGTTGGTAATGTCTTTCTTAATAAGAAACGGGTTTCCTCCAGGTGAAAAAATATCTCCTTTTGTTTCGTAGTGGTTAAACGCAGTTACTAAGCCCGCATTAATACTCCAGTGCTTGGTGAGAAAAAACCCCACTTTGACGGGTATGTCTAATCGTTTCATTTCGTCACCAAAGGAGACGATTCGAATACTCCTGTAGTCCTTCCAAGCCGGGTCGTCAATTGCTACGTTTTGGAAAAGATAAAGTACTTTCATGGAAGAATACCGCAATTCGGGTTGGAGAAACAACTTGCCCAGCCGGAATCTACCGTACAATTGGTAAGAAAGTCGGCTACCATAACCATCATTTTCGACCACGAACCCCCCCACCTGGTTGGTTCCCATATCAGTGAAGCGGGCTATTCCTACTTTTACACCTGCTGATACACTGAATTGAGAATAACTTCTGCTCGCGAAGCAGAGTAGCGTCAGAATTAAGGTCGTTCTTTTCATAATCTTGACATTTAGATACGTGTGGTCAATCGTGATCGACCACACGTACCAACTCGGTTAATAGCCGTTAACGTAATTGAGAGATCGTACCTTCATGGTAAAGTAAACGTGTGTCCTATGAGTATGAACACCCCCACGGATAGCCAGGTCACGCTGCGTTCCTAAGCTCTCAGCGTTCCCTGAATTTTGAGCGAAAAACTGTCGTCTGTCTATGTCAAAATTTCTTGACATTTCATTATGATACGCTCGTTTAAAGGACCACGAAAATAGAGTAACCTCAAAACCTGATTCGTCACCTAAGGCTACCTTCGTTTTCTCCTCCTTAGTAGGTGGTGTAACTGTGGTACTCCCTTTTGTTAAAAATTTTACACTCCCGCCAACCGTTTCTTCATCTCTTACTCCTGAATTTATTGTCTCAACGTCAAGTAGATGTGTTTTTTCAAGAGGATCCCAGTTCGGATCCCATAGTTTGTTAGGGCTGCGCCACACACCTTTGCGACCTGCCCATCGATCAATGGACACACAGGATCACAAGAGCGCAGGCAATCTTGCGCCAGTTCGGGTAGAAGTAGTTCTTGCTGTTCGTTATGAGTAATGGTTGAAGAATAGATTATGTGTGTTTGTCTCTCTCCTTTATAAATTTATGCTAAGTTTTTAATAATATATTACTAATTTTTAAATTTGACTGATTGTCAACAAGTTAATTTGCGAGTAACAAATTAACTTGTTTTCGTTACGTTTTGGTACATAATCTGCATGTAGAAGATGTTACTCATTTTACTACACCCCGTGTAGAACTTTATACGTACAAATGTGCTTTCCAAAGCTACAGATATAATTTAGTAAGATTATGGAAAAATACAAACACGTTATAAGCAATGCACTGTTACTCCTGGTAAGTCTTATAGCACAGGCGCAGAACGGCCCCGCCAATCTGCACCCCCGGCAGGCCGCGCAGTGGTTAGAAACCGACAAAAACGTGGTAGTGCTGGACGTGCGGACGCCGGCCGAGTACAACCAAGGGCATCTGAAAGGAGCCGTCAACCTCGACTACAACGCCCCCAACTTTGAGCAGCAACTGGCCCGGTTGGATAAAAACAAGTCGTATCTGGTCCACTGCGCCGTGGGTGGCCGAAGTACGAAATCCTTGCCCGTGCTGCAAAAATTAGGTTTTAAGAATGTCCGGCACTTAGACGGTGGTATACAAGCCTGGCAGCAGGCCGGGCAGCCGGTCGTAAAGTAACGCATGACCGAGCAAGACATCGCCTTAATCCACAGCACGTGGCTGACGGATTCCCGGCAGGTGGCCGGTTCGCCCCCCGGTGCATCGTCAACCGCCGACCGGTCGGTCTCTTTTTTTGCCATTCGGGGTGAGCGTCACGACGGGCACGCGTTTGTCGGCGAGTTGTACCAGAAAGGCGTTCGGCGGTTTGTGGTCGAGCGGTCGGCCCTCACGCCAGCGTACCGGGCTGAGTTCGCCCGGTACGCTGACGCGACGTTTATCGAAGTTAACAACCCGCTGCGAACATTGCAGGAATTAGCCGCCGAACATCGTCGGCGGTTTTCGATTCCGGTGGTGGGTATTACGGGTAGCAACGGCAAAACCATCGTTAAAGAATGGTTGGCGCAGTTGCTGTCGGACGACTTCGTGGTCGCGAAAAGCCCAAAAAGTTACAATTCGCAAATTGGCGTGCCGCTGTCGGTGCGCGAACTGAACGAGCGCCACACGCTGGCCCTGTTTGAAGCGGGTATCTCGCAGCCGCACGAGATGGCCGCCTTGGAAGAAATTATTCGGCCAACCATCGGCATCTTCACCAACATCGGTACGGCCCACGACGAAGGCTTTCGGACACGTCGGCAAAAAATTGCTGAAAAACTGCGCCTGTTCACCCGCGCCGAGACGCTAATCTACTGCGCCGACTACCCGGACATTGGCGAAGAAGTGCGCCTGCTGCTGGGAGCCGTCAATCCTAATCTGCGGCTCGTTACGTGGTCGATGACGGGCAAACCGGCCGCGTACCGGGTCGAGCGGAACGGCGGCTGGCTGTCGCTTAAACCACCCGAGGCAGCCGGTGAGACCTGGACGTTCCGGCTGCCGTTTGACGATGCGGCTTTGGTCGAAAATCTGGTGCATTGCCTCGTCACCGCCCGAACGCTGGGCCAAATCAATCCCAACGCGCTGCAAACTGGTTTGAACCGTCTGCGTCCCGTGTCGATGCGACTCGAACGGAAAGAAGGGATCAACAACTGCGTACTAATCGACGACTCGTACAACAACGATGTCGCGGGCCTGCAACTCGCCTTGGGTTTCCTGAATGAGCAAAGTAGTAGTAATCAGCGTGTCGTGATTCTGTCCGACGTGCTACAATCCGGTCGACGCGAAGACGAACTGTACCAGCAGGTCGGCGATCTGATGCAGGCAAACGGCGTAGCGCAGTTCGTGGGCATCGGGCCGGTGCTGGGCCGAAACGCCCGTTTCTTCGCCGAGAACAGCTTGTTTTTCAAAGACACCGACCAGTTTTTAGCGCAGTATCGGATGCGTGACCTACGCGATAGTACGGTGTTGGTCAAAGGCGCGCGGCCGTTTTGTTTCGAGCGCATCGTCGATCGGCTGCAACGAAAAGTACACGGTACGGTGCTCGACATCAACCTCGACGCCCTAACGCACAATTTGAATTATTACCGCAGTAAGATTGGCCAGCCAACTAAAATCATGGTGATGGTCAAAGCGTTTGCCTACGGTAGTGGCACCGCCGAGGTGGCCCAACTGCTTCAGTTTCACCGCGTCGACTACCTCGCCGTCGCCTACGCCGACGAGGGCGTAGCGCTCCGGCAGCATGGCATCAGCCTGCCAATTATGGTCATGAACCCAGCTCTCGAAGCCTTCGCGACGTTACGGGAATATCGGTTAGAGCCGGAAATTTACAGCTTGCGCCTGCTGCGGGAGTGGGGAGCGTTCGTTCGGGAAGCAACAAGAGGTGACCAGTTGTTACACCTCAAAATCGACACCGGCATGCACCGGCTGGGGTTTTTAGAACCGGAGATACCGGCCGTCGTCGCGTACTTGCGTGAACACCCAAACCTGCGCGTGGCGACCGTGTTCAGCCATTTGGTCGGGGCCGACGACGCGCAGTTTAACGGCTTCACCCAGCAGCAGTACGAAACGTTTCGCCGGAGTACGGCCGCGCTCGAAGCCGGTCTGGACTACCGCCCCGTGCGGCACCTGCTTAATTCAGCGGGCATCGTACGATTTCCAGACTACAAGCTTGACATGGTCCGGTTGGGCATCGGCCTGTACGGCGTCGAGTCGAGTCAGACCGACCCGCCGGCGCTGCGACCCGTCGGCACGCTGCGGACGGTCATTAGTCAGATTAAAACCGTTCCGGCGGGCGAGTCGGTGGGCTACAGTCGGCGGGGCGTGCTTGACCACGACGCCCGCATCGCGACGCTCGCCATCGGCTATGCCGACGGATACGACCGCCGGCTTGGTAACGGCGTTGGGGAAGTGTGGGTCAACGGCGCGCGCTGCCCGACTGTCGGCAACGTCTGCATGGACATGACGATGGTTGACGTGACCGAAGCCACGGTTGAAGAAGGCGACGAAGTGGTTGTGTTTGGTCCAGAAATGCCCATTACCGAACTGGCCGGGCGCATGGGTACCATTCCCTACGAAATTTTGACGGGCGTCAGCGAACGGGTCAAGCGGGTATTTTACAAGGAGTAGATTTATGTAGCTTTGCCAATATTGGTAGAGTACCCTACCACCTGATACGTCTCTATACTGTCAAGTCGTCCTATTGGATTACCTATTTTAAGGAGATAGTTTATTTACAGACATTGGTCATAGTAGTACCAAATTGTTTAATTAATAATCAATATGTACCTTTGCTCGCATAGATAACAACTGCTACTTTAATGTATATGGTTCGAACCATCTGTTATTTTTTGCAATTTCCCCAACAGGAATTATTGTTTTATTAGCGTAACGTCGGCAAGATCTTTCAGCCAATGACGCAATAATTCTGGGATACTTCATATAATTAATTACGATATCTTTCGCAATCTCATAGGGAATCTCCACTGATCCCATGTAATGATGAGGATAAGCATAATACCTTTCATCAAAAGTGTTCAATTCACAATATATTTCTTTTATTTTTTTCAATATAATTTTATCATCTGTTGATGCACAATACTTACCTATGAGGTACTCTAACTTTATCG
>CAXUEB010000244.1:0-8250 GCA_964249775.1 uncultured Spirosoma sp.
GCTTGAGCAACTACGACGCTCTGCTCACCGAAGCGCAGGCGCTTGACTACATTCCGGCCGACGCAATGGCTTCCTTAGCCGCCTGGCGTCAAAACCCGGCGGAGTGGGGAAATCAACGTTCGTAACTTGTAGTTCGTATTTCCGTCTACTCAGCAATTACAAACCACAAACGGCACTTATGGCTACCATCACCGCCCGCATTGGCCGAACGCCTTACGAAACGCATTTGTGGACCGACTCGCAGGTCGTGGTTGTCGACGAGCCGGTCGACGTGGGTGGTCAGGACCGGGGGATGCGGCCGGGTGAGTTACTAGCCGGGTCGCTGGCGTCCTGCACGATTATTACCCTGCGCATGTACGCCGACCGCAAAGTCTGGCCGCTCGACTCGGTCGTGGCGCACGTCGATTACACGAGCGATCCGGTCGCCAAACGGTCGCGGTTTACGATACGCCTGATTCTAAACGGCGATCTGAGCGACGAGCAGCGGGCGCGGCTGCTGGAGATGGCCGACCGCTGCCCCCTGCACCGGGCGCTGCAAAACCCCATCGACTTCGAGACGACGCTGGTCGAAGATGTCTACTCGGCGGATGATTCGGCTGCTTCCTCGAACGCGTAACCGAAGACAGCATTTTGGGTGAACGGATCAACCCAATATTGTCTACATTTTGCGTCAGTTGCTTGTCCGTTTCAATACTTGCAACAGTCTAAAGCTACCAATCAAAATTTAAACCTAATGCAGAGCCATAAGCTACTGTCGGTCAGATTTTTATGGTTTCTCGAATTTACATACACTATTGTGTTAGGTAGAACAGCCAAGTAGTGCTTGCGGGGCGGGTTTCGTGCGACAAGTTGAACGCCCCAGTAGATAAACCAAAGTGTGTTAAGCAAGTTGTGAGCGACAGAGTAAACACCATAAGTATCAGACTTTTAGGTACATCTCAAAACATTAGACTAGCATGAAGCGAAGTATTCAAGTTTTAATAGCTCTTTTCGGGCTTTTAACCAATATGACACTTGGGCAAAATCTACAATTGAAACAAACTATTGACAGCTTGCATAGTATTGACCAACATGTTCAATTAGCTTTAAAGGCAGCCTTTGAGAATAAAATGCCTTTCGACAGCATACGTAAACTGGAAGAGGTACAAAACGCAACGTTTATCAGGCATACCCCTGTCGTAAAGAATATCTACGAACGTCACGGTTATCCAACGGAGAAATTAGTAGGTAAAGAGACTTCAAGCCGTTTCTTTACGCTTATCCAACACTCCGATAACGACGTAAAATTTCAGTCGTCTATGCTGCCGATTTTGAAAAAATTATCGGACAAAGGAGAGATTAGCTCTAAAGGTTATGCCTACCTGTACGACCGAGTGCAACGGAACACAGGAGGACTTCAGCTTTACGGTACCCAATTGTCGTATGGTAATAAAGGCAATCTGTTTGACGATTCTGACAAACTAATTTATCCGAAAGACTTGGCTGATCCTCCAAACGTGGATAAACGAAGGAAAGAGGTTGGACTTAGCTCGTTAGAAGACTATTATGAGGAAGTATTGCGGCAATTAGGCCGACCGAGAAGAAAGTGAAGCTCCGCGTGGTCAACCCGTCTGGCGACAGGTAGCACGTCCGGAAATTAGGCTTCAGCCCAACGAAAATGAGAGTGTGAAGGTTGAAAGTACTCGCGTTTAGTCAAGTAACTTGTTCACCATCAACATCCGTTGGCGTTGAGCTTTGTAGCCTCGCACGAAGGCATAGAACCACTCTTGGGTTTTTCATGAATTCAGAACCCACTCGCTACGTACACGGCTATTCGGACCGCGAAGCCCTGCGTCTGAACGATCAGGCCGACACGCTCGACGACCTTATTCACCATGACACACGGTTTCCGGCGGGAAGTCTGCTTCTCGAAGCGGGCTGCGGGGTGGGTGCCCAAACCAAAATTATGGCCCCAATGAACCCCGATTCGCGCTTTGTTTCCGTCGATCTGTCGGCCGATTCGGTGGCCGATGCGCGGGCGTTGATCGAGTCGCTGGCTATTCCGAACGTGCAGTTCAGCCAAGCCGATCTGTTCAACTTACCCTTCGCCGATGACCAGTTCGACGGCATCGTCGTTTGCTTCGTGCTCGAACACCTGAGCGATCCCAAACGGGCACTCACCGAGTTAAAACGGGTTCTCAAACCAGGCGGCACGCTGATGGCCATCGAAGGTGATCACGGTTCGACGTTTTTTTATCCCGACAGCCCGGACGCCCACGCGGCCATTGCTTGTCAGGTGCAACTGCAACGCCGGAGCGGGGGCAACGCCAACGTCGGCCGGGCGTTGTATCCGCTATTTGTGTCTACAGGCCTGACGGGTGTTTCGGTATCTCCACGCATGGTTTACGTCGATGCCAGCAAACCCCAGTTGGTCGAGGGGTTCATCAAGAATACGTTTACAGCCATGATTAGGGGCGTGGGCGAATCGGCCGTTCAACAGGGTTTGATTGAACAAACGACCTTTGACAAGGGCATCCGGGATTTATACCGCACCGCCGAACCCGACGGCGTGTTCAGCTACACCTTTTTCAAAGCCGTCGGCACGAAAGAGTAACCAACGGGTCTCGACATCCTCCTTGATCCCTGAATTTAAGGTACTAAGGCGAACCTTTGGCCCGTTGCATTAGCCAGGGCAGATTGAAGCGGTAATGAACGTTGCTGCTGACGAGGTGAATTAGTCCGTCGGGCGTTTGGGTGGCCGCCAGGTAGCCGCGCGGTTCGGCGTGGGTAGCGTCCATCTCGAAGTAACCCGTCCAGGCCCCGCCGTTGAAAAAGCGGCTTTGTCCGTCCGTGATGAGCTTCCTGACCGGCCAGGTTTTTCCGTCGTCGAACGACAGCGCTGCGTAAAGACCACCTCCCCGGTACGTTCGCCCGGTTGAATCGGTAAATACCTGGCCTTTCTGGCTGGCTTCGTTCACGCTGGGGTGGTGCGTAAACGATACCAGCAGCAGCGGCCCTTCGTTCAGCCGGCGCAGGACCAGCCGCTGCCCGCCAGCGATGGGCGGAAACGCACTGGCCGAATACGTCCAGGTTTTACCCCCGTCGGTCGAGCGGCTCATGGGCATCCGGGGCGTCTCGCCGTCGGCTCCCAAAAGGTTATCACCCCGGCCGAGGGCCAGCAGACTACCATCATTAAGTTGCACCACCCCGGCGTGAATACCGGCAATCAGCCCGCCCGTGTTGCCGGCCGCGAACGTCGGTTTAGCGTCGCCCGTGTCCGTGCGCTCCCAAGTTTGGCCTCCGTCCTTACTGACGTGCAGCGTTGAGCCGCCCGTTCCGCCCGGCACGGCGTCGCTGACCTGCATCAGCCAGCCTTCCCCGGTTCGAAACATCCCGGCAATGACCTGATTGCGCATTTGGTGCTCCGGGTCGATGAACCGCACCCTCGACCAAGTCGCGCCGTTGTCGGTGCTGGTGCGGAGCGTCATGGCGAGATTCTCCCAGCTACCGGCCGCTTCGACGCCGTTGACGTGGTAAAGCGTTCCCCGCGGATCGCGGAAAAGCGACGAGCCGGTCACGTTGCGGTCGGGCACCCGAACGAACTCGGAAGCCGGTTCCCATTCGCGTTGTCCGGCCCGCAGCCGACTGCCCAGGATAACCATTTCGCGACCCGCTTCGTCGTCGGTCGAGAACCAGATGGCCAGCAAATCACCGTTCGTGCACCACGTCAGGGCCGGGCAGTGGTGATGCCCGTAAAAGGGTACGTTGTCGGCGGTTGGTTTTTTTACGTACGGAATCGGCTCCCGAAAAATAGGTTTCGTCTCTTTCTTCCAGCGATACGCCGTTTGGCTGACGTTCCGCTGGTGCGGTTGAACCGGCACGGCGGGCAGCGGCTCCGTCGTCGGCGCGTCGGCCTGTACCAACCGGAAGCCCAGCAGGTAATGACTGTCTTCGGGAATGGCGGCCAGCCGGTTGGCCGACCGTAGATACCGGACGGGCGTACTGTGGCTACCGCCCCGCGTGACGCGGAATTGCCCGGTTTTACGGCCGACGGGGTCGGTTTGAACCGTGGCTTCGTAGGGACCGTACCAGTCGAGGCACCATTCTTCAACGTTGCCGTGCATGTCGTACCCAGGCGTTGGGAAGCGTCTGGCCCACGGTTAAGGGCACGGGTTTGGGCGTCCAAACGGTTTCGGGCTGTTTCTGGTGATTCGCGGGTAAACCGTCGCCGGTGTGGTAGTTCGACAGCGTGCCCGCCCGGCAGGCGTACTCCCACTCGGCTTCGGTGGGCAGGCGGTAGTGTTTACCTTCGCGCTTCGAGAGCCACGCGCAGAACGCCGTCGCCCGCTCGTAATTCACGAACACGACGGCTTCGTTGTCGCCCGTGGAAAAGCCCCGCTTACCCCGCAACGCCCGGTGACCGGAATCGAACCGCTCGTACTGCGCGTTGGTCACCTCCGTGGCGGCCATGCGAAACGGCTTCGTCACGAATACGCGGTGCGCCGGCTGCTCATCAAAATTTTCGCCGTACCCCGCCGACCCCCTAATGAATTTACCCGCCGGAATAGTCACCAACCGCATGCCAAGGCTATTGGTATCGGCGGGCGCGGTTTGCAACAGGCTGTACAACGTGAAGACAACGCTTAAGTTCATAAACATCAGACCGGACAGACGAATCACGCTGGTTCGTACGTTGACATAAACCGTTAGTCGATACGTTCTTGGCTAACGTAAGTTTTAGATAAACAACAAACGTTTGTTTACCAACACGTTGCTGCCGCGTAGCCCGTCGACAGCATCCATACTCCACGTTACCTACTTCGGCAGCATCCGGCCCAAATCAGAACTGTGCGTTGGGTAGGCCATCAGAGTCTCCGCTAAGTCCTTAGCCGGAATCTTGTGCTTCATCGCCAAGGCAAACAAGTTAATGACTTCGTCGCTGCCCGTACCCAGCAGGTGCGCCCCCACGATCAGGCCGGTTTGCGGGTCAACCAGGGTTTTAAAGGCCGCCGTCGGCTCGTTGATGCGCCGGGCCGAATACCAATCTGCGGTCTCCTGGAAAGTTACCGTAACCGCCAATCCCTGCTCACGGGCCTCCGCTTCGGTCAAGCCAACGGAAGCTAAGGGCGGCACGGTCGCTACGGTAGTCGGCACAACCGTATCGTCAGCGACGGTTTGTTGGTTACCATTCAGCAGATTGTTGGCCACAATTTTTCCCGTGTAAGACGCCATTGGGGTTAGGGGTTTGCCCCGGTCAGCTACGTCGCCACAAGCGTAGACGGCCGGGTTCGATACGCTTTGCAGGTATTCGTTGACCGTTACACCTTTCTTGCCCACGTCGACCCCGGCGTTGTCCAAGGCCAGTTCCGCTACGTCGGCCACGCGGCCGGCCGCGTGCACCACGAGTTGAGTGGTCACTGTGTGCGTTTGATCTAACCGCTTGTACTCCACGGTTAACGTACCCGGCTCACCCGCAACGGCGGTTACGTCGGCCTCAACGATTACGCGCACGCCGATGGCCGACAGGGCCTTAACTAACAGATCGACCAGATCGGCGTCGAAGCCTTCCAGCGGGTGTTTACCGTTGTGGATAATCGTCACTTTGGCCCCCGCGCGGGCGGCCACGTGCGCAAACTCGAAGGCGATGTAGCCCCCGCCAATCATCACAATGTCGGCGGGTAGTTCGGTCAGTTCTAAAAAGCCGGTGCTGTCGATGAGCAGGTCCTCGCCGGGAATGTCTAACGGCTGCGGGCGCAATCCGGTGGCAATGACCACGTGCGGGGCGGTTAGTTCTTCCTCGCCTACCCGCACCGTGTTTGGTCCCGTGAAGGTTGCCGGGCCGTGGAAGCTCGTCATACCCTGATCGGCGAATTTAGCTTCGGTTCGTTCGGGTACCGGATCGGTAAACGTTTGCTTGAACGCCATCAGCGCGGGCCAGTCGATACGGGGTGTTTGCGAAATGCCCTTGCCGGTCATCTGCGCCGAACGAGCAATAAGTTCGGCCGCGCCCACCAAGACCTTTTTGGGGTCGCAGCCGCGCTGGGAGCACGTACCGCCGAAGGGCTGTTTGTCGATGATGGCCACGGACTTACCGGCCGCGCGGGCGGCTTCCGCCACGGTTTTACCGGCCGAACCGGTACCAATCACAAGGAGATCGAAGGGCTGCATAAACGAACGAATGATCTAATACGCTAACGCATTAAACCGCCAATCGGCTTCAATCCAGAAAATTTAGTGCGTACAGGGCCTTGGCGCGCCCGTTTTCGTTGGCTTATTTCGGTGAGTGAGGTAGCGCCTTGGGTTAGTTAGTCACGCCCCGGCCTTCTTCGGTCGGTCGGGCGGGCATGCGCTCGACTTTGCCGACGACGAACGCGTACGAGCAGGCTCCGATAAAGCTTAGTACGCCGATGAAGACCAGCGCGGGCTGGAAGTTGCCTCCCTTCGCTAAGTAGCCAATGGCGATGGGAACGGTGAAGGAAGCCAAATTGCCCATGAAATTGAATACGCCCCCGGTCAAGCCAATCAGGCGCTTGGGCGATAGAATGGAAACAAACACCCACGAAATTAAGGCCATACCCGCCCCGAAAAAGGCCAGCGACAGAAAAAAGATAATCCAAGCCGGATCGTTGGTGTAGTTCGCTCCGATAATGCTGGTAGCGATCAAGAATCCAATGATAATGGGCGTTTTACGCGCCCGCCCCACCGACCAGCCTTTGCTGACTAAGTTATCCGAGATAAAGCCGGACAAGAGCAATCCACCGCAAGCCGCCAGGAACGGAATCGACGCCAGATACCCGGATTTCTTTAAGTCCAGTTCTCGGTACTGGACTAAATAGGTCGGAAACCAAGTTAGAAAAAACCACAGAATGGCGTTGACCGCGTACTGCGCGATGTAAACGCCCCACAGCGTCCGGCTGGACAAGACGTGTTTGAGATTCGCCCATTGCCAAACCTCAGCCTCGCCCGCGATCCGTTCCCGGCCCTGCAACAAGCCACCCCCGCGCTCGATGTGGTCCAACTCCGCCCGGTTCGCGCCCGCGTGGTCCAGCGGGTCGCGGTAGAACAGATACCAGATGATACCCCACGCCAGACCGACCAAGCCAGTCGTGATAAACAAGCCTTGCCAGCCGGCAGAGTCCTGAATCGCGAACAAAACCGGCGTCAGGAACGCCAGGCCAATGAACTGCCCCGACACGTAGAGCGCAATGGTCGACGCGCGTTCGTTGTCGGGGAACCAGCTCGTGACGATGCGGTTGTTGATGGGGTACGACGGCGCTTCAAACGCGCCGGTGGCCAGCCGCAGGGCAAACAACGAGGCAAACCCGCGGGCGAACCCTTGCGCCACCGTCGTCAGTGACCACGTAACTAAGCAGAATGCGTACAGAACGCGAGGGCTAAAGCGGTCGGCGACGAGTCCACCCGGAATTTGCAGCAGGGCGTAGGTCCAGCCGAAGGCCGAAAAAATGTAGCCCAGTTCAACCGACGACAAGCCCAGGTCTTTGCCCAAGGCCGCGCCCGCCACCGACAGGTTGCTGCGGTCCAGGTAGTTGATGACGACGTTGACGAACACGAGCGCCAACATCGCGTAACGCACCCGCGTGGGTTTGAGGGTACTGGTCTGTTCCATAGGTAAAGGTCGGGTAGGTAAGTGGTTATTAACGACGAACCGCGCAACGCGTTACCGCGCCGTCCAGCCGCCGTCGACGGTGAGCATCGAGCCGACCATGTAGGTAGCGGCCTCGCTGGCTAAGAAAACAGCCGCGCCCTGAATCTCCCGCAACTCACCCCAGCGGCCCAGCGCGGTAGCGCCCACGACGAACTTCTTGCCTTCTTCCGTATCCGCAATTGGTACGTTCATGTCCGTCAGGAACGGACCGGGGCAAATCGCGTTGACGTTAATATTAAACGGGGCCAGTTCGAGCGCCAACGCGCGGGTCATCTGCACGACGGCCCCTTTGCTGGCGGTGTAGGGCGTCCGGTTGGCCAGTCCGACTAAACCGAGCGTGCTGGCTAAGTTAATGATTTTGCCCTGCCCGGCCTGCTTCATGTGGGGCGTTACGGCCCGGCAGCACAGCCAGGTGCCGGTAACGTTCACGTCCATAACTTTGGCAAAATCGGCCGGGCTGAGTTCGTCGATGGGACCGCGAATGTTAATGCCGGCGCTGTTGATGAGAATATCAATCTGCCCAAATGCATTCAGAGCGGCCTGGGCCATCGCTTCGGTTTGGGCAACGTCGGTCACGTCGGCGGCATACGCAATCACCTCTACAC
>CAXUEB010000245.1:0-2045 GCA_964249775.1 uncultured Spirosoma sp.
CTAAGGCGGCCCGGCGCTGCGTCAAATCGGTTTGCCGGTAGGTGTCGATGATGCGTTGAAATTCAGAAATCATAGCAGGCGGTCTAACTGAATCGGCAGATCGTGCCCCCGCTTGCCGGTGGCGTGGTAAATGGCGTTGGCGGCCGGCATGACAACCAACCCAATTTTGCCCAGTCCTTTCGCGCCCAGCGGGTTGACGACGGTGTCGATCTCGTCCACGAAGATAACGTTCAACTCGTGAATATCGGCAAACACCGGCACGTGATATTGGGCTAAGTTGGCATTCATGAACCGGCCGTAGCGGTGATCCATCGCGCTTTCTTCTTGGAGGGCGTGCAAGATCTAAATGCCGCGCAACGCCGTTGATGGTCACCGTGATGGGTTCGACGGGCGGTAGTGTTGGGGCCGGATCAAACCCGGATTGGGTTGAGGAGGGGCGAGTTGCGTTTCATTAGTACGCTTGGTCAAACCGGTACTGCCAGAACGGAGCTTGACCGGACATACTCAGGAATTTCCGTAGATAGGCCGGCTCTAAAATCGATGGCAGCCCATTGTGCCAAGACAAAATGTATTGGCTAAAGGACGTAAACGCCAATGATTATTTGGTTGTGAGATGGACACTCGTCACAAAAGTTCGGGCCGGTGCTTGAAGGCTCGTCGTTTTTGACCAACTTGCGTTGTTTTTCTTTGCGAAAACGGGGCCGCTCGGGTTGACTGGCCTTCACCAACGAATAACCGACTGCATGAAACGAAGAGACTTTCTCTACCAGTCAGGTCTGGGCCTTGGCGCGGCTATGCTGGCCGGCGCTCCGGCGGCCGGCGTTCCGGTTCTGGGTAACGCGGTATCGCCGGAGCGCCTGCTTGAACTGGGACGGTCCGGCGATCCGGTCGACGCGGCTACCAAGAAGCGTTTGGCCGACGTCGCCTTGAACGCGGCCAAGAGCCGGGGCGCTACCTACACCGATGTGCGCATCGGGCGGTATCTGCAACAATATTTATTTACGCGTGAAAACAAGGTGCAGAACGTCGTCAACGCCGAATCCTACGGCGTCGGCATTCGAGTCATCGCCGATGGGACGTGGGGATTTGCGGCCACGAGCGACGTAACGCCCGACGGCATCGCCAAAGCCGCCCAAACGGCCGTCGCCATCGCCAAAGCCAACGCCAAAATTCAGACTGAGCCGGTCAAGCTGGCTCCCCAGAAGGGCGTCGGCGAGGTGACTTGGAAGACACCCCTTCAAAAAAACGCCTTCGAGATTCCGGTAGGCCAGAAGATTGACCTCTTGTTGAAAGTCAACAGCGAAGCCCAGAAAAACGGTGCGGCTTTCGTGACGTCGAACCTGTTTTTCGTCAACGAACAGAAGTACTTAGCCACCACCGACGGTTCGTATATCGATCAGGACGTTCACCGCGTTTGGCCGACGTTTACGGTATCGGCCGTGGACCGGGCAACGGGCAAGTTCAAAACCCGCGACGCGCTGTCTTCGCCGATGGGCATGGGCTATGAGTATTTAGACGGGTTGGCGTCGGAGAAAATTGCCGCGCCGAACGGTTTAGTGGGCTACCGCAACTCGTACGACATGGTCGAAGACGCCATTCTGGGGGCGAAACAAGTCAGGGAAAAACTAACCGCCAAAACCGTGCAGCCGGGCAAGTACGACCTCGTGCTCGACCCGAATCACCTCGGCCTGACCATCCACGAATCCGTTGGTCACCCCACTGAACTGGACCGCGTGCTGGGCTACGAAGCTAACTACGCCGGGACCAGTTTTGCCACACTCGACAAGTGGAAAACCAAGTCGTTTAACTACGGCTCGAAGTTGGTCAACATCGTGGCCGACAAAACCCAGCCCCACACACTCGGCACGGTTGGTTACGACGACGAGGGCGTGCCCACAAAGCAGTGGGACTTGATTAAAGACGGCATCTTAGTTAACTACCAGGCCACCCGCGATCAGGTTGCCATTATCGGCGAGAACGAATCGCATGGCTGCTCCTACGCCGACAACTGGAATTCGGTGCAATTCCAGCGGATGCCGAACGTA
>CAXUEB010000245.1:2064-4221 GCA_964249775.1 uncultured Spirosoma sp.
GCAGCGGTATAATTTTCAGTTCGGCGGGCAGTTGTTTTACGAAATCAAAGGGGGCGAAATCGTTGGGATGCTCGACGACGTGGCTTATCAATCGAACACGCAGGAATTCTGGAACTCGTGCGCCCAGCTTTGCGACCAAAACGACTACCGCACCTTCGGCTCGTTCTTCGACGGCAAAGGCCAGCCCAGCCAAGTAAGCGCCGTTTCGCACGGCTCCGCTACGACGCGCTTCAATGGCGTGAACGTGATTAATACCGGACGGAGAATCTAATATCAGTGTTTACGTTTTTCAGTGTTTGTTTTTTTGCAACGGCGTTCGTGACCACTCAAACACGCAACCACAATACCAATGGCCATCCTATCCAAAGACGAAGCCAAGCAAATTATTGACAAAGTACTCGGCTACGCCAAAGCCGACGAAACCAGCGTGAGCCTCGGTGGCGGCACGACCGGCAACATCCGCTACGCCCGCAACTCGGTTTCGACCAGTGGCGAGTCCGACAACCTGTCGCTGGGCATTACGTCCGTGTTCGGCAAACGGTCCGGTACGTCGACCATCAACGAATTCGACGATGCGTCGCTGCAAAAAGCCGTCCGGCGCGCCGAAGAGATTGCCCGGCTGGCTCCCGAAAATCCGGAGTACATGCCGATGCTCGGGCCGCAGCAGTACTTAGAAACGAATCCTTACGCCGAAAGCACGGCCAAGATCAACCCAGAGTTTCGGGCCAAAGCCGCTCTCGACAGCATTGGTCCCTGCCGCGAAAAAAACCTGACGGCGGCCGGTTATATGGAAGACCAAATCGGTTTTTCGGCCATCGGCAACAGCAAAGGCCTGTTCGCTTACAACCGCGCGACGGGCGTCGAATTTTCAGTGACCGTCCGCACGGCCGACGGCCTGGGGTCGGGGTATGCCACTCGCGATGTAACCGACGTATCGAAGCTGAACACCCGGAGCGCGACCGAAGTGGCTATGCAGAAAGCGCGGGCATCGGTAGGCGCGCGGGCGCTGGAGCCGGGCAAGTACACCGTCATTCTGGAACCGGCTGCTTTAGTTTCCAACACCGATGCCTCGCTACTATCGGCCATGATGAATTCGATGGACGCCCGCAACGCCGACGAAGGCCGCTCGTTTCTGAGCAAGAAAGGCGGTGGGACCCGGCTCGGGGAAAAGCTGTTCGATGAGCGCGTGACGATTTATTCGGACCCGACCAACCCTGAAATCCCAACTTCGTCGTTCGGCGGTGGGGGCGGTGGTCGCTTCGGGGGAGGAGCCGACGGTCGGCCGCAGCAGAAACGGACGTGGATCGAGAAAGGCGTCGTCAAGAACCTGTACTACTCGCGCTACTGGGCCGACAAAAAAGGCGTAGAGGCCATCCCGTCGCCGGGCAGTTTCATTATGGCGGGCGGTACACAATCGCTGGCCGATTTGATTAAGAGCACCGACAAAGGCATCTTAGTGACGCGGTTCTGGTACATCCGCCCCGTCGACCCGCAGACGCTGCTCTACACCGGCCTGACCCGCGACGGGACGTTTTACATCGAGAACGGGCAGATCAAGTTTCCGGTCAAAAACTTCCGCTTCAACGAAAGCCCGGTCATCATGCTCAACAACCTCGAAGCGTTGGGCAAACCCGAGCGCATCGGTGGGAACCTGGTGCCGCCGTTGAAAATTCGGGACTTTACGTTTACGAGTTTGTCGGATGCGGTATAAGAAAGATAGTCTGTCGGTTTGGGTCAGAAACCTAAACCGACAGACCATTCGTTCTACGTGCAAGGCCAACTAATTATCTCTGATGAACGACCTGTTTGAACCCGTGCTGGAAGACGTAACACTCGATGCGCCCGCGATTCTCCCGTTGTACGGCGGAGCTAAGAAACCCGTCAGCCAAATGACCGAAGAAGAGTTTTCCGTGGCGGCAAGAACCATTTACGCCAAAGTGCGCGAACAGGCGTTCAGCCGGGGGCTACCCATCGTGATTGAGCGGGATGGGCAAGTCATTCGGGAATACGCCGACGGCCGTATCGAAGTCGTTGCCTAATGAAACCGTCTTTTTACGTAGTGGCTGGCCCAAACGGCACAGGGAAGTCAACGGTGGCTTACGATTTGATTCCCGCGGGTGTCAACCAGTTAAATCCCGACGATATTGCCCGGCAGTT
>CAXUEB010000245.1:4427-4863 GCA_964249775.1 uncultured Spirosoma sp.
AGCGACGTATTCAAAAACATCTTGATGCCCAGGAGTCGTTCGGTGTAGAAACCAACTTGCACGATCAAGCGACCTGGCAGTATTTTCTGGCCATTCAACAAACAGGTTTTGCGTTTGAATTACTTTTTTTGTGTACGTCTCACCTGAATACGTTGGTCAAACGGGTTGAAAGCCGGTATTACCAAGGCGGACATTTTGTTCGGGAAGACGTAATACGAGGGCGTTATCAAAGCGGTTTGTTACTGCTGAATCATTACTTCGACCGGCCCGATGTGTTGACGCTCATTGATGCGTCGAACGAACCCCGAGTTGTCTACAAACGGGTCAACGGACAAGTCATTCAACGAGCCGACCAATTACCAGATTGGGTCATAACCCACCTGCCAACCAGTTTACATTCGTCGAATCGAGCCGCCAGCAACCATCGATTCAGACG
>CAXUEB010000245.1:4873-8170 GCA_964249775.1 uncultured Spirosoma sp.
GAACAAGTGCGGGCTTTATACCGTCAACAACGTCAACCAACCGACCCAACCAACGAACAAACATCTCCCCATGAACCGCCGAGACTTTAACCAACTTATAGGCCTGGGAACCGCCGGGCTGATGCTTCCGTCCCTGCCTGCTTTCGCAAAAACCGTCACGCCCGAAGCATTGCTCGAAACGGGCGCGGATGTGGCCACCAAAAAACGCTTAGCCGACGCGGCCCTGAACGCGGCCAAGAGCCGGGGCGCGACTTACTCCGACGTGCGGATTGGCCGCTACCTGAACCAGTTCGTTATCACGCGCGAGAACAAGGTGCAGAACGTCCTCAACACCGAGTCGTACGGCGTCGGTATCCGGGTCATTGCTGACGGCTGCTGGGGGTTTGCCGCCATTGCCGACGCCCGAACCGAAGCCGACATGGCTAAGGCCGCCGAGCGGGCCGTCGCCATTGCCAAAGCCAACGCCAAACTGACCAAAGAGCCGGTGCAACTGGCTCCGCAGAAGGGCTACGGCGAGGTGAGCTGGAAAGCGCCGATTACCAAAAATGCCTTTGAAGTACCCATCAAAGAGAAAGTCGATTTGCTCCTGGGCGTCAACGACGCGGCCCTGAAAAACGGCGCGAACTTCGTTAATTCGGTCTTGTTCATGGTCAACGAGCAGAAGTACTTAGCCACCACCGAAGGTACGTACGCTGACCAGGATATTCACCGCATTTGGCCGCAATCGACGGTGACCGCCATTGACCCCAAAACTGGTAAGTTTGAGACGCGGCAGGCGCTGAGCGCTCCCGTCGGCATGGGTTACGAGTACCTGCAAACTAACCCCGCCGACAAGGTAACGGGCGTAACGACCCGCTACAACATGGGCTATGACATGCTCGAAGACGTAACGGCGGCCGCTAAACAGGCCCGCGCCAAGCACCAGGCCAAGTCGGTCGAAGCGGGTAAGTACGACCTCGTGCTCGACCCGTCGCACCTGTGGCTGACGATCCACGAGTCGGTTGGGCACCCCCTTGAACTCGACCGCGTTTTGGGCTACGAAGCCAATTACGCCGGGACCAGCTTCGCCACGCTGGATAAGTGGCAGTCGAAAAACTTCGCCTACGGCAGCAAGCAGGTCAACCTGTTCGCCGATAAAACGCAGGTCGGCTCGCTGGGTGCGGTGGGTTACGACGACGAGGGCGTCAAAACCAAGCAGTGGGATTTGGTGAAGGACGGTACGCTGGTGAACTACCAGGCCATTCGCGATCAGGTGCACATTATCGGCGAGCGGGAATCGCAGGGTTGCTGCTACGCCGATAGCTGGAGTTCAGTGCAGTTTCAGCGCATGGCCAATGTGTCGCTGGCCCCCGGCAAAACGCCCCTGTCGGTGCAGCAGATGATTAAGGACGTGCAAAAAGGCATCTACATCATCGGCGACGGTTCGTTTTCCATCGATCAGCAGCGGTACAACTTCCAGTTCGGCGGACAGTTGTTCTACGAAATTAAAAACGGCGAGATCGTCGGAATGCTGAAAGACGTGGCGTACCAGGCCAACACGCGGGAGTTCTGGAACTCGTGTGTGGCGGTCTGCGACGAGAAAGACTACCGGCTCGGCGGCTCGTTCTTCGACGGCAAAGGCCAGCCTTCGCAGTCGAGCGCCGTTTCGCACGGGTCGAGCACGGCCCGGTTCAATGGGGTGAACGTGATTAATACGGCCCGGAAAATTTAAGATTATGTTTACGTGTTTTTGAGTCTGAGTTTCCCTGACAATCGTTCATAACTACTCAAACCCGAAAGTACGTAAACACGCAAACACGATACTGATGAGTACACCCGGAAGTCTCAGTAATCTTCAGGTAGAATTGCTGAAATTATACGCTAATCACTTACCCGAAGAACAACTACGCGACATCAAACTGATGCTGGCCCATTATTTTGCTAACAAAGCGACCGAAGCGATGAATAAAGTCTGGGACGAGCGGGACTTAACGGAACAGGATATGGTAAACTGGACAAACGAACACAACCGTGTTACGCATCGTCCTTGATACCAATCTACTCGTTGCCATAATCGGTCGCAAATCGCCGTTTCGGTGGCTCTTCGACAGTATCGTCGTGGGTAAAGTGGGGTTATGTGTTACGACCGAGATTCTGCTCGAATATCGAGAGATTATGGAGCAGAAAAATGGCGTCGAAGTGGCTGAAAACGTAATGAATTTTATAACGGTCATACCCACAACTGAACGTGTTGAAATTTTCTATGCGTTCAACTTGATCACCGACGATCCCGACGACAATAAGTTTGTGAATTGTGCTATTGCTGCGAACGCTCATCACTTGGTATCCAATGATGGACATTTTAAAGCATTAAACCAGATCGACTTTCCCAACGTAAACTGGCTTACATTAGCGGAATTTGAGCGGCAGTACAAACAGCAACTGATTGTTTGAAAAATGCCAAAATTGATAGTTATTTATGCCTATCCTACTCTCCGAAGCCGAAGCGAAAGCGCTGCTGCAAAAAGTAATTAACTACTCCAAAGCCGACGAGTGCACCGTTTACCTATCGGCCAGCGAACAAGGAAACATTCGCTACGCCCGCAACCAAGTGTCGACCAGCGGGTTAGTTATGAATCAAAACGTCGTCGTCCAGTCGGCGTTTGGTAAGCGGGTCGGCACGTCAACCATCAGTGAATTCGACGACGCGTCGCTTGAAAAAGTCGTGCGTCGGGCGGAGGAACTGGCCCGGCTCGCGCCCGAGAACCCGGAATACGTGGGCGTACTGGAACCGCAGCAGTACGTAAAGCCGAACGGCTATTTCGAGTCAACCGCCAACGTAACGCCCGACGCTCGGGCCGACGCCGTGGCCAAAAGCCTTAAGCTCACGCGGGATGCGAACCTCGTGGCCGCCGGTTTCATGCAGGACAGCCGGGGTTTTTCGGCGATGATTAACTCGAGGGGGTTGTTTGCCTACTACCCCAGCACGAACGTAAATTTTTCGCTGACTGTCCGCACCAACGACGGCAAAGGGTCGGGTTACGTGGCGCGCGGCTACAGCGATTTTGGTAAGTTAGATACGGCCTCGGCTACGAATGTCGCCATCCAAAAGGCGCGGGGTTCGGCCGACGCGCGGGCGCTGGAACCGGGTAAATACACCGTCATCCTGGAGCCAACAGCGGCTGTGGTGCTGCTCGAAAACGTTTTTTTTAACATGGACGCCCGCTCGGCCGACGAAGGCCGCTCGTACTTCAGCAAACAGGGTGGTAAGTCGCGCTTAGGCGATAAGATTGTGGACGAGCGCGTGACGATCTACTC
>CAXUEB010000246.1:0-661 GCA_964249775.1 uncultured Spirosoma sp.
ACAGCAGGCACAACGGAATGCCCCCGCCCGGATGAACACTGCCGCCGACGAAGTACAGGTTGTTGAACTCCCGCGAGAAGTTAGCGTGGCGCAGGAAAGCCGCGAAGCGGTTGTTGCTGCTGTTGCCGTAGAGCGCCCCCTGCGACGACGACGTGCGCGATTCGATGGTGCGCGGGTCCAGCACGGCCTCGGCTTCGATCAGTGGTTCGACGGCAACGCCGAGGTTGCGGCTTAGTTTGTCAATCACGTTCCGGCGGGCGCGGGCAATCACGGCGTCCCAGTCCTGACCAGTATTGTTGGGCGCGTTGAGCAGGATAAACCAGTTTTCGCAGCCGGGTGGGGCGTCGTCGGATTTGTGTTTCGACGTAATGTTGAGGTAAATCGTCGGGTCGTCGTGGAGTTCGTTGCGGTTAAACAAATGATTGAATTCCGCCCGGTAATCGTTGCTAAACAGAATGTTGTGCAAACCCAGTTCGGCAAACTCGCGTCGAACACCCCAGTAGAAAATCAGCCCCGAACTCGACTTGGGTTGCCGCAGAATGCGCTCCGGCTGCCGCGCGTTCGGCAACAGCTTGCGAAACGTGCTGACCACGTCCATGTTGGAAACGACAAGCGAGGCTTCACGTAGCTCGGTATGTAGCGCTGGGCCCACAGCCCCCCC
>CAXUEB010000246.1:671-7661 GCA_964249775.1 uncultured Spirosoma sp.
TACGGGTTGAGGTCGTCGAGCAGGGCCTGGTCGTCAACGATCAGCTGCAGCCGGTCTGACCCGACCACCAGCTGGCCGGCCGCCGCAGTCGGCGGCGGGTGGCCGCACAGTGGCCACCCGCGGGCGAGGAGGGGGGGTGTTGGGCCCCCCCGCTACAAACGCGCACCCCCGCTACCCGCTTCCCTTCCGTCACGATCTCCGTGACGCGGGTCTTGTAGTGGAAGCGAACGCCCAAACCTTCGGCCAGCCGGACTAAGCTGTTAGTAATGCCGATCATACCATCTTTGGGAAAGAACGCGCCGATGTTGTATTCCAAGTGCGGAATGATATTCAGCGTAGCGGGCGTTTGGTACGGGTCGGAGCCGTTGTAGGTGGCGTAGCGGTTAAACAACTGCACCAGCTTGGGGTGGCGGAAGCGCCGTTCGTTGGCCGCGTTCATCGTGCCGAACACGCCCAGCCGGGGTAGGTTAACGTAGCCACGCAGGGCGTCGCGGTTGAGCCAGGTCGACGCCCGGTGCAGCGAGCGGTGCAGGAACAGCTTTTCGGTTACGTCGTACTTGCGGGCGCTGTCGCGCAGGTGGGCGTGCAGGTGTTCGGCGGGTTCGTCCAGCACTTGCTCAACTTCGCGACCGAAGCGGTCCTGGTCGGCCCAGGCCGTCAGCCGCGTACCATCGTCCCAGAAGTAGCGGCAAGTTTCGGCTAAGGTGACGTATTGGAAATAATCCGCTGGATTTTTCCCCGCGAGCTGAAATAACTCGTCCACCAAATGCGGCATCGTGAACAGCGACGGCCCCGCGTCGAAGCGGTAAACGCCCCGGCCATCCGGTGCTTCCAAATCAAACGTCGAAAGTTTACCGCCCGGATACGCGTTGGCCTCAAACACGTCGACGGCGTAACCCTTCACGGCCAGTCGAATCGCCGATGCAATCCCGGCAATCCCGGCTCCGATGACAGCAGCGGTTTTCATAGAGAGTGCGAGAGCGAAAGAGCGTGCCGATGTAACTTCACTCTTTCATTCTTTGGTTCATTGCTTGGCGTAATAATACAAATTCACCGACGACGCGGTGGCGCGTTCGCTGAGGGTAAAGAAGCCTTTCCCGTCTTTGTCGAAGCAGATGGCTTCGCCCTGCGGTTCGCTCCGGTGAACCAGCGAACGCCAACTGCCGTGCTGCAACGCATCGGCGATGGACTGCCCCGCGTTGCGCTTCCAGTAGTAAACGCCGGCGTAGGTACGCAGGAGGATTTCACTGCCGTCGGGCGAGATGGCACCGGCCGTTACGTAGCCCGATAAGCCTTGACCAAACGACGGCAGTTCGCCGAAAGTTTCGGCCACGGTTACTTCGTTGATGTTCTGCGGGTACTTCAAGCGGTACAGGCGTTTGTTGTCTTCCCGCTTCGAGACGATGTAGATGTCTCCAGTCTGCGGATCAACAAACATCGCTTCGGCGTCGTGGTAGCCGTCGGGATAGCGAAAATTGATGCGCTCAACCTGCGTAACGGGCGTTTGCAGGTTGGCTGGTTCGGGCAGACGGTAGATTTGCAAGATGTCCGTTTGGCCGTTGTTGTCGCCAATGTCGCCGATGTACAGGTAGTTCGTGTTTTCTTTCGGTCCGGGTCCAAGGGCCAGTTCTTCCCAGTCGCGGTTGTTAAAATTAGGAATGCGGACGTTGCCTTTCACCTTCCCATCGTAGCCCAGCAGCGTAAGCTGAGCCGGGCTGCCGCTGTCCTGATGCGTCCACAGGTTACCGGGCTGACTACGGCTGTCGGCCATGCCCGAGATTTCGTCAATCTGCCCGGCAGCTACGGCCGTGGCCGTGGGTTCGGACACGAATTGAGCAGTGAAGACGGCGGGAGTCGTAAGCTTGCACGAGCCGAAAATCAGCAGACTCGTCAGTACAAGGAGGATACGCATGAAGATACTCAGATTGATTCTGTCGCCAAAGTAACGAAACCGTCGACGATAAATTGGCAGTCAACGCCCGATAAGCTATTCTGTGACTATGTACTTACTGCTGATGCCTGTTCTCGCTTTACGCCGGCAGCAGCAGTCGAAACGTAGCGCCTTGGCCCGGCCGGCTTTCGGCCCGGATGTAGCCTTGGTGGTTCTCAACTACCTTCTGCACGATGGCCAAACCAATGCCCGTTCCTTCGTAACTGTTCCGGCCGTGGAGCCGCTGAAACACCTGGAAGATGCGTTCGGCGTGCTGGGCTTCAAAGCCGATTCCGTTGTCCCTGACGTCAATCTGGTAAAACAGCCGGTTCTGATCGCCGGCCGATACGGGCACGTCCGCGTCCCGGCCCGCAATGAGGTGGGCCGTTACGTAGACCACCGGTGGTTCGCCCGGTTTGGCAAATTTCAGCGCGTTACCAATCAGGTTTTGAAACAACTGCCGCAGTTGGGGCGCGTCGCCGTTCAGAATCGGTAGCGGCTCCACGGTCACGACGGCCTGCTTGTCGTCGATGGCCGTTTCCAGATCGTTCAAGACGCCGTTGATCAACTGATTCAAGGCAACCGGCTTGACCGATTCGCGCTTGGTTGCAACGCGCGAGTAAGCCAGCACGTCTTTGATAAGCACCTGCATCCGGTTAGCAGCCGACTGCATGCGCCGGATGATGTCGGCCCCTTCGAGACCAACCACCGGCGCGTACTGGTTCTGGAGGATATCGCCAAAGGCCTGAATTTTGCGCAGCGGCTCCTGCAAATCGTGACTGGCGACGTAGGCAAACTGCTCCAAATTGCGGTTCGAGCGTTGCAAGTCAACCACCGACGCTTCAAGTTGCTGCTGGAGTTGCTTCAGGGGTGTGTAGTCGCCGAAGGTAACCAGCACTTCGTCGCCAACTTTAGTGGCCAGAATATCGAGCCAGACGTCAATGCCGTCGCTGTTGTAGTGAAAATCAAAGCGTTGGGATTCGCCGGTCAGGTATGTTTTGCGGTACGCGTCGAACAGGCCGTTGGTCTTGTAGCCGGGAAACCACGTACTCCCCAACGCGCCGATGACGGCTTCCGGCTCCTGCCCAACGTACGACGCCAACTGCCGGTTGGCCACCCGAAAGCGGAAATCCACCACCGCACCGTCCTCGTTCCGCACCGGGCTAAACAGAAAGATGCCCGTTTGCGAGGTGTCGATAACGGTTTGGAGTTCGGCGGCTGAATTCTCTAACTGCTGTTGAAGCTTTTTTAAGGGCGTGTAGTCGATGAACGTTACCAGCACCTGCTGGTCGATACGGGCCACCGATACGTCGAGCCAGCTATCGATACCGTCGGCACTGTAATGGATCTCGAACCGCTGCGGCTGACCGGTCTTAAACACCTCGCAGTAGCGCCCAAAATTGTAACCCTGCGTTTTATACGTTGGGAACCACCGGCTCACGGGCGTACCAATCATCGTTTCCTGGGTTTGGTTCACGTAGTCGGCCAGCGTCTGATTCAGCGCGTCGTACGCAAAATCGGTGATGGCGTGGGTTTCGTCGTATACCGGGCTTAACAGAAAAATGGCAGTCTGCGAAAGGTTGATGACGTTTTGCAGTTGAGCCGCGGACCGCTCAATCGCCTGGGCCGCCCGCTTTACGAGCGATACATCGGTAAACGTCACCACGAAGCCGTCGCCCAGCTTCTGCGCGGATACGTCGAGCCAGAAGTCCAGCCCGTCGTGGTTGTAGTGCACTTCCGTGCGGCCCGGCTCGCCGGTTTCAGTCGTGCGCACGTACAAGTCAAACAGGCCGGATTCGCGGTTACCGGGGTAAAGCGTGAATTGCCGTTGCCCAATTAATTCATCGGCCGTTCGGTTAGTCATGCGGCAGGCCGCTTCGTTGACCGAGCGGAACGTAAAGTCAACGATGCGGCCGGTTTCATCCCGCACCGACTCTAACAGCATAATACCGTTGATTGAGCCGTTGAGCACACTGTTGAGCAGGTCGGCCTGCCGCTTGTTGTCACTCGCGGCCCGCTCAAGGGCCTGTTGCACCCGTTTAATTTCCGACACATCGGAGAAGGTAATGACCAACTCGTCGTCGTTGAGTTTGCGGGTGACTACGTTAATCCAGAAATCCCGCTCCTTGATGGTATAACGCAGTTCGCCCGCCTGCGATTCGCCGGTTTCGATGGTCCGGACGTAGGCGTCAAAGAAACCCGATTCGCGCAGGCGCGGATGCAGTTCCAGATCCCGATGGCCAACCAACTGCTCAACGGTCGTCTGCACCATAGCGGCCGCCTGCTGATTGGCCGACACAATCAGAAAGTCAGCAATAGTTCCTTCGGCATCCCGGATGGCCCGCTCGACGACGATTCCGTTCGGCGACGCTTCCAGAACGTTGTTGAGGAAGTTAGCCTGCTGCTCGGTCTGCAAGGCAATTCGCTTGCGCTCGCTAATGTCTTTGACCGTGACGACCGCCCCATCGCCGAGTTTAGCGGCCGTAATGTCGTACCAGATGTCCGGTCCGTCGTGGTTACCGTGGTAGAACTCCGCGTGGTACGGCTGGCCCGTTTCGGCTACCGCACAAAACGGCTCAAACGTCCCGGCTTCCCGTGCCTTCGGATACAGCGTCAGGTAAGTGTGGCTGAGCAGGTCTTTAAGGGAATAGCCAAACTGTTGGGTCGTCATCCGGTTGGCGTGCGTATAACGAAAGTCGGTAATAACGCCGTCGGCATCCCGGATGGCCTCCAACACCCAGATGGCATCCTGCGAAGCCTCCAGAATGCCACCCAGCAGTTCGGTCAGGTTTAACGCCGTCGGGGGATTCAGCGGTTGTTCAACAGCATCCCGCACGACAACTAAGATGCCGTTGCCCAGGCGCGAACGCGTGACGTGCACGATGCGGTTCAGAACCGGATTCAAGAAGTCAAAGCTCTGCGTTTCGCCCGTCAGCAGCAGGGCGGCATACTGCCGGAAAATGGGTTGCAGCAGTTGGCGACGTTCGGGCTGGTCGCCCAGCAGTCGTTCGCCGAGGTCTACCTGAAAAACGCCCTGCGCCACCAGCGCGCAGCCCTTTTCGTTACCGTAGGCCACTAAAAGGTCCGTTAGCTGGTGTTGATCGTCGCGAATGGCTTCGAGATAGATGGCCGCATCCGGTAACGCATCAAACAACTCAGTAAGCAAGGCGTCGACGGGCTGATCAGTAAGCATGGAGTAAACGGTGATACTGGGGCAAATTACGGCTTTCTTTGGTAGGTTGCTTTGTCAATCCGGCAGTTTTCTGTCGCAGTACCGGTTGTTGCCCACATTCCCGTATTTTTACCGTCTCCGCTTATTTTCTAATCAACCGATGCATACACCAACGAAACCCCCGCAAGCCCTGCTGCGGCTTTTGCTCATCGTTCTGCTCACGCGGTCGCTCGTCGCCACTGCCCAGGACGCCACCGGCTACCAGACGCCCCCCAAAGCCTTGGCCGACTTAGTAACGGTGCCCCCCACGCCCGGCGTGAGCGTCACCAGCAAGGGCGACGTGATGCTGATTCTGGAGCAGGCCGGCGCGCCCAGCATCGCCGAACTGGCCCAGCCTGAACTGAAGCTGGCGGGCCTGCGGATGAACCCCGCCAACAACGGTCCCAGCCGAACGCGTTACGTAACGGGTCTGAAGCTGAAAAAGCTAAACAGCAAGGACGAACGAGCCGTCACGGGCTTGCCCGCCGGCCGCGACGGCGGACCGGCGCTGATTAGTTACGTGCAGTGGTCGCCCGACGAAACGAAGTTCGCCTTTGCCAACTCGACCGACGACCGGATTGACTTATACGTCGCTGATGTTGCTACGGCCGCGGCCAAGCGCGTCGGTACGGTTGCCCTGAACGCCGTGATGGGCGTTCCCTACCGCTGGGTATCCGATGGACAAAGCCTAATTGTCAAGACTGTTCCCGCTGGGCGCGGCCAAGCGCCGGAGATGAGCCGCGTTCCGGTTGGCCCGACCACGCAGGCCAACGTCGGCGGCAAGCGCGGGCAAGCGCCGACGTACCAGGATTTGCTGAAAAGTCCGTCCGACGAAGGGCAGTTTACGTATTACGCCACGGCGCAGGTGGTGCGGCTGGGGCTGAACGGGCAGGCCACACCCATTGGTCAGCCGGGCGTCATCGCGTCGGCCGATCCGTCGCCGGACGGTAAGTACGTAATGATTGAGACGTTCCACACGCCGTTCTCGTACTTAGTGCCGGTCAGTCGCTTTCCGCTGCGCACCGACGTGTACGCCATCAGCGGTCAATTGGTCAAGACGCTGAACGACGGTCCATTGCAGGAAAATGTACCTTATAGCCCGGATGGCGCGCCGACCGGCCCACGCAATTTTGACTGGCGGGCCGACGCCCCGGCTTCGGTCTACTACACCGTCGCGCAGGACAACGGCGATCCGAAGGTAAAGGCCGACATTCGCGACAAAGTGTTTCTGACCGAAGCGCCGTTTTCGGCCCAGCCGAAGGAAATTTACGCGGCTCAGTTCCGCTTTGGTGGCTTCGAGTGGGGCAACGCGGAGACGGCGCTGGCTAACGAACGGTGGTGGCAGAGCCGCAAGACCATCACGCGTGTACTGAACCCGCAGACCGGGCAAACCACCGTGCTCTTCGACCGCTCCTACGAAGACCGTTACTCCGCCCCCGGCCGGCCCGACACCAAGCACAACCAATACGGTCGTGAAGTGCTGAACCTCTTGCCAAACAGCGAAATCTTGATGCTCAACGAACAGGGCGCGTCACCCCAGGGCGACCGGCCGTTCGTGAGTCTGTTGAACCTGAAAACCAAGCAGACACGCGAGCTGTGGCGGTCGCAGGCTCCGGCCTTCGAGCGGCCCGTGGCGATCTTGGACGCGGCCCGGCAGGTCATTCTGACCACCCGCGAGACGCCCGACGAACAGCCGAACTATCATATCCGCAACCTGAAGGCCCGCATCGCGCCGGTGCAGGTGACGAACTTTCCGCACCCCTATCCGCAGTTGAAAGGCGTTCAGAAACAGCAGCTTCGCTACAAACGCGCCGACGGCGTGGACCTGACCGCGACGCTGTACCTGCCC
>CAXUEB010000246.1:7693-8030 GCA_964249775.1 uncultured Spirosoma sp.
TTCAAAGCCGGTATTGCCCGCTCCGGCGCGTACAACCGCACCCTGACGCCCTTCGGCTTTCAGAACGAACAACGCACCTACTGGCAGGCCCCGGAGGTGTATAACACCATGTCGCCCTTCATGAACGCCAACAAGGTTAAGACGCCTATCCTGCTCGTCCACGGCGAAGCCGACAACAACACGGGTACGTTCCCGATCCAGTCGGAGCGCTACTACAACGCCCTCAAAAGCTTCGGCGTAACGACCAAACTGGTCTTGCTACCCTACGAAAGCCACGGCTACACTGCCAAAGAATCGTTGCTGCACATGCTCTGGGAAATGAACGGCTGGTCAGAGG
>CAXUEB010000247.1:0-685 GCA_964249775.1 uncultured Spirosoma sp.
GGTGCAGATTGTGCCTCCGCTCAACGCCACCGAGCAGCAGATCATCGACGCGGCTGCGGCCGACGAGCATCAGTTTCAGGCTGTCGATATACTCGCGGGCCGGATGTGTCCCGAACTGGGTGGCTCACCGGATTATTTAGACATTCTGGGCTTTAACTATTATTACAACAACCAATGGCTGCTGGGTTTGGGCAGTTTTCTGCCCTGGAACGATACCCCACCCGACCCGCGTTGGATACCCTTCCGCAAGCTCCTGGCCAAAGCCTACCGGCGCTACAACCGCCCCATCGCCCTGACCGAAACCAGCCACCCCGGCATCGACCGGCCGGTCTGGATTGACATGATTGGGCGCGAATGCGCGGCCGTCGTGCGGGCGGGTGTGCCGCTCTGGGGCGTATGTTTGTACCCCATCGTCGACCGCCCCGACTGGGATCACCCTAACCAGTGGCACCGCTCCGGCCTGTGGGACGCCAACCTCACCACTACCCCGCCCGGCCGGGTGCTGTACCAGCCCTACGCCAAGGCGTTGCTGCGGGCGCAGGGCGTGGTGGCAGATGCCTTAGTGGGAACCAATCAGCCCGTTGCAGGCCTGATTGGTTCCTGACCTGCTCAGGGCTTCGATGCCTTCACAAACTCCTCGGCCCCGGCAATGCTGGTCTGCATTTGGGTTTGTACGCGCTCAATC
>CAXUEB010000247.1:695-4703 GCA_964249775.1 uncultured Spirosoma sp.
TTCGGCCCGCAAATACTCGGTGGCTTTGGCTTGGTCGAGTTTAGCCAGCGTATCGGCGTTGTACTGGTGCATCCAGTCCATCATCGCCCGGTCGGCCTCGTCCAACTGGCGACGCAGGGTCAGGCCCCGTTGTTTGAGGGTTGCCTGGTCCGCTTGCTCAACTTTCGCCGACACCGCTTTTTTGAGCCGCATTATATCACTCATCTTGGGCATTACGCTGTCGTGAATGGCCAGAACCTCACCTTCCAGCGCAGCCGTCGCGCTTTGGCTGCTTCCAGTAGCGTGCTCGTGCCGTGCACCGTGATTATGCGATTTGTCACCGTTTGGCAGGCCGCAGGATTGGCCAATAACCGTTATCAGCAGCAAAAGATACGATTTCATAAAACGTACGGGTTAATACTGTGTGACTACGTCGGCAAAGGTAAAGCCGTAGTACCACTTAAAACCTCGTTACGGGTTAATGCGTTCTGACTTTGTGATGGATACCGCAACCGCGCTCACCAATCAACCGCAGTTTCGCCTGTACCAAAGGGCGTTTGCGCTGGCGGTCTTTACGATTGTTTATAATCTGCTGGAGGGCTTCCTTTCAACCTATTTTGGCTACCAAGACGAAAGTCTAACTCTGTTTGGCTTCGGTATTGATAGCTTCATTGAAGTCGTTTCGGGAATCGGCGTTGCGCACATGACCTGGCGGATGCGTCAGCGGCCAGACAGCAACCGGGATGCGTTTGAACGGAACGCCCTTCGTACGACTGGTTTCGCGTTTTACGCGTTGGTCGCGGGTTTGCTCAGTACCACTGCTTATAACGTCTGGACGGGGCACCAGCCGGAGACCACGGTTTGGGGTTTCATCATCTCGCTTGTTTCGATTGCCGTTATGTGGGCGTTGGTAGTCGGTAAAACGGCCGTTGGTCGGCGCTTGCATTCCAAGGCAATCATAGCGGATGCCCAGTGTACCAACGTGTGCCTTTATATGTCTTTCATTTTATTAGCATCCAGTGGCCTTTACGAACTAACGAACCTGCCCCACATCGACACCATCGGAACGCTGGGGCTGGCCTATTTTGCGTTCAGAGAAGGGCAGGAGGGCTTCGAGAAAGCCAGGAGTAACAAGCAGTGCAGTTGCCATTCCTGTTAAAATCTCCATCAGCAGTTTGTTTTTGCCTACCGGTTGCACAAAGCCGGGCCGTACTTTTGCGCCATGAAGCGGCTGATCTGGCTTTTAGCGATGTACGTGCTGGTGCTGACGGGACTACCCTGCCCCGACGCGGCCTGCCACGCCCGCGCAGCCACGACCACCGGGACGCCGGCCGCCGGCGTTCCGGCCCCGCACGACGAGACCGAAGACCACGAAGCCCCGTGCAGCCCGTTCTGCCACTGCGCTACGTGCGTTGGCTTTACGGTGCCGCAGCCGCTGATGAGCGTTTTGCCGGGCAGTCCGTCTTATCTTCTCCTGTCACGTCTCGTTTTTGCGTACCAGCCGATTCAGCACGACGACGTAGACCAATCCGTTTGGCAACCGCCTAAGCTTTAAACGTTTTTCGTGGATTTTATTTCGGCCGGTCATCTATACGGCTGGATGGTCTCATTGTATCCTTTCGACAAAATGAAAAACGTTATTTTATTTTTATTCATTACAACGGCCGCGTTTGGACAGGACACGCTCCGAATCTCGGTCCGAAATAAACTGACCCAACAGCCCGTCTTGGGCGCTACGGTTCTCTTGACTGGCACGGCCAACGGCACGGCCACTGATTCTACCGGCTTCGCCCAACTGCGTAACGTACCGGCCGGTGCGCAGCGGCTTCGCCTTTCGGCGGTTGGTTTTGAGACAATTAACCAAACCGTCACCGTCCCAACCGCCGACACGCTGCGCGTCGCGCTGGAACCATCCGAGGAAGAACTCGACGAAGTAGTGGTTTCCTCGACCCGCACCGGCCGGACCGTCGCCGACGAGCCGACGCGTGTGGAAGTGATCGACGGCGAAGAATTAGACGAAAAAGCCAACATGCAGCCGGGCAACATTTCGGTTATTCTGCGCGAAAGCACCGGCATTCAGGTGCAGCAAACATCGGTCACGTCGGCCAACGCGACGTTCAGGATTCAGGGTTTAGACGGGCGCTACACCCAGCTTTTACAAGATGGTTTGCCGCTCTACAGCGGGTTTGCGAGCGGGTTGAGTATTCTGCAAATTCCACCCCTGAATCTGCAACAGGTCGAGGTCATCAAAGGTTGTCAGTCGACGCTCTACGGCAGCGGGGCCATTGCGGGGCTGGTCAACTTAGTGACTAAAAATCCGACCGACGAGCGCGAGTTGTCGTTCTTGGTCAACGGCACATCGGCGCTGGGCCTGGACTTGAACGGCTACTACGCCCAAAAATGGGGCAAACTGGGCGTTACGGTATACGCGACGCACAACCGCCAACGCGCTTACGACCCTAACCGCGACGGTTTCTCGGACATTCCGCAAATCAGCCGGACAACCTTGCAGCCCAAACTGTTCTGGTATCCCAACGAAACCACGACGCTGTCGGCGGGACTGATCTTGAGCAACGAAGACCGGACCGGCGGCTACCTACCCACCATTCGGGAGTCAACCACCGAAGGCTATACCGAAGTAAACGATTCCCGGCGCGTGGCCACGCAGTTTCGCTTAGACAAACGCTTTGCCAACTCGGCATCGCTGACCGTCAAAAATAGCGTTTCGCAGTTTCGGCGGGCCATTGTGATTCCCCACACGCTGGCCGTCGGAACGTCGGTCACCGACTACCGCTTCGACGGCAATCAGCTTTCGACGTTTTCGGAACTCAGCTACTTCAAACACCGGCCCAAAGCGGACTGGATTATCGGCGCGAACCTGTGGACGGATGAATTCCGGGACAAAAGTCCACGGGTTGCTTTTGTCCTTAACGACATCGTGTACCGACAGGCAATTGCAGGCTTGTTTGTTCAGAACACGCTGACGCTTTCGGAGCAATTGAGCTTAGAAACCGGCCTGCGCACCGACGCGGTTGCGATGCGTCCGAACAGCAACGATAACCGCCTTCAACCTAAGGTATTTCTGTTACCCCGTTTTTCCCTGTTGTACCGGGCCTCGGAACGTTGGACGAGCCGGCTGGGCGGTGGACTGGGTTACAAAGCGCCGACGATTTTCACCGAAGACGCCGAGCGGCTGTCGTTTCGTAACGTATTCACAGTATCGATTGCGAACATTCGATCCGAAACCTCCAGTGGTTTGAACTGGGACGTGAATTACCGCACCGAACTGGGCGACGAAACCGAATTGTCCATCAACCAACTATTTTTTTACACGCGGTTAGAAAGGCCCGTTGTGCTGGTGGGCGGTGAGCCGTCCGATCAGCCGTACCAGTTTATCAACGCCAACGGCCACATTGATACACGCGGCTTTGAGACGAACGTACGGTTAGTGTACCACGACATTCACGCCTTCCTGGGCTATTCGTTTATCGACACCCGACGACGCTACAATTTTCTCAACGACGTTCAGCCCCTGACGGCCCGACACCGGCTGTATTCAACGACGTTGTACGAAACCAAACGGCTCAAAACCGGTTTTGAAGCGTTCTACACGGGTCGGCAGCAACGGTCGAACGGCACGACCACCCGTCCCTACTGGCTGGTCGGTTACATGATCGAGCGCAAATGGGACTGGGGTAGTCTGTTTATCAACTTTGAAAACTTCCTCGACGCCCGGCAGTCCCGGTATGAGTCGTTGGTGACAGGTTCCGTAAGTGCGCCCACCTTCGTGACAGACATCTACGCGCCGACCGACGGGCGAATCATTAACGGTGGTTTTAAGTTGAAACTGTAATGACGCACGACCACGGTGGGCATTCCCACGCCGAACACGCCCACGGACCCCACGTACACGGCCCGGTGACGTTAACGTCGATCAACACCGCGCTCGTCATCGGGGCGGTGTTGAACGCGGGCTACGTGGCGGTCGAGTTCGGGCTGGGCGTTTACTACAACTCAGTAGCGCTCATC
>CAXUEB010000247.1:4713-8030 GCA_964249775.1 uncultured Spirosoma sp.
GGCCACAACCTCAGCGACGTAGCCGGGCTGCTCATTTCGCTGCGGGCGTTTCGGCTGGCGCGGGTGCGGCAAACGCCCGGCTTTACCTACGGCTTTCGGAAAAGTACCGTGCTGGCGTCGCTCATCAACGCCGTCATTCTGCTGGTCACCATCGGGGCCATCCTCTGGGAAAGCGTGCAGCGATTTCGGCACCCCGAACCCGTCGCGGGTGGGCCGGTGGCGTGGGTAGCCGGGGTAGGTGTCGTGGTCAATACGGCGTCGGCCCTGCTGTTTTTTCGGGACAAAGACCACGACCTGAACGTCCGGGGCGCGTATCTGCATCTGCTGGCTGACGCGCTGGTGTCGCTGGGCGTGGTGGTGGCCGGTATCGTCATTAGCTGTACCAACTGGACCTGGCTTGACCCGGTGATTGGCTTAGTGGTGGCGTTCGTCATTCTTGGGTCAACGTGGCGGCTGCTGAGCGACAGCGTTCGGTTGTCGTTGGACGGCGTTCCGACCGACGTTGACCTAACCGGCGTCATGGCTGACCTCCGCACTGTGCCGGGCGTCCGCGACGTACACCACGTTCACGTCTGGGCCATGAGCACGACCGAAAACGCGCTTACCGCTCACCTCGTGCTGACGAACGGCCTGACCGACGCGCAAATTACGGTGCTTAAGCACGACGCCCGGCACCGGCTTGAGCACCGCAACATCCGCCACGCCACGCTCGAAACCGAAGTCGTCGCCGAAGCGGATTGCGGAGCGGATAGGTGTTAAAAACGTGAGATGTTAAATCTTAGTAAACGGTTGAAAGGAGTTCTAACGCCAAATTCATGTTAAGGTACTCACTCCCCCAGCCGCAACCGCGCGCCCGTTCCGAACGAGAGCACTCCTCCCGGACCATACTGAACGACGCGGGCGCGGGCCGTGTAGCCGCTCGGCAGCGTCAGACGGTGGCGGAGTTGCACCGGGTCACTGGCGGTTGGTAGGCGGCTGCACGACCACACGGCAGGGTCGTCCCAAGAGCCGGTGCGGAGGGTGTAAAGCCCCGAAGCGCAGTTGTCGGCCGTGGTAAACGATACAGTAGTTTCAAACCCGCTCCCGTTCGCGCACTGACTACGCACCTGCCATTCGTAGGTTGTTTTATTGGTTAGGTTCGTAAGGGTATACGTCGTATCGGTTAGGGCCCCAATGGCATTCCAGGCGGTGCTGCCCAGCGCGCGCCATTGCAGTTCGTAGCTCGTTTCCTCACCCGAATGATTCCAGCGCAGTTGAGCCGAAGTGGTCGTCAGTGTCTCGACGCGGAAGTTGGAAGGCGGTTTACAACGGGTTTGGAAGGTTTGTACGCTGGCGTAAGCTGACTGACAATCCGTGCCAAGCTGCCATTCATAATAGGTGTTATTGGTCAGGCCCGTTAAGGGGTAAGGCGATGTTGCGCTTGTGACAACGGTCCACATTGAGCTGCCCGCGGCTCGCCAGCGCAGCCGGTAATTCGTCAGGAGTTGGGGAACCCAGTAGAGCCGGGCGGATTGGGACGAAATATTGGATGCCGTTCCGGAACTGTACATATCGAACGAACACCGCGCCGTGAATAGGTTGCCGGTCACGAACGGCCCGTTGGTGGCGACGGCGCAGCTACTACGCACCCGCCATTCGTACGTCCGGTCGTTCGTTAAACCCGTCAACACGTAGGGCGTGGTAACGTTCATAACGCTTGTCCAGGTTGAAGTGCCTTGTTCGCGCCAGTCGAGTTGGTAGGCTGGTTCCGCGCCGAACCAGGAAAGCACCGCCCGGTCCGGCGTCCGCACGTTCGCAAATACGTTTGTCGGTGGGCTGCACTGCGTCGTAAACAGTTGCGAAGCGGTGTACGCCGTGCTGCCGTCCGAGGCCGTCTGGTCCGGGCCGCAGTCGCCGGCGACGCCCCATTCGTAGGTGGTATTAGTCTGAAGATTCGTCAGAACGTAACTCACGCTGGTTAGGCCCGTTACCGTCGTCCACACCGACGTCCCCACCGGTCGGTAACGCACCCTGTACGACGCACCAGAGTTAACTCCGTTCCAGGAAAGCTGCGCCGAATTCGTAGTTACAGCCCAGGTATTCGGCACTTCGGGCATTCGACAGAGCGTTCGGAACGTAGAACCGTAGACGAACACCGAAGCCGCTTCGGACGAACAGACGGTTTGCAAGCGCCACTCGTAGGTGGTATTATTGGTTAAGCCCGTCAAGGAATACGCGCTGCCCGTCACGCCCGTTGCGGTAACCCAATCGGCGGCTCCGCCCGCCCGCCACTGCACGGTGACGGGTAGGCCCGTGCTGGTCCAGGTCAGTTGCGCCGAAGCCGTGGTGACGTTGACGGCGTTCAGCGTCCCCGGTTGAGCGCAGGTCGTTTGGAAGGTTCGCGTCGTGCTATACGCAATCACTCCGCCCGTTTCAATCAGGCCAGTCCGGACTTCGTAGGTAGTATTGGGCAGCAGATTCATCAACTGGTAGTTGGCAGCCGTTACCGGGCCGGTTGTAACCCAGGCGGGGGCGTTCAGAACGCGCGATTGGAATACGTAGGTCCGGCCATCGGATGGGTTTGACCGGCTCAGCCAGGCCGTGTTGGTCGAAACGCCATTTATTAAGAGGTATACGTTCGCCCAATTCGTATACGTTCGGAACAGCTGCGAATCCGAATAGATTGAACGTTCCGCAGCCGTACAATGGGTCCGCAGCCGAACAACGTAGGTCGTGTTCGGCATCAGGCCGACAAGCGAATACGTCGATCCCGTCAGACCCGGAACATCCGTCCAGTTGGGGATGTCCTCTCTCCGCCATTGCAGATCGACCGGTAGTGGCTCCTCAGAACCCATTGACCAGCTTGTCGTGATTATATCCTGACCCATCGTTGTCTGGGTAAAATTGGGAGGACTGCACCGGGTAGTGAACGTATTGCCGGATGAATAGGCCGATACCCCACCCGACCCACAATCGGCCCGGACTCGGTATTCATAGGTTCGGTTCGTCGGCAATCCCGTCAGCGACGCGGCCGGCGTGGTCAGTCCGTTGATTTCTGTCCAGACGACGGTGCCGACCGGCCGATATTGCAGGCTGTACGTGCCGGAAAACAGCGCCCCCGAAGTCGTTGACCAAGACAGCCGGACCTGCGTGGGGCTGGCACCTTCGATGCGGACATTCGACACGGCCGGGCAGTTCGTCTGGAACGTTTGCGTCGGCAGGTAAGCCGATAGGTCGCCCCCGCCACAGTCGCCCGCCACACGCCATTCATAGGTCGTCGCCGGCAACAAACCGGTCATGGTATAGGTAAGTCCGTCACTTCCGTCGTTGGTTACGGT
>CAXUEB010000248.1:0-7927 GCA_964249775.1 uncultured Spirosoma sp.
GTGGTGTTGGTTACGACTTGCAAGTACTGCCGCATCAGGTTTACCCAAACTTGACCGACGAGTTGGGCGACAGTTCGTAGCGCAGCCCCACCCGCGGCTCCAGACCCCCGTAGCTTTGGCTGATTTGTCCCGGCCGGTAGCGCGTCGAGTCAATCACCGAAAACTCGTCGATGGCGTCGTTCGCCGTGTAGCGCCGGACCACGCCCGGTCCCATTGCGCCAAACTGCGAATAGCGCAGGCCCAACGACACAGCCAACTTGGGCGAAATACTCCATTCATCGTCGGCGTAGAGGGCCAGTTCGACCGCGTTTTCGGTGGGCGTGGTGATGGGGTTGACGCTCGGGCTGGTGCCGGGTTGGAGCGCGCCCGGCTCGATCCGGTAGTGCGTGGCTCCGATGCCGACTTCTACCTTTTGTTGCTCGAATTGGTAGTTCAAATTTGACTTGAACTGCCGTTGCCGGACGCCCGACCGCAGCCGGACTTTGTTGGTCGAATTCAGCTCGGGCAAGAGAATCTGGGGTACGTAATACGTCGAGGTGGCGGTCGTTTGCAGGGTCAGCCGGGGCGAAAGCACGCGCAGCCAACGTACCATCGCGTTGGTCGTCTGGTGATCGTACTGCGAAGCGGTGGCGTTGATGTTGGGCAAACTGCCAAGCAGTTGCGTTTGGAAGAAATCCCGGCTGAGGTAGGTCATGGCCGTCACCGTGTTGCGGTCGTCCACGCGCCAGAACGCCTTCAGGACCAGATCGCCGAACTGCGCCCGGATGCCCTTGAGCCGGGGCGACACCCACGGCAGGAGAAAATCGTTGAATGCCCCGCGCCCGGAAATCATCACCCCCAGCCGGTTTTTGACGATGGGCACGTCGGCCGTGAGTCGGTTCGACACGACACTGATCCCGCCCGTCAGCCGAAACTGGTCGAGGCTGGGGTTGCGCAGGCTGATGTCCATCACCGAGGCCGTGCGCCCGCCGTAACGGGCGGGTACGTTGCCTTTATACAAGTCTAAGCCGTTAACGGCGTCGGTCGGAAACACCGAAAACAGTCCGAACATGTGCGTGGGGTTGAAGATGGGCGTGTCATCGATCAAGATCAAGGTCTGGTCCGTGGTGCCGCCCCGGATGTTGACCCCGTTAGCCGCTTCACCCACGCTCGTCACGCCGGGCAGCATCTGTAAACCCCGTAGCAAATCAACCTCGCCCAAGGCTGCGGGTAGTTTCTTCAGCGTTTCGACGCTGATCCGGCTAACGCCCAGCAGTGGTTCGCGCACGTTGCGGTCGAAGCCTTTGCTGGTCACGATAACTTCCTCTAACTGACTCGCCACTAAGGGTAATTTCACGTTGATCGTCTGCCGGTAGCCCTGCAACTGAATATTTTTACGGAACGGTTTGTAGCCCACGTACCGAACGGCTAAATGGTGCTCACCGGCTTGTACATCAAGCGAATAGCGCCCTTGGGCGTCGGTGTTGGTGGCAGTCGTACCGGACCGGTTGAAGTCGACCACCACCGAGGCTCCGGTCAGCGGCTGGTTGGTCGCTGAGTCGCGCACGATGCCGCTAAGCGTCACGATTTGGGCACCGGCGAATCCGCTGGTTAGCAGGATGACGAATAGCGGTTGGAAAAGAGAGTTGATGCGCATTAGACAAATCGGTCACAGTAAACAAGTTAGCGCCAACCCTCCGGCTGCACGTCGGTGCGGGTCGGGCTGGGGACGCAGACGGCCGAGGGAACGCCTTTGCCGTATTCGGGCGGGTTGCCGCGGGGCGGCTCCACGTTGGGCTGACGGCGGTTGAGGGCAAAGAACAGGCCCCGGTAGTTGGCCAGCGGAACGTTCTTGCGGTCGAGCCAGTAGTGGTTGATAACCACCGATGAAGCCGAAAAATAGCCTACTACGTTCTCGTCGGGGTCGGCCATGTTGCGGACGTTGCCGACCGTGGGCGCGGGGGGCGTATCGACCAGTGTGCCCGTGTTCTGGGTCTGGTCTTGAAAAAGTTTGTAATACCGATACGCCCCGACCGTCAGCGACAACTGCTCAATGTCGATCAGGGCCGCGTCTTTCTGGTACACCGGCACCTGCGCTACCAGCCGGCCCACCTGCGGCCGGCCGTCGGCGTATACGTCGGCAAAGACGTTGATGCCCGTGCTGTAAAAAATGTCCCAGCAGAAGCCCCGGCACGTGTAATCATAAAAGTTGTAAACGCCGAGCGTCTTGTCCGGGACGCAACCCAGGACGTTGATAGGGCCGCTGCCGACGGGACCAATGTCTTCGATCACGTACCGCCCCTGCTGACAACTGGCGCACCATTCCTGCTGCTCGTAGAGCCGGGTCCGCCACAAGTAAAAATTACGCTGCCCACCGGGGTCCTGAAAGTCAATGTACACGTCGCTGCTGGGCGTTGCGGCTTCGTCGGCCGACTTGCTCGGACCTTCCGGGTTGAACCGGTCGTAAACCCGCTGGATGGGCGGCACGGCGACCATTGTTTCCGTAGTGGATTCATACCGAACACCTTCGGTTGTTTGAAAACGAAGCTGGTAGCGATCGCCCACCCGGCCCCGGAACTGCTCCGGTTTAAGTTCATAACGGCCGGGCTGGGTTTCGGTTAAGGTCAGCGTCGTCGTGCCGTTGACAATGACCTGTACCTGGGCTTTGGTAACGGGCGTTGTGGTGTTGGTGTCTCCGCGCGAACGGGATCGGCTGAGCGTGATGGCCTGCGCGATGGGCCGGTCGGTCAGAATGCCTTCCACCACCAGCAAATCGGTGTTGGGATTGAGCGTCGGTTCAAAGGAAGTCACGCACGTACTCAGGCCAATCAGCAGACTCGTTAGCGCGAGGGTTGGGACGAGTTTGGCAGGAAACGGCAGCAAGCGGTTTAGCATAAGAAGCAAGATACGCACAAGTAACCACAATAAGTAGGTAATTCGCCCATTGTTATTTACTCCGCCGGCACCAACGCAGATTTGTCAACGTTCGCGCGGAACGGAGTTCAAAAGTAGGTTGTTTGCGCTAACGTCTTTAAGTGGTGTAAGCTCGAAACAACCTATTCTTATCATGCAAAAACTCATTGGTTCCCTGCTGTTAACTACCGCTTTACTAATCCACTTTGATCCGGTCTCGGCGCAATCCGGGAAACCACTATACACCTTTCCGCTGGGCGTGCAGGCGTATACGTACCGCAACTGGTTTCCAAAGGACGTGGTCGCGACGCTCGACACCATCCAGAAGTTAGGTATTACCGAAATGGAAGGTGGCGTGCCGAAGGGTATGACGGCCGAAACGTACAAGAAACTGTTGGACGAGCGGGGCATTAAGATTCCAGCTACCGGAGCCAGTTACGAGCAAATTGTTAAAGACCCGATGGACGCGGTGAAACGGGCCAAAGAACTGGGCGCTTCTTACGTCATGGTGGCCTGGATTCCGCACCAGAAGGGAGCTTTTACGTTCGAGAATGCCCAAAAAGCGGTTGCTGATTTTAACCAAGTCGGCAAAGTCCTGAAAGAAAACGGGCTTACGTTCTGTTACCATACGCACGGCTTTGAGTTCCAACCGGCCGCCCAAACTGGCGTGACGGGCGCGGGCGGTAAGCAACCGACGTTGTTCGATTACATGGTGCAGAACACCAACCCTGACTACGTTTCCTACGAAATGGACATTTTGTGGGTTACGCACGGCGGGGGTGACCCGGTTGCCCTGTTGAACAAGTACGGTAGCCGCTGGAAGCTGATGCACCTGAAAGATTTGAAAAAGGGCGTAAAAGGCGACCTAACCGGCGGCACGCCCGCTGAAAACGACGTGGTACTGGGGCAGGGGCAGGTTGACATGCCCGCCGTGTTAAAAGCCGCTAAGCGGGTGGGTATCCAACATTACTTCATCGAAGACGAAAGCAATCAGGAACGTATTCAGGTGCCGCTGAGCATTGCTTACCTGAAAAACGCGAAGGAATAAGTAGCACCGCACCGGCGGTCCCATTCACTCTTGCAAGGACAAACCGATGGCGAATCACTATAGTTGATAAATAGAATCGTTACCATGTCCGAACTGCTGCTCCAAATTTTAGATACGCCCCAAGCTCCGCTCATTCTAAAACGGGCGCAGGCCATCCTGAGTAACGAATACCAGAAGCGACAGGCGTTTTACGAATGGCTGGATGAAGACAAAAAAGCCGAATTTATCAACGGTGAAATTGTGGTGCATGCGCCCGCCCTCGACCGGCACAATTCGGCAATGCTTTTACTGGCTCGCCTGCTCAGTATTTACGTTGATGACCGGCAGTTAGGCTACGTCCGGGCCGAAAAGGCGTTGGTCGAATTAACCCGCAACAGTTATGATCGGACCGCCGACGCGGCCGGACGTGTGTTATTTTGGGGCCGTTAAAGCTGAGCAAATAACGCCCGCTCAGCTCTACTACCCGGCTCCTGATTTCATTGCTGAAGTTCTTTCCAAAAGCACCGAAAAGATCGACCGCGAAACCAAATCCGCCGACTATGCCGCCCACGGTGTTGCCGAATACTGGATCGTTGATTCCATCCGCCGAAGCATTGAGCAGTACGGCATCGACGCCGATACCGAAGAATACGCCTGCGTAGGCACCTTCGGCATCAAAGACACGGTAACCAGCTATGCCGTTCGGGGCTTTTCGATTCCGGTTCGGGCGGTGTTCGACGCAACGGCCAACATGCTCGCCCTGCGAACGCTGCTGAGTACGCCGGTTTAAAAAGCGGATGATTCGGGCGTGAGTGGCACAAAATGCTTTTGGTTGAGGGGTAAATTTTCGGCCGTCCAGTCCACGTCGCGCACGAAGGCGAAACCCCGCACGGGGCAGTCGGCTACGCGGCAGTAGTGGCAGCAGGCCTGTTCGCAAGGGTCGGTGTGCACAAAAATTTCGACCTCGTTCGGAAAACCGGCTTTGATCGTGTCCTCGAAATGATGCACTTCCTCGTGCACTTGATTCAACGCCCAGTAGTAAGGCAGCGTCAGGTGGCAGTCGATGTGCAGGTCGGCCCCGTACTTCTGCACACGCAGGTTGTGCACGTCGATCCAGTTGCGGTCTTTGTGGACCTTGAGCAGGGCCACCACGCGGTCGAGCGTTGGGAGGTCGGTGGCGTCCATAAGCCGCTCGACGGACTGCCGGATGAGTTGAAAGCCGTTGAAAACAATCACAAACGCCAGCACCAGCGACAGCGCACCGTCGATCCAGCGCTGCCCCGTCAGCCAGACTAAGGCGACGCCCCCCATTACTACCACGCTGCTGAACACGTCGGTGAGCAGGTGCCGCCCGTCGGCCGTCAGGGCCAGCGAGTCGGTTTGCCGCCCAATCCGCACGAGCGTCCAGCCCACAAACGCATTGGCCACGGCCGTCAAGCCTACCAAGGCCAGGCCCCAGTCGAGGTTACCGAGTTGTTTGGGTTCAAAAAAGCTCAAAATGGCTTGCCAAAGAATGACGATGCCCGCCGACAGGATCATGGCCCCCTCAAAACCCGACGACAGAAATTCTATCTTGCCGTGGCCGTAAGGGTGGTTCTGGTCGGCGGGTTGACCGGCTAAATAGATGCTGTAGAAAGCAAAGCCACTGGCTAAAACGTTGACGATCGACTCGACGGCGTCGGTTAATATGGCGGTGGACGAGGTCAGGAAGTAAGCCGTGAATTTGAGAACCAGCAGGACAATACTCAGGCCCAGCGAGACGCCCATCCAGCGGTATTTTTTCTGTTGACTGGACCTCATGCAGCCGGTTGGAGTAGCGTTAACAGCAATGGTTGACCCGACAAAGGTAACGATTCGTTCGGGGAAAGTTTGTACTTTCGCCCGCATGAACAGTACGGAAAACCCCTGGCAGACGCTCCAGTCGTCGGTCCGGTACGAAAACCCCTGGCTTGCCCTTCGCCACGAAGACGTGATAACACCCGCCGGTACGCCGGGCATCTACGGCGTGGTTAGCTTCAAAAACAAAGCCGTCGGCGTGATTCCCATTGACGCCGACAACAACACCTACCTCGTGGGTCAGTACCGCTACCCCTTAGACGAATACTCGTGGGAGATTCCCGAAGGCGGCTCGCCAATCGGTACCGACCCGCTCGAATCGGCCCAGCGCGAACTGCGCGAAGAAACCGGCCTCGAAGCCCGCCAGTGGACCCGCATTGCCCGGATTCACACCTCTAATTCCGCAACCGACGAAGAAGGTTTTCTGTACATCGCCGAAGACTTGGTGCAGGGCGAGCACGAACCCGAAGAAACCGAAGACCTGCGCGTCTGGAAATTGCCCCTTACCGAAGCCGTCGAGATGGTCATGACCAGCCGCATCACCGACGCGCTTAGCGTCAGCGGCTTGCTCATCGTTGCCCGATTGCGGGGAATCTAACGTTGTTTGGGTGTTTGTCCGTTTGGTTGTCAATCCGTAACAGATGGATTTGCCCATGAGTGATTGAACCGACAACCAATCAAACCGTTTGCCTGTGCTTCTTTCCATCTTCTACGGCTTCCTGGTCGGGGCCGCGCTTTGCCTGACGTTCGGAACGGTGTTTTTTGCCTTAATTCAAAACAGTGTCGACAACGGCTTCCGGTCGGGCCTGAAAATCATCGCGGGCGTTCTGCTGGGCGATATTTGTTTCGTGCTGGCTGCCCTGCTGGGTACGTCATTTATCCCCAAGGTAGAAGGGTTTGAACAGGTCATGGCCGTTGTTGGGGTCGTGTTTCTGACCGCAATGGGTTTAGTAAATATCCTGAAAGGTACGCCCCGGCTGGCGTATCCTAAAACCCGTTTCGGCAATTACCTGTACTACGTCTCAACGGGTTTTTTTCTGAACGCGCTCAACCCCGTTAATTTCGTGTCGTGGGTGGCGATTGTGGCGTATATCCGCTCCCACATGCACTACTCGGTTGGTGAACAATACGGGTTTATGATGGCCAGTTTGTTGGGCGTGTTCGTTACCGAGACGACCCTGGCCTACTACGCGAACCGGCTTAAACGCTTGTTTACGCCCCGCGTCGTAACGATTTTCAACCGCGTAACCGGCTTTGTTTTCTTAGCCGTTGCCGCGCAGGTTGCCTACACGCGCCTGTACGAGCCATTTATGCACCGGTAAAGCCTACCCGCTTAGTTGACCCGCACAAACGTCGACCGACTCGCGCCCCGGCCGGGGCGAATCAAACGTAGCGTGTCGCCGTCGCGTTGAATGAAGTTGGCGAGTGGGTCGGCGTCGGTTGGCTCGGGCAGGAAAACAAGCCGGTTTTGGTAATCCATGAATGCCCGCGTTGAATCAACTCGGTAAGCCGTGTAAGCACGCAGATGGGCCAGCCGTTCACCCTCAACGGCGACCCGACCCGCTTCGGTTAGGGTTAGCGTCTGCCGCGGAAGGGCCGAAACCGGGCTTCGCTGCAACCGGTCGTCCGGCCCCGACTTGGCTTCTTCGAGTAGTAGCCACGTGCCGACCACGCCCGGTTGACCGGAGGCCGTTGCGGTCGATCGCTTCTGACACTCCGTTACCTGGGTCATCAACAAGGCAACGATTCCAATCCATCTAAGCATTGTTTCGGCGCTGGGTTAAACGGAAATAAGTTGCGGAAAGGTTACACGACTTCGGCGTTGAATCCTTCGGCTTTCAGGAAGGCTTGCCAGTCGGCAATCAAGCCTTTTTTCAGCACGCGCGGAAACTTGTTTTGCCCACCCAGTTTACCTTTCGCGGCCATCCACCGGTAGAACGTAGCCGTCGGCAGCACCGTCACGGTAATGTCTTTGAGGGCGTGCCGCCGTTCGACGGCGTAATCGTCGTTCAACTCGTTGAGTTTGGCGTCGAGCCGGTCGCGGAGCGTATCGGCGTCGACCGGGTCGTCAGTACCGATAAACCAATGGTGCGCAAACAGTGTGTCGTGAGCCACGCCCGCCACCGTAAATTCCCGCACGCTGATGTTTAAGTCTTCGGCTACCATCTCGAT
>CAXUEB010000249.1:0-1890 GCA_964249775.1 uncultured Spirosoma sp.
GATTGAGGGCAACGGCGTCAGCGGCAACCTGTGCATCAAATTTCCGTGGCCGGGCATTTTACGGACCACCTACGGCGACCACGAACGCTGCCGCCAGACCTACTTCGCGACGTATCCCGGTCTGTACTTCACCGGCGACGGCTGTTTGCGCGACGAAGACGGCTACTACCGCATCACCGGCCGCGTGGACGACGTCTTAAACGTATCGGGCCACCGCATCGGCACGGCCGAGGTTGAAAACGCCATCAACATGCACACGGGCGTGGTCGAAAGCGCGGTCGTGGGCTACCCACACGACATCAAAGGGCAGGGTATTTACGCTTACGTCATTACCGAAGACGAGCAGCCGACGGGTCACGATGCTGAACTAACTAAGCGCGACATCCTGGCGACCGTTAGCCGGGTAATCGGGGCCATTGCCAAACCCGACAAGGTTCAGTTCGTGACGGGCTTACCCAAAACCCGCTCGGGCAAGATCATGCGCCGAATCCTACGTAAAATCGCCGAGGGCGACACCGCCAACTTGGGTGACACCACCACCCTACTGGACCCGGCCGTGGTAGAAGAGATCAAGGCGGGAGTGGTGTGAGCCAACCCTAAAAGGTCTTCTTAGAGACTCTTTAACTACAAGGCAACGGAAACGCCGGACCATTGAGTCCGGCGTTTCCGTTGCCTTGTAGTTAAGCATTTACCAAAGGATGTGTAGCAGCCGTATCTTTGCCGCATGGAGGTCAAGAAAGAACATTTAGGATTCGATTCTGTCGCGTTGGCGAGGGCGTTTACCATCCAGCGGTTTGAAGCGAACGAGCCGGGACCAGTTATTACGAACTGGCTACAGGCTACCTACGAACTAACGCCCGAGGAAACCAAGATTCTTCGCGACTTACACGCCAAAGCGCAGGTTGAGGGTGATTACTGGAACGAGGAAGAACTGAAGATCAACTTGATCGGCTTCCTTTTCTACTTGTCGCAGATCGAAGAACCGAAGCGCATTAAAGTGTTCTACGAGCGAAAAATGTCGGCGAAGGTGAACGGGTATAGCCTGTCCGTCATCAGTGACTGCATGGTGGCGACGCCGTTGTTCAACGCGCCCGGTCAACCGTATTTCTTTTTGCAGGAATACAAGAAGAGCCGTGGCGATAAGGTCGATCCAGAAGCTCAAATGTTGACCGCTATGCTCATTGCCCAAGCGCAGAATCAAGATGGCAAGCCGGTATATGGTAGTTATGTGCTGGGCACCAATCTATATTTTACCGTTTTGCAAGAACGACAGTACTATCACAGCCGAAAGTACGACCTTCTTCGCTACGAAGACCTTGAGCAGTTTGTGTTTAGTATGCGCAAATTGAAGGAAGTAATTATGGACCACGCTGCTCGACCCGGCCGTCGTGGAGGAGATTAAGGCGGAGGCAGTGTGCGTTTAATGTCAGAAGATTTTTGAAAGACCTCTTCGGGTTGGAGTTGACCTTTGCGGCAAAGGGACCGCTAATTTTTACGGTCGCTAAAAAAGTTTTGCCAGTTTGCTTGACTGGCATTCTTTCTTTACGCTTACTTTGCAACACAAAGTACTTTATAAGTTTATGCAACACAGCGTTTCATCAACGTTACTGAATACGGCCGGTGCCCACCGGCCGTCGTTGCCGGCGAGTTCGGCCGCGCAACCGGGCCGTGGGCTGATTGCCTTGGCGGGCCTGACGGTAGCTGGTCTGGGCTTAGTTATCGCGCGCGGCCTCATGACGGGCAACTGGTGGTTCTTCGTCATGCTGACGTGGAATCTGTTTCTGGCGTTTTTTCCCTTAGGCGTGGCGCTGGTGTTGCGCGATTTGCGGCAGGCGGGCGGTCCGGCGTCCTGGTTCCGGAGCCGCTGGCTGTTCGGAGCTGGGTTGGTCG
>CAXUEB010000249.1:1900-5065 GCA_964249775.1 uncultured Spirosoma sp.
GTACATCATCACCGATCTGTTTCACATTCGCCACGTTGGGGAGCCACTGGTTTGGTTCGACACCATGACCCTGTTTCTGTTTGCCCTGACGGGTTTGCTATCGGGGTTGTACGCCACGCTGACCGTTCACCGAATGCTGCGACCGCTGGTGGGTTCTGGCCTGACGTGGGGGCTGATGCTGGGGGCGCAAGTCTTAGCAGGCTTTGGTATTTATCTCGGCCGGTTCGGGCGGTGGAATAGCTGGAACGTGCTGACCAAACCGATGGACTTGGCCAACGCGGTGGTGACGGCTTATCAGGACCACCTGAGCCTTAAACTCACGCTGGCTTACGGCTTCGTGCTGGCGGTGCTGTACGTGGCGTTTCATTGGTACGTCGAGTATGATGATCGACGTTCGTAAGGTCTTGCGGAGCTTCCGCTTCGCCGGGCAGGGCGTGGTAGACCTGTTTCGCTACGAAAACAACGCCAAGGTTCACCTGCTGGCGGCCGGCGCGGTGGTGGCAGTTGGATTCTGGCTCCGGCTGAGCCGGCTGGAGTGGGCCGTTATGCTGACGCAGATCGGCTTGGTCTGGGCGGCCGAAGGCTTCAACACGGCCCTTGAAAAGCTGTGTGATTTTGTCCAACCCGGTCTGCACCCGCAAATCAAAGCCGTCAAAGACATGGCTTCCGGCGTGGTGTTGCTGGTGGCATTGACGGCCGCCGTTGTGGGGGTTATCGTGCTGGGCGGGCGGTTATTGGAAATCTATTTTTGATTGGTGCCGTTTACACCGAGATTTATCCCGTGTGGTCGATAAACTACAAACTGAACCTGTTTTCATGTACGAATCGCGCGAACATTTACAAACGCTGACGGAAATCCGCAGCCTGATGGAGCGCTCCTCCAAATTTTTGTCACTCAGCGGCTTGTCGGGCGTTTCGGCGGGTATCATTGCCCTGATCGGGGCGGCCGTTGTGTACCTGCGCCTGCGCACTAACTGGTTAACCGCCCTGAGTTATAACCGACTCGGTCGCTACGACGCACCGGCCAACGAGGCTACGCTGGCGTTTTTGGTGCAAGTGGCGGTCGTTGTGCTGGTCAGCGCCTTGCTCGCGGGAACGTATTTCACCGTCCGCAAAGCCCGGCGGCAGGGGCAAGCCGTTTGGAATGCCCAATCGCGCCGGCTGCTGTGGGCGTTGGCCGTGCCGCTGGCCGCGGGCGGCATTTTCTGCTTGGCGCTGCTTTACTATAACCTGATTTGGCTGGCCTTTCCGTCGACGCTTATTTTCTACGGACTGGCCCTGCTCAACGGTGGCAAGTACACCGTCCGCGATGTGGAATCGCTGGGGTACTGCGAGATTACCCTCGGTGTACTATCGCTGTTCTGGACGGGTTACAACCTCCTAACCTGGGCCGTTGGTTTCGGCGTCCTGCACATTGCCTACGGCCTGGCGATGTACCTTAAATACGAACGGAATACGGCATGAAAGACCTCCTGGCTCAGTTTAATCGGGCCTTCGAGAGCAAAGCGCGGCTGAACATTATGTCGGTGTTGATGGTCAACGATGCCCAAAGTTTCAACGCGCTCAAAGATCTCCTCGGCCTCACCGACGGCAACCTCGCCACGCACCTGCGGGCGCTGGAAGAATCGGGCTACGTTGCCGTGCAGAAGCAGTTCGTCGGTCGCAAACCCAACACGACGTATTCGGCTACCCCCGCCGGTCGGCAAGCCTTCACCGATCACCTGAACGCCCTGGAAGAGTTTATCAAAAACTTGTAAACGTAGCTCCGGCACGATTGCCAGAGCTACGGGTACCGCCGTCAACACATTATTTATTTATCTTTTACTTTGAAAAACAAAGTACTTTATGAAAACTACAACCCAACTTTCGCGGCCACCGGTCGCCCCGCCGGTCGAAGGATCGCTGGCCTTTGTCACGGGTTTGCCGCCGACGCCCCGGCACCGGCTGCTGGAGCCGTTTCGGGACTCGACGTTTACGATTGGTTTTTTACTCTTGCTGGCATCGGCGGGCGCGTTCGGGTGGTACGAACTCTTCGCCGATGGCCAATGGGCGAGCGACAACGGCGGTGTCCTGTTCATGCTTCATTACGGACTTTTCACCGCTTACTGGATTGTGTTGATGAGCACCGGTCACTTTGGCCTGTTCAAAACCCACGCTTCCGAACACCGGCCGGCGCGGTGGCTGGGCCTGTTGCTTTGGCTCCTGAGTGCCTACGCACTGAACCGCAGCTTCGCCGTTTTTCAGCAATCGACGGCGTGGCTGTGCTGGGCGCTGGTGGGCGTCGGGGTGGCAATGGTGGCCTACGCCTGGAAAGCGGTGCTGTCGGTGCGGGCGCAGCAAGTGCTTTACGCCGGACTGGCGTTTGGCTTCTGGTTGTTTGTTTACCTGGCGCTCTACGTGGTGCCGTTGTATCCCATCAGCATTCCGCTGCTGATTGCGCTGGGCTTGTCGTCGCACACGTTTGTGCCCTTGACGATCGCCATTGTACTGGGCAAACGCCTTTGGCGCGACAGCCGTAGCGAAGAGCACCTGCGGCCGGGTGTAGCCGTGGGGCTGGCGGTGCCGGTGTTGGCAGTGGGTATATTTCTGACGGGCTGGACCAGCGACGTGAACCGCATCGAGCGGACGCGGATGGAAGCTACCACGCGCAACACTACTGACCTGCCCGAGTGGGTTCTGCTGGCGGGGCAACTCCAGCCCGGCTGGATCACGAACCGCCTGCTGCTGGCGGGCCGCACGTTTGACGATGGTCAGTTCTTTGGCCGCAGTGACTGGGGTCTATCGGGCCTGACGGCGCTGGACGACGTGAAACAGCACGACCCGCTCGCTGGTGGTAATTGCGTCGCAGGTTTTGCCGCACAATGCGTTACCCGACGCCGACGCGTTAAAGCTCCTCAAAACCGTTAGTGGCCAACGCCACGGCACCGAGGAGAAGTTTTGGACCGGACGCCATCTGACGACCCAAAACGTGGTGTCGCAGGTGCGCATCTGGCCGCAGTTTCGGCTCAGCTACACCGAAAAAACGGTGCAGATTCGCAATCACACGCAGCGGACGACGGAAGAAGCGCTCCTGACGTTTCACCTGCCAGCCGGGTCGGTGGTGTCGTCAATGTCGCTGTGGGTCAACGGCACCGAGCAGCCTGCTTACCTACCGACGGTGGCCAA
>CAXUEB010000249.1:5075-6657 GCA_964249775.1 uncultured Spirosoma sp.
AACACCTCTCCGGCGAGGGCCGGCGCCGGCACGGACAACGGCATCGCGACGACGGCCGCGACGAACAAGTCCGGCGAGGAGGCGGACTTCAGCAACTTCGGCTCCTGCGTGGACATCTCGGCGCCCGGCGTGAACATCCTCTCCACAAAGTTGGGCGGCGGGACGACCAATTTCTCGGGCACCTCTTTCGCCTCGCCGCACGTCGGCGGGACCGGGGCGCTCTACCTCTCGTCCAACACCACCGCGACCCCGCCCGCCGTCGAGCAGCGTCTCAAGGCGGCCGCCGTCGCCCCGCGACCCGTCGCTTGTGACGTGGCAGGAAGGCAACCGCGTCACGGTGCGCGTGTTTCCGTGCGAAGCAGGTGACGACCGGCGCGTAAAAATCGGCCTCACCTCGCCCCTGCGTTTAGCCGGTGGGCAGTTGGTTTACCAGAATCCGTCGTTCGAGGGACCGAATACCGGGTCGGCCGACGAACTGGTCAAGATTGACTTCGCGCAGAAACCCGTCGCCCTGGAAGCGCCCTGGCTGCTGGAACGTTTGACGAACAACACCCTGACGCACAACGGCCGTTACCAATCCGATTGGACGCTGCGCTTCGACGCGCCGGCTCTATCCACTGAACCGTTCGTGCTCGACGGGCGGGCGTACCGAATAGAACCGTACCAACCCACGCTGGTGGCGTTTCGGCCAACGGACGTGTATTTAGACGTAAACGCGGCCTGGAAGGAAGACGAATTCACCACGGCGTTCTGGGCGGCCACGCACCAACGTCAGCGCGTTTGGGTGTTCGACGACGGCCTGAAACAATTGTCGGCGGCCGACTTAGATGATACCTACGAGCGGCTCACCGAACCCGCGTTCAGTTTATTTCCGGTGTACCGGATACCCAACCCGGCTACCGCACTGCTCGTTACGAAGGGTACATTGGCCTCGCCGACGCTGAGCGATCTGAAAGGCAGCCCGTTTGCAGACCGAATGCAACGGACCGCCAAGCAAGCCGCGCCGATTCAGACGTTCTGCTTCGGCAACGAGTTGTCGCCGTACCTGAAAACGCTGGCCGAACTGCGGGTCTTGAACGTTGCGCACGGTATCACCTGCGATTTGATTGGCTATACGAAAGACGGTCAGTTTCCGCGCCGGGCCGACGAGCCGGGTCGGGTAATCTTGCCCGAAGCAAACGTGGCCATTCGGGAATCGTCTGCCAACTCACAACCCGCAAACCAGGCCTCGGTAGCTCCCGACCATCTGGCGCGGCTGTTCGCGTACAATCACCTGTTGCAGCAAATCGGGCGGCACTATTTTACGCCAAATTACCAGACCGAAACGCTTATTGCCCAGGCTCAGCGGGCGCACATCGTTTCGCCCCTGTCGAGTTTGGTGGTGCTCGAAACGGCGGCCGATTACGACCGTTTCGGCATCCAGAAAGATCACTCCGGTCTGGACAACGCGACGCTGAAACAAGAAGGAGCCGTGCCCGAACCGCACGAGTGGGCTTTGCTTATTCTGGTGGCGGGATTAGTCGGGTGGCTGTATTGGCAAAAGCGCTATGGCCTGGCTTGACCTGACGACCCTCCTCTCCGT
>CAXUEB010000249.1:6667-7920 GCA_964249775.1 uncultured Spirosoma sp.
CGCCCGGCCTGCGCTACGTATCGACGCTGTTTAGCTTTCCGATCCGGCTGCAACTCAGCGCCTGGGCCGGCGAGCTACTACAACTCGGCGGCTTAGACGTGCGAACGGAAGGCAACGTTCTAATTCGCAACGACTCGGTGAGCGCACCCGTCGAGATGGCCGTTGATCCGGCCTGCATGGGCCTCCAGATGACGGGCGTATCGCTGCTGATGGCCTTGTTTCTTCTAATTTGGTCCGAACGACAAACGCGCCGGGCGGTGCCGCTGGGGTGGATAACCGTCTACGGCGCAGCGGCCTTCGGGCTGATAATTCTGAGCAACCTCTTTCGGATTGTGCTTTTAGTCCTGTTCGGGGCCATGCCGGGAACGGCCGCGCACGAGGCTGTTGGCTTGGTGTGCGTCGCGGCCTACGCGTGGCTGCCCGCCTGGGCGTTGGCGCGGGCTTGGGTGCGCTGGTTCGGGCGAGCCGAGGAGCCAAGCAGCCCCGCGTTTCTTTCGGTTAAATCGGTAGGCTGGGGTATCGGCGTACTGGTAACGGGACTGGGCGTCATGGCCTTTGCCGCCCGGCCAAACAGGCCGGTGGGCAATTTATGCGCCGTTACCAACGCGAATTACCCAGATTTAGCCAACTACGCGACGAATTGTCGTTGCCAATCGCTGCCCAACGGCTTCGTGCAACTGACCAAGCCCGGCGTTCTGGTTTATCTCAAACCCCAACCCGACTGGTTCAGCGCCGACCACAGCCCGATGGCCTGCTGGCGGGGCAGCGGCTACGACCTCCGGCGCGTCCGCGAAATCACACTCGACGGCCACCCGGCTTACGTCGGCGAACTGCGCAAGCAAGGCAAAACGCTTTACTCCGCCTGGTGGTTCAGTAACGGGGCAACCGCCATCGTTAGCCAACTGGACCTACGCGGGCGGATGCTGCGGGGCGAAACGGGTTTCGTCTTGGTAAACGTAACGGTGGGGCGCGAATCGTTGTTTGGCCGACCGATTCATCAACTGGCCCAGAGCCAACGATGATGACCGTCGCGGACCGGTACCGGGCGCACCCTTGCGGGTTAGGCTTGTTGCATCCCGTGCCGATCGGTTTCTGGTACTGGTGGGCAGCGGGGGGGGCAGACGGGGGAGCGGGGGGGGCGCGCGGCCCCGAGGAGGCCTGCCGGGGTTATCGGGAGGCCGACGAAGGGGGCGGGCCGCCCGACGAGCGGGAAGCGGGCGAGCCTCAGGGCTCCGCACACGAAGAAGGCCAGG
>CAXUEB010000250.1:0-7913 GCA_964249775.1 uncultured Spirosoma sp.
CCCCTCCCCGCCCCGCCGGCCCCCCCCTCGCCCAGACCGGGGGCGGGCAGGCGGGCCGGTGAGGGACGTCAAACCAATAGCCCTCATCACTTCCTGCGGGTCTCCTTCTCCTGTAATCGTTACCGTTCCATCCTCAAAGTCGATCACCCATTCCGGCTCGACAAAATGGGCGTCCGGGAAACCCAATCGGTTCGGGTTACGGCTGGTCAATGCTTCGAGTTGGTTTTTCAGATCGTACCCGAAGTAGCCAACTAAGTACGACGGCTTGGTCCGGTGCGCTTCGTATAACGTTTGAAAGGGATCGGGGCCGCTCTTATCTCCAAACGAAATGACCCGTTTCGCGCCGACAAACAGTCGGTTCGGAAACGGGTCATTGGGGTAAGCGATGCCGTTGTTGTTCAGCATCGCCACAAAACCATCCGCGTGCGCTTGCTGCGCCACGGCCCAGGCGAGTGCCTGCCACCGAAACGCCGGTACATCGTCGACCGCCGTGCGCACAAGATTCATTCGGCTACCGGTTCACCTTTACGGCCGCAGCAGTCGCACCTCGACGGCGATGTCTTTGCCTTCGGCGTTCTGGCCAATGGTAAATTCCACCTCGTCTTCTACCTGCAACTCGTTGAAGTCGGTGTCGATTAAGCTTGTGTAATGAAAGAACAGGTTGTTGGGCGGGTAGTTAATGAAGCCGTAACCCGTTTTGAGACTCCGAATGGTGCTGATCTTGCGACCTTCGGGGTCAGCGTCGACCGGGTCGGCCACGTTGTAATTTGGCTCGTCCGGCTGCTCGTAGCTGATGTAAGCGTTACTACTACTACTGGTCAGGCCGTTGCCAAAGCTGTTGGTGGTGCCGCCCCCGTAGGTTCCTCCGTTCGAGGTTGGCGCGGCCGTGAAAGTCGGGCGGGCCTGCTGCTGCTTGACGAACAGATTCTGAATCACAACGTCGCTTCGGCGGCTGCGATCGTCGATGACCGCGTGCATACTAATTGGGTACGATACTTCTTCGATCAAGTCCTGCGACGTGCGCGTCACTTGCTTTTCGCCCTGCTCGTTTTCAAACTCAAAATCCCAGCTCAGGACCATCACGCGCGACCCGAGCGTGTTTAACTTGCGGATCAGGGGTACGTAATCGCCGTCGGACGTAATGAGCACGACCACATCAAATTTTTTGTACTGCGCCAGTTCAAACGCTTCCAGCGCCAGCCAGACGTCGATGCCTTTTTCCTGCCGGTAACCCTGGTAGGTTTTGACGGGTAAGTAGTGCGTAACGACGCCTTCCGACATCAGAATATCGTCGAACAGCCGGTCGTAGAACAGTTGGTTACCGCGCTGATTGGCCTCGTGCGCGTTCAACCGGCCCCGAAAATAATGCGCGTCGACAATCTGACACAGCCGGTCGCTGACGCCTTCTTCTTTGGCAACCTGCTGGCGAATAAACGCGTGCAGGCCCGAAATGCTGATGCGGCTGCGCCGTTCGTGGGAATAATTGTAATAATTGCTTACGTGTAAAAAATAATTACCGTCGTAAAAAACCCCAATGCGGGTCAATCGAGAAGATGCATTTGGCATAATAGGAGCCTTTGTTTACAAATCTTTTGCGTTCTACAAAATAGAGACGAAACTGCTTGACGCTACTGTCAGACTTCAGTACAGATTGTGCTTCTACAAAAATTTCTGCTTGTACGGGCGTTTATTTTCTTATTACGAATCAACAGTACTCACTACAGCGAAGACAACCGGTACGGACGCGCGACAGCAGCTATCCAATAAATGTTTCGGCAAAAATAGTACTTTTTTACTTGCAACCCACCCCAGCCGTATCTTTGCGATTTTAGGACGGCTTCTCCTATGCGAAAAGTTTTATTTATTGACCGCGACGGTACGCTCATCGTTGAGCCGCAACCCGATCAGCAGGTCGACTCGTTGGCTAAACTCGATTACATCCCCAAAGCCCTTTCGGCCCTGCGCCGGATTGCCGACGAAACGGATTATACGCTGGTTATGGTGACCAATCAGGACGGCCTCGGCACCGACGCGTTTCCAGAAGACACGTTCTGGCCCGCTCACAACAAAATGATGGCCACCTTTGCGGGCGAAGAAGTTCACTTCGCGGCCGTTCACATCGACCGGCATTTTCCGCGCGACAACGCCCCCACCCGCAAACCTGGTACGGGTATGCTGACCGATTATTTCTCAACGGACTACGACCTCGCGGGCAGCTACGTCATTGGCGACCGGCTCACCGACGTGCAGTTGGCCGTTAACCTCGGTGCCAAAGCGATTCTGTTTTTGCCAGCATTGCCGCCGGGTACGCGCGAAGCCGTCCAAACCGCCGACGTAGCTGGCCTGAACGACGCCATGCGCGACGCCATTGCCCTGACGACCGACGATTGGGATACTATCTACGAGTTTCTGCGGCTGCCCGCCCGCACCGCTACGGTGGAACGCAACACCAACGAAACGCAGATTCGCGTCGACCTGAACCTCGACGGCACCGGCCGGGCCGACATGCACACCGGCCTTGGCTTTTTTGACCACATGCTCGACCAATTAGCCAAGCACTCCGGCGCGGACTTGCGCGTCCGGGTACGGGGCGATTTACACATCGACGAGCACCACACCGTCGAAGACACTGCCCTGGCGCTGGGCGAAGCGTACCGGCGCGCCCTCGGCGACAAACGCGGCATTAGTCGCTACGGCTTTCTCCTGCCGATGGACGATGCGCTGGCGCAGGTAGCCCTCGACTTTTCGGGACGGCCGTGGCTGGTGTGGAACGCCGAGTTTCGGCGCGAGCGGGTGGGCGATGTACCGACTGAACTATTTTCCCACTTCTTCAAGTCGTTTTCCGACGCGGCCCTGTGCAACCTGAACGTTAAGGTAGAGGGCGACAATGAGCACCACAAGATCGAAGCCATCTTTAAGGCCTTCGCCAAAGCCATTAAAGGGGCGGTTCGGCGTGACATTAACCAGTTGGGTAACCTTCCCAGCACGAAAGGCGTCCTTTAAAACCTATGAGCCGGGTCGCCGTCGCAATTTCCGAAACCTTATAGGTTTGGGCCGGTTTACACTTTATTTTTGCACCCGGATTTAATAAAATACCGACATGGATTTATCAACCCCGTTAACGATTCTGTTTTACGTTGTCTTGCTGGCGGCTTCGTTCATCACCGGCAAGTGGTTGGAGCGGAAAGACCGAAAGTACTGATTTAGCTGGCTGTTTGTGGTTCGTAGTTTGTCGTTAACCGATGCCAACCACAAACTACGAACTGTAACCTGTAAAGTGCGTTGTATGCTGTCCGCCCTTACCCGTTGGTTGTTTAAAGTTTGGGGCTGGCGGGTGGTTGGTCCCGTGCCGACCGTACCCAAAGGTATTTGGGTAGTAGCTCCTCACACCACCAATTGGGATTTTCCGATTGGGCTGGGTATCCGACCAACGATTCACATCTGGATTCAGTTTCTCGCCAAGAGTTCGTTGTTTACTTGGTATTCGGGCTGGCTGTTTCGGGCGCTGGGCGGCAAACCCGTTTACCGCCATAAGTCAACCAATCTGGTAGACGCCATCGTGGACGTTTTTCGCCAGAACGATTATCTGCACATCTGCATTACGCCCGAAGGTACCCGCGCCAACGTCGCGAAACTAAAAACGGGCTTTTACTACATTGCCCTTGAATCGGGCGTTCCCCTGATCCTGACCGGCTTCGACTGGCCCCGCAAACTGGTTATCCTGAGCGAACCGCTTTACGTTACGGGTGATTACGGGCGCGATATGCTGCCGTTTTATCAATTCTTTTCCCAGGTCCACGGCGTCAAAAAAGACTGGCTGAAGCGCTGGGAAGAAACGGGCGTAATTGATTAGATCAGCCCATCGTTGATTCCGTCCGACGGCGTCAGCAGCTTGGTCAGTCTCCATGAGCCGGGCCGTTTCCTCACTCCTAAACGCTATCTGTACGCTGCCAACCACGGTCAACAGTTTACGGTGTTACGAATTTGCAAATCTGGCGTGGTCGCCTTTCACTCCATTGAAACACACATAACCAGGCAGAATCGTAGGCTTGTCTATGGATGCATCTCCCCAAAATTCGGCCCAGTCAATCGCGGAATTAGTCAACTTTTTGTTTTCCCGGCGCGAAGCAATTCTTAGCAACCTACGGACTGCCTGCGAGCGTGACCCTGCCCTGAGCAGCATCAGATCTCTCAGCCGAGAGGAGTTCAATAACTTGCTGCCGATTGTACTAAATAATTTAGAACGGCGCTTGTTGGGACAGCCCGAGGAAGCAGACCCGCTGTTAACGGCCAGTGCCCACGGGTTACACCGCTTCCAGAAGGCGCACGCCTTGTCCGAAGTACTGCGGGAATTGAACCACCTGTTGGCTGTTTTATTGGACGATGTGCGACTCTTTCAGCAAGTCTATCCGCAGGTCGATGCAGGTCTGGTTATGCACGCCGTGCAGCACATTACGCAGCTAATGGGACAAACCATCAACGGTAGCGCAGCCAAATACGACGAGCTTCAGCGCTTAGAAGCCGCCAGCCGAGCCGGTAACCTCCAGCGGGCGTTGGACCAGATGAACGAACTATTGCGGCAACGGGGCGAAATTCTCCGCACGTCGACGCATGACCTGCGCGGGGGTCTAAGCATCATTCAGAGTGCCGCCATGCTGTTAAATCTGGAGTTGACCGATGAAACGGAGCGGGCCAAGTACGCCGATATGCTAAACCGCAATCTGGCAAACGTTCGGACGGTGCTGAGCGATCTGATGGATTTGTCGCGCATCGAAGCCGGGCAGGAGCCGTTGAACGTTCAGGCGTTTGATGCGGCCGGGCTGCTGCGTGAGTTAGTCGAAAGTGCCCAGCCGCTGGCGGCCGAGCGAGGACTGTTGCTACGCGCCGACGGTACGCCTTCCCTGCCCGTGCACACCGACCGCGAGAAAGTGTACCGCATCGCCCAGAATTTACTCTTGAACGCCCTGAACTACACGCCTTCCGGTCAGGTATCGGTAGCCTGGCTACGCGACAACGATTCCCGCTGGGCGTTTAGCGTTCAGGACTCAGGGCCGGGCTTACCCGACAACCTGATGCAGGTATTTGCCCAGCAACTCAAGCCGACGGTAGAAGCTACGTCGGTAATGGGTCCCGACCAAACTCAACCCGGTCAGGTTTTGCCCAACGCTGAACAGGAAGTACCATCGCCCGATGACCTGGCTCAACGGACAGTTCAATCCCGACAAGGCGAAGGCGTGGGCTTGCAAATCGTCAAACGGCTGTGTGAGATGCTCGAAGCCAGTCTGGAAGTCGAAACGCGCCCCGGCCGGGGCACCTTGTTTCGCGTTCGGTTGCTCGTTGAGCAACGACGGAAGTCGTTTATTTCCGAAAAATAGCCGGCAGGCTGGTTATCGCCCTCAGAGGACACCGGCTTCTGGCTTAACCAGTTCGACCATCCGCCGACCCGCCCGCTCCGAAGCGCCCGGCTGCCCCATCTTGGCCCGCACGTCAGCGTAGCCCGCCAACTGCGGGTCCCGGCGCGGCCCACCCGGTGCGATCGTCCGCAGTTCGGCAACGGTGTTGTCCAGGGTAAAGTCAACAATTAATTCTTTGACGACTTCGCGGCCCGCAATCAGATTGACCAAGGAAATAAACGGCACGGCGAGTACGCGTTTACCAAGCTGGTAAAAAAACCAGGACGCTTTGTAACACACCACCTGCGGTACGTTCAACAGGGCGGTTTCGAGCGTGGCGGTGCCGGAGGTAACGAGCGCGGCCGTTGCGATAGAGAGTAAATCGTAAGCGGCATCGCCCACGCGCCCAACATCGGGGTAGTTCACCATCAGCGAATCGTACAAGTCGGCGGGCAGGTTGCCTACCGTGCCAACCACGAATTGATAGTCGGGAAACTGGCGCGTTGCCGCGAGCATAACGGGCAGCATCGCCCGAACCTCCTGACGGCGGCTGCCCGGCAAAAGCGCAATGACGGGTCGATGCTCGGTAGGCGGGTTGTTTAATCCCAACCGTTGCCGAAAGGCCGGATCGGGGCGGAAGTCGGCGAGAGCGTCCAAAAGCGGGTTACCGACGTACTCAACGGGATAATCATACCGGGCGAAGAACTCCGTCTCGAACGGCAGGATGGTGAATAGTTGGTCGACGTTAGCTTTGATCGTCAACGCCCGGCGAGGATTCCAGGCCCAAACTTTGGGCGAGATGTAGTAAAACACCCGAATGCCGTGCTGTTTGGCAAACCGGGCCATGCGCAGGTTAAAGCCGGCGTAATCAATCAGAATTAGCACGTCGGGCCGGTTAGCCAGCAGGTCGGCTTGGCATTCGCGTAGAATTCGGCGGATGGTACCCAAATTTTTGAGCACCTCCACAAACCCCATGAACGCCATCTCGCGGTAGTGCCGTACGAGCGTAGCCCCGACCGCTTCCATCTGCTCACCCCCGTAAGCGCGGCACTGCGCTTGGGGATCGAACTGCCGAATCGCCCGGATCAGGTTAGCCCCGTGCAGGTCGCCGGAACGTTCACCGGCAATGAGGTAGTACGTCATGCAAGGATAAAGGATAAAGGATATAGGATATAGGATATAGGATATAGGATATAGGATATAGGATGTATGATATATGTCTGGGGACAATACATCATACATCCTATATCATACATAAGAATTACTCCCCAAAATAATCCACGAAGTTTTTCGGCGTCTCGTAGAGCCGGAGTTGGTGCAGCCGGGCCGTCGTACGGTGCGCTTCGGTGACCGGCGCGAGAGCGCGTTCGAGAATCTTCCAAATTTCCATAACGAAGATTTCGCAACTGGCCATTTTACCCTGCATAAAGTCCACGTCGAGGTTTAAGTTCTTATGATCGACCTTTTCAATCACCTCGCGTTTCACAATGTCACCCAGCAATTTCAGGTCGATGACGAAGCCCGTATCGGGATTGGGTTCGCCTTTGACGGTAACGATCAGTTCAAAGTTGTGGCCGTGCCAGTTGTGGTTGGCACAGGGGCCAAAAACTTCCTTATTGCGCTCTTCCGACCAGGCCGGATTGTAGAGCCGGTGAGCCGCGTTAAAATGCTCAATTCGATTGATATAGACCATACGTCTGGTTTAGATAAGGCGGTTGCCAGAAACGCCGGATTGTCAACAAAAAGCAAAGATACGAACCATTCGGATGGGATGAAACCGCCCGTTAGCCGGGTGCCTTGGTGGCACAGAGCATGCCCATGCGTCATAGGAAAAGTGCAATTTATTCGTCTAATCACCTATTCATTTTATCAGCTTAAAACCTGTAACTTTACGCCCGCTATTTTTCGTTTTGGTCTGATTATCAACCAAATTCTATTGAAAACTCGTTTACGACAGGTATTTTATGATTATAGTTACGGGGGCCGCCGGATTTATTGGAAGTTGCCTGATCAGCCGGTTGAATCAGGAAAATTTCAATTTTATTATTGCCGTTGATGATTTTAGTAACCCCGAAAAAGAAAAGAATTTAGTCGACAAACAAATTCAGGAACGTGTTGATCGAGAAGCGTTTTTTGGCTGGTTAGACGCCAACTATCAGGACGTTGAATTTATCTTCCACATCGGTGCTCGCACCGACACCACTGAGTTCGACCGGCAGATTTTTGAGCACCTCAACGTCGCCTATTCCAAACAGATTTGGCAAAAGTGCATCGACTACCAAATTCCGCTGGTCTACGCGTCGTCGGCCGCAACGTATGGATTGGGTGAGTTGGGCTATGATGACAACGAGCTGCTAATTCCCCAGCTTAAGCCGCTCAATCCGTATGGCGAATCGAAGAACGAATTCGACATCTGGGCGTTAGAACAAGAGCGCAAGCCGTTTTTTTGGGCCGGGTTGAAATTCTTTAACGTGTACGGTCCCAACGAGTACCACAAAGGCCGGATGGCATCGGTGATTT
>CAXUEB010000251.1:0-5894 GCA_964249775.1 uncultured Spirosoma sp.
CCACCATCGACGCCCCCGAACTCGATCAGGATATTGCCCGCGCCCAAGCGGACCTGCAACTGGCGCAGACTAACCTGAACCGTTTAGAAAGCGTTAAGCTGCCCGGTGCCGTATCAACCCAAGACATCGACACCCGTCGGTCGGGCGTATCCGTGGCGCGGGCCAATCTGCGCCGGTTGCAAGATTTGAAAGCGTTGCAACAAATCCGGGCACCGTTCAGTGGCGTCATCACCAGCCGCACGGCCGAAGTTGGGAATTTGGTAGCGCCGGGGGCTGGGCAGCCCTTGTTCACAATTTCGGAACTGGGTACGCTGCGGGTGTTTGTGGACGTACCCCAAACGTACTTCCAGTACATCAAAGTCGGGATGCCCGCAACGGTTACGGTGCCCGAACTAAAGAATCAACTGTTTCGGGGGCAGGTCGTGCGAACGTCAGGAACCTTGCGCAACGAATCACGAACGCTGCTGACCGAAGTGTCGATTCCTAACCCCAAACGCGAACTCCCATCGGGTCTGTACAGCCAGGTAAAATTTGACGTGATTGCCACGAACGCACCCGTATTGATTCCGGCCAACGCCCTGCAAATGACCCCGCAGGGACCGCAGGTGGTAATCGTTGAGGCCAATCAGCGGGTGCGGTTCGTGCCGATCACGCTCGGACGCGATTACTGTAACACGCTTGAAGTAGCCAGTGGTTTAACCGGGCAGGAGCGCGTCGTAACTAACCCCAACGACCGCCTGCGGGACGGTCAGAAAGTTAGGTTCCGCAAGCCCGTCGCCGAAAAAACCGTAGCGCACCGATGAACAAGTTTGTCGTCTATAGTTTGTGGTTTGCCGTTTTTGCCGGGCCACCCAGCGGTTCGTCCACGTGGGCGCAGACTCCGTCGCCAACCGCGCCCCTCAACGCGCCGGGCGGGGCCGTAACGGTGCAACCTGGTACAACCCCAGCCGGTGCCGCTGGAACGGTTCAGCCGCAAGCATCGGCAACCAACGCCCCCACGGGACAAGCATCGCCGGCGGGCGTACCCGTGCCAACGGGGCCAACGACGGCCCTTACGCTGTCGGGCTTTGGCCAATTTGCGGACCCGCTGCTCGAATCGCTGATTCGGTTGGGATTGGATAACAGCCCGAACCTGCGGGCCGCGCTTAGCCGGTTGGAAGAAGCTCGCATCCGGGTACGGATTGCGCAATCCTTCCTGTCGCCGTCGCTGCGGAGTTCGGTCCTGCTGACGACACAAAGTCTGTCGGAACACCGGCCCATCGCCATTCCAACGGCCAATGATCGTTTGCCGCGGTTCCAGCTAAATACGTTGCAACTCCTGCCCCTCGACGTTAGCTACGAGTTGGACCTGTTCCGGCGCATTCGGACCGGCATCACGGTGGCCGACTTACAGGCGCAGGCGGGTGACGCCGATTACCAAACGTTCCGGCTGACGTTGGCGTCCGACATCGCCCGGACGTACCTCTTGATTCGGAGCAACGACGCCGAGCAAGCCGTTTTCCGCCGGAACATTCAATCGCGCGATACTACGCTGTCGATTATTCGTGAGCGATTTCGGGTGGGCTTGATTAACCAGATTGACGTGCAGCGGGCCGAAACGGACTACGCCGGTTTGCAGGTAACGCTGAAAGGCCTCGAACGCGCTCGTACCGAGCTGGTCAACGGCTTGGCTCAGCTTTGCGCCCAGGACCCCAAGCAATTTACGATTCCGACCGGCGCGTTGCCGACCAGCTTACCAAGCTATCCCTACGCGGCCATTCCCTTGGACCAGATTCAGCGCCGGCCCGACCTAATTCTGTTTGCCCGGCAAAACCAGATTGCCCAGACGCAGATTACGCTTCAACAGGCCACGACTCAGCCCCGCGTTACGCTCGTGGGATCGGCCGGTCTGTTGTCGGGTCGAATTGGGCCGTGGTTTACGCCCCGCAGCGGCACGTATTTGGTCGGCGTCAACGCGTCCGTGCCGATTTACGAAGGGCACCGCGCCCGTCAGAACATTGCCTTGTCGCGGCAGCAGGCCCAAACCAGCCAGGAGTTGTACGGGCAGCAACTGCAACTGGCCCAGCGCGACGCCGAAACGGCCTTGGACAACCTGACGCTGTTGCGCGAGCAGATTAGTTTGCAAAACCAGACCCTAACCCTCGCCCGCCGAACCGAGCAATACAACCGCGAACTCTACGTCCGGGGCTTAGCCACGTACTTGGAGGTATTAGACGCCCAGCGAACCATCCTGACCGCCGAGCAGCAGTTAGTCCAACTCCGCAGTCAGGAAGCGCAGTTTGTGGTGGCGCTGCTGCGGGCAGTGGGTGGGGAGTTTTAGAAAAACGACTTAGTGATTTCTTTTCAGTTGAACCGATGTGTGTCTTGCCTCACGACGCTGTCCCGTTCTCTGCTTGGTGCCTTCCAAACGACCTGGGTAATGAGCGCATTCGGGCTGAGATGCAAGTCAGTGGAGCACTGGCAGACGCCCGAATGAGGGCGGGAAGAGAGCGTTAAGCCAGTTGGTTGCCCAAAGTCAGGTTCGTGCTCAACTGCCTCAACTTATAACGGACTCATTGAAGTCATCGCCAACACCCAGCCCGTTTAACATTGGGCGTAGCCGTCAAGATCGTGTTCATTCACCCCGCGAACGCCCGGTAGTGATGCGCGTCAGAGTGCCTGCTCAGTTAGGCGATATTATTGCCAGGAAAGTGAAACAAGGGGTGAATCCACCTACCGTCGACAGCATCAATACGGCCGAAGAATACGAGAAAGTGCCTACAGGAACAAGTATTACCAATGCACCTACTGATGGTTTCAAGACAATAAGCGTAGGACTTGGGTCTGGATATTCGGCAGGCGACGATTATTCGTATACTTTATTTGATATTCCTTTCACGGACATTCGCTTACCAAACCATAACAATCTTAAGTAAGTGATTAATTACTTCGATGATATACATGAAAGAGAATCACCCATTAGCAATAGTAGTTTTTGTTTGTAGTACAATTCTGACGATTAGTTGTAATCACTCTTGCAAAGAGTCGGAAGCAAGGTTTCGTCAAAAATCATACTACTTCAAGATAGAGCGTTATGTAAAAGAGCAAGAAAAAATCAACATTTTTGAAGGAACAGGTGAATCAGGTAGGAAAGAAGTATTTGCGAATGTTGGCTTGGGTAATGTATATGACAACGCTATCGTGGGCGATAGCCTAATTAAAGCCAAAGGCTCAACTGACGTTGTTATTATTCATAACGGGCAACGCACTGTATTTGATTGTAGTTGTCATCAGAAAAATTGACCTTACCGACATTACACCACAAGCGCACACACAAGCTTATCAGTATGATTGCGGGTGGTGAGTGAAAAAAAGCAACGTCCCGTCGAAAACATCGCCGTTCGGCTGTGATTGGGCACAAGTCAACCCACCACCGCCCGTCAGTGTTCCATCTCCCGGATGAGCTTGCTGGCGAAGATAAACTCGTTTAATTCCGGCACGTTCGACTGGGTTAACGTGCCGCTGTCGCCTTCCCACAACTTGTGGCCTTTGTAGAGAAACATGATTTTCTCGCCAATTTCCATCATTGAGTTCATGTCGTGCGTAATCACGACGGTTGTAATCTTGAACTCGTCGGTGATTTCTTTGATGAGTTGATCGATCTTAATGGACGTGAGTGGGTCAAGGCCGGAGTTGGGTTCGTCGCAGAACAGGTATTTTGGGTTTAGCACAATGGCCCGCGCGATACCAACGCGTTTCTTCATACCACCGCTTATTTCGGACGGCATTCGGTCGGCGGCCCCATCCAGTCCTACGCGTCGCAGGCACTCCTGCGCCCGGTCTACTTTGTCGCCCTCCGGTTGGTCGGTTAACATATCGAGGGGAAACCGCACGTTTTCCAGCACCGTCTTGGAATCGAACAGCGCCGATCCTTGGAACAAGACGCCCATTTCGCGCCGGATGGTTTTTTGTTCTTCGATGCTACTGGTCAGAAAGTCGCGGCCATCGTATAAGACTTCACCGGTGTCGGGCTTAACCAAACCAATCATGCATTTCAGCAAAACGCTTTTACCAGTACCGCTACCACCAATAATCAGGCTCGTCTCACCCGGCCGGAACGTGCCGTCAATGCCAGCCAGTATTTGCCGGTCGCCGAAGGTCTTGGTTATATTCTTAATGTCGATCACGGAGGAAAATTGTTTGGTTGTTTGTCGGTTTGGTTGTTCGGCGCGTAACGGACAACCAAACAAGCGAACAATTAAGTGAGCAACAACTGCGTCAGGGCGAAGTCGGCCGCGACGACGGCGATGCAGCTATTCGTTACCGCCGACGTTGATGCGTTACCAACCTCCAGCGCCCCACCGCTGACGGTGTAGCCCTGATAGGCTGAGATCGTAGAAATCAAAAAGGCAAACACCACCGTTTTGATCAGGGCAAACGTTACGCCAAACGGGTTGTACTCGAACCGCAAACCGGATATATAATCTTCCGGCGAAATAACGCCGGCCAGCGTTCCGGCAATATAACCGCCCAGAATCGACAGAAAAGCCGCCATGATGACTAATAGCGGAAACATGAGTACCGACGCAATTACTTTAGGCAAAACCAGATAGGAACTGGAGTTGATGCCCATCACTTCTAAGGCATCAATTTGTTCGGTGATGCGCATCGTGCCCAGTTCACCAGCCATGTTCGAGCCAACTTTACCCGCCAAGACAATGCACGACAGCGTGGGGGCCAGTTCCAGAATGGTACTGTCGCGCACGATAAGCGCAATAATGTTTTTGGGCACAAACGGGTTCGTCAGGTTGTACGCCGTCTGTACGCAGGTCACCGCACCGATGAACGTGTTGACCAGGGCAACGATAAAAATTGATCCGACGCCAATCGAGGTGCATTCGTTCAGAATCAGCTTTAGATAAACCGCTACTTTTTCCCGGTTGCGGAAGAGCGTACCCAAAAAGATGAAATACGTACCTATTTTCGACATGGATTGTGTAGCGATGTGATGCCTTGATGCTCTTTAAATGCTTCTTTCGTGACAACCCCGGTAAAGGTAGAATGGTTTCTAACGTAATTTACGCCGTTTTTCAAACCAGCGTACGCGGCTAACTAAATCCAGTTGCCGGCGCTATTCTTTGTATGAATCCACTCATAGTCGTAACGGGCGGCACCAAAGGCATTGGCCGCGCCATCGTTGACCGGTTCGTAACCGAAGGCTTCGACGCCGTTGTCAGTGCCCGATCTGTTGACGGTGTCGAAGGCCCCGGTTTACTGCCGGTAGCGGCTGATTTGTCGACTCGCGCGGGCGTTAGTACGTTGGTAACTTACGTTCAGTCGCTCAACCGGCCCGTCGAAGTATTAGTTAATAACACGGGCGTATTTCAGCCGGGTCAGATTCATAACGAAGCCGAAGGCACGTTTGAGCAGTTGATGACCACGAACGTCGCCAGCGCTTACCACCTTACGCGCGGTTTGGTGGGCGACATGATGACCCGGCGGCAAGGCCACATTTTTATGATGTGCTCCACGGCCAGTATTACGCCCTACACCAACGGCGGCTCGTACTGCATTTCCAAATTTGCCCTCCTGGGCATGAGCCGCGTGCTGCGCGAAGAACTCAAATCCTACGGTGTCAAAGTAACGGCGATTTTGCCCGGCGCGACGTTGACTGACAGTTGGGCCGGTACCGACTTGCCCGAAGATCGGTTTATGAAACCGCAGGACGTAGCCGATAGCGCCTGGGCGGCTTACACGCTGTCAAAAAGCGCCGTCGTGGAAGAAATTTTGATCCGGCCGCAGTTGGGCGACATCTGAAATAGTGAATGGTGAATAGCGAATACTAAATGGCGAAAAAGCCTCCAGCATCAGCACTTCGCTATTCACCATTCACTATTCGCTATTCATTATTTCTC
>CAXUEB010000251.1:5904-7910 GCA_964249775.1 uncultured Spirosoma sp.
TGGGCGGCACCAACGTCAAAATGGGCATCGTCGAAGCGGATTCGGGCAAGATTTCCAATTTCTACAGCCACGACACCATCAGTTGGCGGCAGTCGGGCCATTTTATCGACCGATTCGGCGACGCGGTAGCGCTTCAGCTTCTGTCTCACAGAGACGTCAAGAAAGTTGGTATCGGTCTGCCCGGTATGCTGAACCGGGAACGCACGGTTCCCCTTGAAATCACGGCCATTCCCGAAATCAACGGCGTTCCCATGGTTGACATCCTGAGTCAGCGCTTTGGGGGCGTCGAGTTTTTTTTAGAAAACGACGCTAACGCGGCCGCGTTGGGTGAGTACTACTTTGCGGAAGAAAAAATTACGGAGAACTACATCTTCATTACGCTCGGCACCGGCGTTGGTGGGGCGGCCATTATTAACAAAAAGATTTTTACCGGGGGCGACGGCAACGCGATGGAGCCGGGCCACATTCCGTCGCGCAACGGGCGGGTGCTGGAACGCAACATTGGTAAAAAGGAACTGCTCGAATTAGCCAACGAACGGCGGCAGCAGTTTGCTGGCCAAACGACGTTGCCCGGCGACGGCAACATTTCGACAACGGGTTTGGTAGCCGCAGCCGCCGAGGGCGACGCGTTGGCGGGGCAAATCTGGAACGAGGTCGGCGAGATGCTGGGCGAGGGCTTGGCGTCGCTCATCAAAATCTTAGATATCAAGCAAGTACTGATTGGTGGGGGCTTGTCGGCCTCGTTCGATTACATTATGCCGTCGGTTGACAAAACGCTGGATTACTGGCTCAACGATTACTTCAAGAACGGCTTAGCCATCAAACGCGCCACGCTCGGCAACGACGCGGGTTTACTCGGCGCGGCATCGCTTTGTTTTTAACCAAAAGGAGTAAGGGGTAAGAGGCTGTAGCGGGGTGTACGGTGTAGGGGGCTGACGCGAGCCGTACACCTCGCTACCCCTCTTACCCTTTACTCCTTCTACATCACATTCACCTCCGGCGTAATGGCAATGCCGTACTTCTCCTGCACCGACTGCTGAATTTGTCCGGCCAAGGCGAGAATCTGATGGCCCGTAGCGTTGCCGTAGTTGACCAGCACCAACGCTTGTTTAGCGTGAACGCCCGCGTCGCCGACGCGGTAGCCTTTCCAACCGGCTTGTTCAATCAACCACCCGGCGGGTACTTTGACGATCTCATCGCCGAGGGGATAACCGGGCAGATTTGGGTATTGCTCTTTCAACTGATCGAAGTGAGCTTTCGGGATTTCAGGGTTTTTGAAAAAACTACCGGCGTTGCCAATCTCGGCCGGATCGGGTAGTTTACTACGTCGAATGCGGATAACGGCGTCGCTGATGGCCCGAATCGACAAGCTATCTTCCGTAACACCCATTTCGTCGAGCGTTTCCTGAATAGCTCCGTAGCGCGTGTGAAAAATTGGCTCCTTGTCCAAGCGAAACGTAACGCTCGTGATGACGTACTGTCCGCTCAGTTCGCGTTTGAAAATACTTTCGCGGTAGCCAAACTGACAATCGTGATGCTGAAAAGTTTGTTCTTCGCCGGTGCGCACGTGCACGGCCCGGAGTGAGTCGAACACCTGTTCCAGTTCAACGCCGTACGCGCCAATATTTTGCATGGGTGCCGCCCCAACCGTACCCGGAATAAGCGACAGATTTTCCATACCGGCGTAACCGTGCTCAACGCAATACAGCACCAGTTCGTGCCAGTTCGTGCCCGCCCCCGCCGTCAAGTACACGTGCCGGTCGTCTTCGCGAATGACCTCAATGCCTTGAACGTTCATTCGTAGGGCCATTCCGTCGAAGTCGCGGGTAAGAAGAATGTTACTTCCTCCGCCCAAGATCAGCTTGGGAATACTGACAAAATCACCTAACTGCAAAATCGTTTGAAGATCAGCCGGCGTGTTGATGTCAACCCAATACCGGGCGTTAGCGGCAATTCCAAACGTTGTGTAAGGCTTAAGCGACACATGACTCTGTACTGTCAACATG
>CAXUEB010000252.1:0-7279 GCA_964249775.1 uncultured Spirosoma sp.
CACCTTGCCGTAGTGCGAATCGGGGTTGTAGGTGTAGTCGTGGTAGGTAAAATTAGCGAACAGCCTGATCTTGTCTTGCTGGGCCAGCACCTTGAAAAACCGGTCGGCGTAGTCGAGGTCGATGTGGCCCATCGCCAAGCCCGACACCTTCGCGTCGGGCTGAATTAGTTTGATGATGTTGACGGCACGGATATTCAGGGCCCCCGTCCGTTCGGGCGTGTTTTCGCTGTTGTCGCCGAAGTTAGGTTCGTTCCAGATTTCCCAGTCCGCCACTTTGTCTTTGTAACGCGTCACCAGCGCGGTAACCCACTTGTCCCAAGCCGCTAAGGCTTCTGGGGAGGTAGGCATCCCGGCTCCGAGATTGGCCCCACCCCCGCCGGGGTAGTTGTGGTTGCCGTAGGACGTTTGCAGCCAGGGTTTCAGGCCGCGGGCGTGGGCATCGTTGATGATCTGGTCGAGCCAGGCCCAGTCGTACTGCCCCTTCACCCGTTCGGTCTTGTCCCAACCCGCCTGCATCCGAAGCCGTTTGATACCGAGGGGGGCGAGGTATTCCTTGTACTGGTTGTAATCGGCAAAATCGCGGTCTAAGGTTTCGCAGCCGATCAGCCAGTTGGAGGTCGTTATCTGGCTCGTGCTGCGCGGTTTTATCGTACCGATGCGGGGCATGGTGATAGTCAGATCAGTCTGGACCGAGTCAGGCGTGACCCGTTTAGGTAAAGAAACGGGTTGACCAAGGGCGTTACTGACTGCCAGCCCCATCACGAGAAACGGATACAGCCGCGCAAAACAAATTTTTTGCATGGAAGGGAAAGTTGTGCTGAGCGATTAGAATAGCTATACTACTTATGGCTTCAAAATTTTTACCGTCTGGCTTTCCCGGAGCGTTTTTACCTGTAACAGCAGCAGACTGGCTGGATGCTGGCGTATCGGCAGTTTGTGGCGTTCGAGATGACCAGCCTTCGGAATTTCATGTCTGGAAACCACTCGCCCCTGCGTATCGGTCAACAGGAGCTGCAACGGCTGATCGACAACCCCACTGACGGCGATCTCCACCGCATCGCCCTCCACCGGATTGCCCAGCACTGTAACCCGCATGGCTGACGGCTCCTCCCCGGTGGCCCCGCGGCCGCCCGACGGCCCCGGCTCCTGACCGTACACCAATGAGCCGTTCAGGTAGGCCGTAATCCTGGCGTTTTCCGCCGAAGCCCCCGCCGGTTTGTAAGAGTAATCGTTGGCTTCGTTGAAACTCGACCAGTCGGTTTTGTTGACCCGCTGCTGAATCAGGCCGGTTGAACTCAAGGGATTGAGCTGACCCAGACTGGCCGCGAAACTTAGTTCGAGGTACGTATCCGTGCCCGCCCGGTTCTCCCGGACAAATCTGCCCGTCATCTTACCATTCCCGAACTCGGCGTAATCCAGATTGTACACCAGCGGCTGCGTACCTTCGGCGCTGAACCAGTAGCGGATCGTTAGCTGACTGTAGTCAACCGGAACGTTACCTTCATTGGTTATTTTCAGATGCGTACTGATTTGGTTGGTATTTGGGTTGCCGTTTTTATTTTCCGAATACACCTTCAGGGTTGTTACGGTCGGAATAACTACGGGTTCGACCCCACCCACCAAGGTACCGTTGCGATAGATGCTAATCTGGTTATTTTTGGCGTAGGCGCTGCCGGCCACGAAGGAATAATCGTTCGATTCGCTGAAGTTGGTCCAGTTTTGCTTGCCAATGCCGGTTTGGATTTCACCCGAATTGCCGCCACCCACCAGATCGCCCGCCGAGGCATCAAAGCTGTATTCAACGTAACCCAACGCGCCCTGGCGGGGCTGCGAAAGCGGAACGTACTTCATCTTAACCTTACCCGTACCCAACTGTGCCCAGTAGACTGACAAATTGGTCAGGGGTGAAAAGTTCTCCACCGTCAGCCAGTAGCGTAGGGTGATTTCGCCGTACGGGATGGCGGTGCTCCCTTCGTTATGGAGCCGCAAATACGGACGGATGATGTTGTTCGTGGTCTGGTTGTTATCGCCGTCGCGGTGAAAAACGCTCAGGCTGGCCGGTGGCGCTTTAACCGCGACGGTGACGCTGGTAACGGAGCTGGTGCAAACGCCCACTTGGCAGGTAACCGCATAGACAAACTCGCCCACCGCCGACGTAGCGACCGGCAGGGACTCGTTACCAGCCACGCCGTTCCAGTTAACCGTGCCCGCGCAGTTAGAAACCGTCAGGCTTACGTTCGGTGCCCCCTGGGTAACAGTCAGGCTGCTCGCGTTGGGTGCTTCCGGCGTGGTCAGGCCACCCGTGACGACGACAGCGGCCGAAGTCGGGCAGCCGTTCGCGGTGACGACCACGGAGTAGGACCCCGCCTGGGTGACCGTCGCCGAGTTGGTACTACCTACCTGCGTAGCTCCGCTACCGAAAACGTAAGTGGCCCCGGTTTGGGGCGTAGCGGTCAGGGTAACAACGGGATTGAGACAGCTAATTTCTCCGCTGGCGCTCAGCGTGGCCGCTGGCGCCGTATTCACGGTTAGACTGAATGGGCTGGAGGTTACGCTGCTGAAACCGGTCGCGACTACCGAGTAAGTGCCCGCGTCGGCGGTGGTGGCCGACGGGAGCGACAGCGTGGCGGTGGTGGCCGAACTAACGCCCGTCAGAGCCACCGGCACCCCGGACGGGTCGTTTTTGTACCACTGATACGCTCGAACGGGGCCATCAACGCTCACCGACACACTCACCGACGAACCCGTACAAACGGCCGAGCTACTGGCGGGCTGCTGAATAATTGTCAGGGACGTACCCTGGATTTCAAAAGCGCCCATGTCCACGCCCGCTCCCTGCGGGCGATCAACGCCGAGAATGTCTTTGGCACTGAACTGATCGGCCACAGTACTGCCCGCATTGATGGCCGGGCTGGTAACCGCAACCCGAAAATCGCCGTTGGCGGCATCAACGAATTGCGGGTCCTGCCCGGTAATGTTCTGGTTGCCGCTGAAGTACGACGGACCCGTTCCTTCAAACGTCAGGTTGGAATTGTGGGTAATGGTTGAGGAATTAACTTCCGTTACCCGTTCGACCGGACGACCGTAAAAGATGTTGTTGTACACCTGAATGTTGGCCGCACCCTGCGCGATGAATTCACTTTCAATACCGATACCCGGACCGCCGTCACTGACTCCATTCTGGTAGGTCGTGTTGTTAACAATAAGGGCATTGTCGGAGTAGTTGACGTTGATACCCCGGCCCCCGTTCTGGTAGCAGAGGTTGTTCTCGACCAGAAATCTACCCGTATAGTCGCCGAGCGCGTTTTTAACAACGGTCGGGCGGCTGGGGTCAACGGCCTTGTTGTTGTCGAGGATGATGCCGTTGCCATCGTAAAATTTACAGTTGGTGCCCGTGCCGCCGATGTTCCAGGCGATTTTCAGCAGGTTACCGAAGCTGCGGTTGTTGCGGATAATGATGCGCGGAGTTGTGGTGTTGCCGTCGTAATTCCAGGCGTTAATGATGTTGATGCCGCTGGTGCCGTAAACGGTATACCACGAGGTGTTGTACACCACGTTGTTCTCAATCGTCACGTAGTCGCATTCGCCCCCGCCGATGCCGCCACCGGCACAGTCGTGCACGACGTTGCCCGCAATCACCACGTGGTGGGGCCGCAGGTTACCACCCCGGTTCCCGACGAGCGAGATGCCGTTGCCATTAAACCGCGCAATGGGCGTTGCGGTGGGACTGGGGCTTTCGCACGCACCGGGCTGCTGACGGGCCTGATCGAGGGTGATGTTGGCATTGTTACCAATCACCTCAAACCCCTGAATTCGGACGTAGGCAGCAGCGGGCAGCACCCGGAAACCATCGAAGTTAGTATTGCCCAACGCCACCACGGGCTTGTCGGTCTTGTAAGGCATAAAGACAATAGGGCGGGTGGGCGTTCCGGTTCGCTGAATGCCTACCACGGCAAGGGCGGTACTGGTGTAGCGGCCCGCCATCACAAACACCGTATCGCCGGGGGCAACCCGATCGGCAGCCTTCTGAATGGTGTTGAAGGGTAAGGCTTCCGTCCCAGCCGTGTTTGTGCTGGAAGCCGTTGCGCTGACGTACCAGTTCCGCGTACTCAAATACGCGGGTGAATACACGGTAATACCGTTATAATTAGTCGGCGCGTTACTGACCGCGGTGGCGGATGCCGAATTCGTTACGATGGCCCGAAGCTGGAAACTTCGGGCAGTGGCCACGGTCGGTGCCGTCCAAGTATAGGAATAAGGAGCCGTTAAGTCCTCCCCGATCTTGTTATAGATGCCCGAAAAATTCTCCTGGACGAAAAACTCGACCTTATCAACCGTCGTTCCCGCCGGCGTTGTCGCCGTAACTTGTATAGAAATTTCCGTTCCTGACAGATACGACGAATTAAATTGGGGAAAAGACATACTCGCCGAGAGCGTCTGCCCCAAGCTGTTCGTCGACACGCTTCCTACGAGCAGAAAGACAAGAAACACCCGGCAAAACCCGGCGGACAGTCGATAATCAACCCGATAGCTGGTTTTCGGCCGTTGCTGAAAAATAGGAAAAGAAGGAGGGGTTTTCATGACTATAGAGCATTTGGAGTTCGTTTGCTTATTGTTCGTAACAGCCCCGGTCCAAGCCTTTTCCCTGCGGCCGCTTTTTCCGAATCAGGTCGAGGGCTTGCGCCAGTTCGGGCGTACCCGATTGCCGGGCTGGGCTGCCGGTTCGCAGTTGAAAATTGCCCAGGATGGCGTTGAGCTGTGGGTTGATAAACCCAGGGTCAGCCACCACGTCGTGCGGACCGGTAAACACCGTTTGCGCCACCGGATACACGTTGTAATCCCACCGAATGGCCGTGTTTCGGTTGTTGGACGTGACTTGCCCGCCGGGCCGGGGCACGATGATGTTGTTCAGAATGACTACATCCTCGGACCGGTTCGGAAACAGTTCCTGGTAGCCCACAACCCCGCCGTTATGGTACGTCGTGTTGTTGATGATATCGACGTGCTTGGTGCGGAAGGTGTGAATGCCAGACCCGCCGTTGAAGACGCTCAGGTTGTGGGCAATCAAGGCCCGGCCTTTCCATTCGGGCCGTCGGTCGCTGCCGCGTTTGGGCGTAACGTCGGCGGACGGAGTCGGGGCGGTGGTCGCGGCTGAGGTTGCCGACGTGGGAATCGTTACGGCGTCGGCGTTCGGATTAGTCGCGCCCTGCTGGGCCTGATCGGTCACGTCCAAAAGAATGCCGTTGCCGTCGCTCAGCTTACCCGTTCGCTCCCAGGGCACCAGCGTTTTGTTATTCCAGACTGTGTTGCGCTGGATGACGATGTGGTAACCCGGCGCGTCGTCGAAGGCCCAGTTGTTGAGCGTCGTAATGCCCGAGCCGGCGTAGCGCATGTACCAGCAGTTGTCGAAAACCCGGCAATCCTCAACGGTTACGTAATCGGCTTCGATGATGGTGATGCCCCCACCCGGACATTTGGATACGGTGCAGTTGCGAATAACGACGTGGTGAGGCTTGGCGTCGGGCTGGCGCCGGCGACCTTCCACAAAAATGCCGTTGGTATTGTAGTACGGGTCAGGTTTGGGGTCTTTGGCCTGTTCAATGGCTTTGTTCAGGGTGATGGTGTCGCTGGTTCCCGTTACCCGAAAGCCGTCGATAACCTGGTAAGAGCCAGACACGTTGATGCCATTCCAGCCCACGGGCCGTAGCTCGGGTTTGTGCCCTGGCAACGCCTTCCAGGTTATCCAGGCGTCGGGGCGACCGTAAACCTCAATCTTCAATACCGCACTGGCGTTGCCCTTATCGGCGTTGGCATAGGTGCCGTCGCCAACCAACACCGTATCGCCGGGTTGCACCACCGATGCGGCTTTTTCTAAGCTACGGAAGCTGGTCACGAGCGATAAACCCGCGTTGGCATCGCTGCCTTTGCCGGAAACGTACCATACGTGATGGCCGGTCTGCCCTCTCGATTGAACAGTCAGGCAGAACAGACAACCAATAAGCAGTAAACCGCTGACAGCGAAGGGCCGTATTATACGCATTGGGCAAGTGATAAAAGTTGTTTTCTGAACGGCCGCGTGAGCCACCACTGGGTGCTGTAGTTAGGCAGTCGACTATTTTCTATTGACACTGGAGCAGGTACTTCATGCCCGCCGGGTTGCGCTCAATAGCGTCAAAAATGGTTTTGGCGTCGGCTAAGGGCGAGACCTGCGTGATAAGCTGGCTTAGCGGCAACGTACCCGAAGCGGCCAGTTGGATGGCTTCCTCGAAATCCTGCGGTTCGTAAACCCGCGCCCCAATGAGCCGGAGTTCACGCCAGAAGAAGCGGAACAGATCGACCGGCTTCGGCTCGGCGTGAATGGCCACCATCACAATCCGGCCCCGCGCCCGCGGCAGTTGCGTCATGGCGACCACACCCGCCGGCACCCCCGACACCTCAAAGACGACATCAGCCATCGCGCCGTTGGTAAAGGCTTCGACATGGGCAACCAAGTCCGTTTCTTTCGGATTCACCGTGGCCAACCCCATCGACCCGGCCAGTTGCAGGCGCGTCTCGTTCACTTCCGAAATCAGCACGTTAGCCCCCCTTTGCTTCGCCACAAGCGCAATAAGCATCCCGATGGGTCCCCCGCCGATAATGACGGCTTGCTCGCCCGCTTTCACTTCGCCCAGCCGCACGTCGTGGCAGGCTACGGCCAGCGGTTCGATCAGCGCGCCGAGCTTGAGTGATAGCTTGTCGGGCAGGCGGTGAAGCGTGTGGGCCGGTACGTTCCAGTGGGTCTGCATGCCGCCCGGCGAGTCGATGCCGATAAACGTCAGGTTTTTGCCAATGTGCCGCTGTCCGTTATCCGACGGGTCGTCCACGCCCGGTTGCAGGGGGCGCACCGTGACGCGGTCGCCGACCTGCCAATCGGTGACGCCATCACCCAGGGCTTCAATTTCGGCGGAAACCTCATGGCCAATCACCTGCGGCAGTTTCAGTCGGTGGGCCATTGCGCCGTGGTAGATGTGGACGTCGGTGCCGCACACGCCACAGTAGGCGACACGGAGCTGTACCTCGCCCGGTTGCGGGGGCGTTGTCGTTGCCGGTTGAAAATCGAAGGCTTTATCGCCGGTGAAGAAGAGTGCGTTCATGGATTGATTGGTTTTGTAAAGACTGCATCGGCGGATTATCAAGTAGGCGTTTCAGCCGCCGGATGGCAGGCCGGCACATTCGTTTTACTGACGCATTGGAGACGCAAGTAGGCGTCCGTGTCTACGATAATGGACCTCGTTCGACT
>CAXUEB010000252.1:7289-7866 GCA_964249775.1 uncultured Spirosoma sp.
ATCTGTAGCATGTTCCCATCCGGGTCGAAGAGGGTACGGACTTTGCCGCCCCCAATGGCGTTGACCACCGCACCACCCCAAGTCACGTCCTTGGTGTCCAGAAAGACGATGGTCTGGTCGATGTTTTCAACCCGCAGGGCAAGGTGTGACCAGCCGGGCGTCCAGGTGGTGCGGTCGGGCCGGGCGGTGTCGTCTTTGGGCATCACTTCGAGCAGCGTACCGTCCGGCGCGCGAAGCATCCAAACGGGCTTGGCCGGGTCGGCGTTCCGATGCCGAAACCACTTCTCGTAGCCAAAGACGTCGCAGTACCAGTCGGCGAGTTGCTCGACATCGTTGGCGGCTACGCCGGGGTGATCGATGCCGGTGATGCTTAGTGTTGAAGCGTCCATTGGTCGTTTTGATTAGCCACCGTCCACACCCGCCCGTGACCCGATACGAGCCGGAATGAATCGCCCGTTTCGAGTGTCAATTGCTTGGTGCCCGGAACGCCGGCCGCGTTGGTTTGCCTGTGGCTGTTTCCCTTAGAAAGTAATTGCCAGGCGACGAGCCGGTGCGCGTCGTCCAGCGCAATTGCGTG
>CAXUEB010000253.1:0-7855 GCA_964249775.1 uncultured Spirosoma sp.
CTGTTGCACCCCGGCGTAACGATCAACGAGCAGTACGAAGCCTTGGATGAAGTAACGCAACTGGGCCTCGCCGGATTGACGGTTGCGCCATTCTGGGTTAAGAAGTTCCGGCGCGAAATGGGCGATCAGCACCCGGCCGCCCTCTCGACTGTGGTGGGCTATCCTTACGGCTACCAGCGCACGGAAACCAAGCAACTCGAAATCGAACTGGCGCTGAACGACGGAGCGACGGAAGTTGAAGTGGTCCTGAATACGTCGGCGCTGTTCTCGCCCACATCCGTCTGGCTCAAAATCGAGTTCGCCAAGTTAGTGGCGCTGGTCCATGCGCGGGAGAAATTATTGACGGTTGTTCTGGAAGCATCGTTACTCGACGCCGAGCAAACCGCCAAGGTGATTAAACTGGCGGCCGACGCCGGGGCTGATTTCCTGAAAAACAGCACGGGTAGCCAAAGAATTGTCTTTTCGGTAGACAATGCGTTGCAGTTTCGCCGGGACGTGCCCCGTTCGGTAGGCGTCAAAGTTGGGGTTGATGGGGCCACTGAAGCGCACATGGAGAAATTGGTGGCGGCCGGTGTAGACCGGTTGGCGTTGGGGCACCGATTGATGTAACCGAATCGTTAAATGGGGCCCACTAATCTTAAAACAAGGGTAACCTAACGCTGCTGAACTTTGCGCTGATCGAATCAACCACAAAGTTCATGAAAAAACTTCTCCTCAGCCTGTTTCTGGCGTTACCCTTGCTATCCTGGGGGCAATTAGCACCGGGCAGCGTTGCCTTCACGGGTACCAACGGCGACGGCAACGACGACCTAAGCTTCGTAGTGCTCGACGTCATTCCCGCCAACACGATTGTTTATCTTCGGGATGACGAATGGCAGGGATCAGGCTTCAACACCGGCGAAAGCATCCTTACCTGGACCTCGGGTGGGACTTCTATTGCCGCCGGAACGGTCGTGTCTTTCTCCAGCATCAACCCCAGCCCGGCCGCGCTCATCGTCGTGAATGTCGGCTCGGCAACCATCACCGGCAACCGGGGCATTGCGGCCGAGGGCGACGCCTTTTTCGCCTACGTTGGCTCGAATGAGAATACCCCAACCACGTTTCTGGCGGCTGTTTCATCCAACGGTACGGCCGAGTTCGGCACCTTAACCGGTACAAACCTGTTGGTCGGCGCTACGGCCGTGGCGCTCGACGGTGGCGTGGCCATTGGTGCCTACAACGGACCGCGCACCGGCATCAGCCGGGCCTGTTACCCGTCGGTACTCAACAACGCCGTCAATTGGCAAACGCAGCTCAACGCGAGCGGGGATCAGTCGGCAGACGGCACCGCGCCGGATGCTCCCTTTAACACAACGACTTTTCTGTTCGGAACGGGTTGTCCCTTGCCGACGGTGGCGTTCAGTGCGGCCAGCCGGGGCGTCGGCGAAGCAACGGGCACCGTGTCGCTGACGCTCGTCGTGACCAGCCCGGCCAGTGCGAGCGGCTCGGTGCAGGTTGTCGTCGGCTCGGCGTCGGCCGAGAACGGCAGTGATTTTACGTTGGCTGGTGCCACCGTCGCGCTGCCGGCCGGGGCTACGTCGGTGGTTTACCCGCTCACGATCGTCAACGACGCAACGCCCGAAGCCGACGAGTACCTGACGCTGCGCTTGCAATCGGTTACCGGCGCGCAGATTGGCTCGGTTAGTTCGCAGTTGATTCTGATTCTGGACGATGACAAAGCCGCACCAACGCCCAGTTCGGCGCTGAACCTACAACTGCTGACCAGCTACCGCAACCCAACGGCGGGATCGTCGGAGATTGTGGCGTATGAGAAAACCAGCAAACGGCTATTCATCGCCAACTCGGTGGCCAACCGCATTGACATCGTCAACTTCGCCAACCCAGCCGCGCCCGTTGCCCTAACGTCCATCAACGTGGCGTCGCTCGGGGGCAGCATCAACAGCGTGGCCACCCGCGACGGAGTGATCGCAGCCGCCATCGAGAACACAAACAAAGTCTTACCGGGCAAAATCGTCTTTTTCAACGCCGACGGCCAGGTGCTTAAGGAAGTAACGGCCGGAGCTTTGCCCGACATGATTGGGTTTTCGCCCGACGGCCGCTACGCCGTGACGGCCAACGAAGGTGAACCGAACGATGATTACAGCGTTGATCCCGAAGGCTCCGTAACGATCGTCGATCTGTCGGGCGGCATCGCGTCGCTGACGCAGGCAAACGTAACGACCGTGGGCTTTACGGTCTTCAACGGGCAGCGGGATGCCCTACGCAGCGCGGGCGTGCGCATCTACGGTCGCAAAGGGGGCGTGACCAACGGCAGCAGCGTGGCTGAAGACTTAGAGCCGGAATACGTTGCGTTCTCGGCCGACTCGCGCACGGCTTACGTCACGTTGCAGGAAAACAACGCGCTGGCCATCGTGGACCTGACTGCCAAAGCCGTGTCGTCTATCAAGCCGCTCGGTTTGAAAAACCACAACACCGATGCCAACCCGCTCGACCCAACCGATCAGGGCGGTATCCTGGCCCTGCAAAAATTGCCCGTGTTTGGCCTGTACCAGCCCGACGCCATTGCCCAGTTCACATCGGGTGGGCAAACGTATTTGGTCACGGCCAACGAAGGCGACGCCCGCGAGTACGCAGCCCTCACCGAAGGCGTCCGGGTGGGCGCGTCGACCTACGTACTCGACCCGACGGCGTTCCCCAACGCGGCTGACCTGAAAAACAACCTTCTACTGGGCCGCCTGACCGTCACCAACCAAACCGGTGACACCGACGGCGACGGTGATTTCGATCAGATTCAGGTACCGGGTGGTCGGTCGTTTACGGTTTTGGATGCCAACGGGAATGTCGTATGGGACAGTGGCGACCAATTCGAGCGTATCACGCGGGCGCAGACGCCCCTACTCTTTAACGCCAACAACAGCGACGCTAACCCGGCCCCCAAGAACCGCAGCGACGACAAAGGCCCCGAACCGGAAGGCATCACAATAGCCGAAATTAACGGCCGCACCTACGCGTTTATCACGCTCGAACGCATCGGGGGCGTGATGGTCTACGACGTGACGACGCCGAGTACTCCGCAGTTTGTAACGTATACCGTCAACCGCACGGCTCCAACGGCAACGCCAGCCAGCGATGATCGCGGCCCGGAAGGCATTATTTACATTTCGGCCGCCGACAGCCCGAACGGCAATCCCTTATTGCTGCTGGCCAACGAAGTCAGCAATTCAGTTTCGGTGTATCAGGTCAACGCATCGGCGGTTAGCAGCCTGTCGCTGGCCCAGCCAACGTACAACTGCCAAACGGGAGCCATTACGTTCAACACTGTCGGGGGCGACGGTTCGCCCGTTACGTATCTGGCCATCGGCGTCACGCGTTCGTCGCCGACGAATCCCAACGGTGTGGTCGAAGCCGAACTGCGCAGCGACCCGAAACCGCTCGTGATTCAAGCGACGCAGGGCGGCCGAACCGTCAGCCTTACGTTTGATTTTGCCGCGTTCTGCGCCTGACAGCTGACGGCCGGGTCGGGTACGGTGGTCCGGCTCCTCCCGCCCACGTACAACTGCCAGACCGGGGCCATCACGTTCAACACCGCCGGGGGCGATGGTTCGCCCATTATATTCTTTGCGGTCGGCATCACGCGCTCGTCGCCGGACAGCCCGAACGGCGTCGTTGAAGCCGGCCTGCGGGGTGATCCCAAGCCGCTCGTGATTCAGGCCACGCAGAGCGGCCGGACCGTCAGCGTCACGTTTGATTTTGCCGCGTTCTGCGCCGGTCGGGCGCGTCAGGCAGCCGTCGAAACCGAAACTGCCTTTGGGGCAACGGTGCTGGGTAACCCCACTTTGGCCGAGACGGTGACCGTCGACGTGCGCGGAGCCGCCGACCAGCCGCTTCGCTTAGTGGTGCGCGACGTGCAGGGCCGTACCATCAGCGAACGGACAATTGAGCGCGCCGGAGCCGTCGAACGGCCGACGCTCACGCTGGGCCGGACGCCGGGACTGTATTTGTTGCAGATTACGACGCCAAGCCGGAGCCGGACGATCAAGGTGTTGCGGCAGTAAGCGGACAGGGTACCCCATTGAGCGACGGCCGCAACCCTCACCAGTTGCGGCCGTTGGTGTAGTTAGGCATTGCTACCGAACGGTTCTTTGCTAATTTAGAACCGTCATTTTCTTTTTTCTTCTTTTTCCATGAAAACCTGGCTCCTACTCATTACCCTATCCTGCTTCTTTCCGCTACGGGCGCAGCAACCTACTTATCAGGATTTTGAAACCGACAGCGCGGCTGAACCCCACGGCGGCATTGCTTACCTAAACACGTTCTTACAAACGAATCTGCGGAAACCGACGTCGGTAGCCGCAAAAGGTTTTGGCGGTCGCGTTATTGTGAAGGGCATTGTGGAAACCGACGGTCGGGTGTCCGACGTAACCGTTGCGCAGTCTCTGCATTCGGAACTGAATCAAGAGGCTATTCGGGTATTCAGCCGATTTCATGCCTGGAAGCCTGCACGCAAAGGCGGACAAGTCGTTCGCCAGGTGGTAAACCTGCCCGTTACATTCAAGCCGAACGCGCCGTTTACCTACGCCAATGGCATTCAAACGGATTACTTTGGTGCCGATCGGACACCGGTAACGGATAGTACTCAAGCCCGGTACAAGAAAGCTTCGCCGATGGACGAACGCGGTTTGCCCACCGGCGACGTGATTGTTTACGAACGGAAGCGGTCCGGCTGGAAAGAAACGAATCGGCTGCCATTGGTTAGGCTGAAGGGCTGGCAAGGTAGCTCGGCGGGTCAGCCGCTGTACCTGATTGGCAACCAGGATGCCGGTAAACAGTGGCAGGACGCAGTTCACAGCGTGGATGAAGCCGGGAATTTGTTTCACCAAACCGAATACGAAAATGGCATGCCGTCCGGCTTCAATATCACGTATCACGCCAATGGATTGGTGGAGCAAATTACCGGAAAAGAGAATGAAACGCGCTTCGCAACGACGTCTTGGTACGCCAACGGCCAGATGAAGGAGAGCAGCTCCGTTGACCAGACCCGAGGTGCGACTTTCGGGGCGGTCCAGCACGTAACCCTTGTCTGGGACAGCACGGGGCGGCAGCTCGTCAGGGACGGTAACGGCCGCGCGGTCTACACCGAATTGATGCAGTCTTACCGGGACACTGCGCAACGCACGCCGTACCGCGAGGAAGGCCTGTACGAAGGGGGCCTGAAGCAGGGTACCTGGACGGGCCGTTACGCCGACGGTTCGTATTTCTACGAAGAACGATATGATAAGGGCATTTGTCAGAGCGGCAAGGCAATCACGGCCGGGCAAGATACGGTTCGCTATACCACTGTGGAACAGCAGCCGGAGTTTGCGGGCGGGATGCCGAAGCTGGGCCAATTTCTGGCGCAGAATCTTCGTTACCCGGCCGACGCGCAACGGGCCAGGGCGCAGGGACGGGTCTTTGTCAGCTTCGTGGTTTGTCAGGACGGCACCCTGTGCGATTACGAAGTGATTAAGAGCGTTCAGTCTGAATTAGATAAGGAAGCCTTGCGCGTTGTGAAGGCCATGAGCGGCCGCTGGAAACCAGGCAGTCAGCGTGGCCAGGCGGTGCGGGTGAAGTACAACCTACCGATCAATTTTACGTTGGAGTAACGATTCAACGTTACCCCATAATTTTCCGCCGAAACGACGCATACGGATAAACAATCCTCTAACGTAAAGGTAACCATAACTCGATGATGCGTGTTCCACGTTCGGCGGCTCGGCGGTCTAACTCGTTGAAAGCAGCAATGATGTCGGGGTCGGTCTTGAACTCTTCCACCATGCGCGCCTGCTCTTCGCTGAAAAAACGAATGAAGTCCTGGATCGTTTGTAAATTTGCAGGATAACCCCGCGTCAATGGCCCTCAAGCAAGTCCCTCTTCACCACGTACATCAACAACTTGGCGCGAAGATCGTGCCGTTTGCGGGCTACGAAATGCCCGTTCGTTACACCTCCGATCTTGACGAACACAACACCGTCCGCAAGGGCGTCGGTCTCTTCGACGTGTCGCACATGGGCGAGTTTATTCTCAAAGGCGACCGGGCGCTTGACCTGATCCAACGCGTGTCGGCCAACGACGCCAGCGCGCTCTTCGACGGCAAGGTACAGTACTCTTACCTACCCAACGGCCGGGGCGGCATCGTGGACGATTTGCTGGTGTACCGCATCAGCGAGGTTGAGTATATGCTGGTTGTCAACGCGTCGAACATGGAGAAAGATTGGAACTGGATCAATCAGCACGCGGCCGACTTCGAGAGCGGATCGGTCGAATTGGTCAACATCTCCGACGCGATGTGTTTGTTTGCGGTGCAGGGACCGATGGCTGCCAAAGCACTCGAACCGCTGACGCCGGCCGATCTGGAGATGACCTACTACACGTTCGAGAAAACCGACTTCGCCGGCTACGCCAACGTAATCGTGTCGGCGACGGGCTATACCGGCGCGGGTGGCTTCGAGATTTACGTGTCCAGCCATCAGGCCGAGGGCGTCTGGAACGCCATTATGGAAGCCGGCAAGCCTTACGGCCTCAAACCGATTGGTTTGGGTGCCCGTGATACGCTCCGGCTCGAAATGGGTTACAACCTCTACGGCAACGACATCACCGACGAAACGTCGCCCCTCGAAGCGGGCCTCGGCTGGGTAACTAAGTTCACCCACGACTTTATCGACGCCGACGTGCTCAAGCAGCAGAAAGAGCAGGGCGTCGCCCGCAAACTTGTCGGCTTTGAGATGATTGACCGGGGCATCCCCCGCGGCCATTACGAACTCACCGACGCCAACGGCAACCGGATTGGCGACGTTACGTCCGGCACCCAGTCGCCCACGCTCGGCAAGGGCATTGGCTTAGGTTACGTCCCGACGGCCCATAGCAAGCCCGGTAGCGAACTCTTCGTAAAGGTGCGCGACAAACTCCTAAAAGCGCAGGTCGTAAAACTACCCTTCGTGAAAAAATGAAATAGCCCACGGATGGTGCGGATTAAACGGATTTACACTGATTGTTGGCAAAATCCGTGAAAATTCGTTGCATCCGTACCATCCGTGGTCCATCCTAACATGAAACAAATTGACGTCTGCTTAACGCCTGATCTACTGCACTTGCATACGACCGAAAACACCATTGTTGTCGTGGCCGACGTATTTCGGGCAACGTCGTGCATGGTAACGGCCTTTGCTTACGGGGTCAACACCATCGTGCCGGTGGCGACCATCGACGAGTGCCGGACCTGGCAGGAGCGCGGCTACTTAGCAGCCGCGGAGCGCAACGCCCGGAAAGTAGAAGGCTTTGAATTAGATAACTCGCCGTTCACGTACATGGACGAGCGGATTCGGGGGGCGAACGTAGCCATGACCACCACCAACGGCACACTGGCCATCACCCGCTCGCGCAACGCCGTCAAAGTGCTGGTCGGATCGTTTTTGAACCTGGAAGCCGTTGTGCGCTACCTCAAAACTGAGCCGTATGATGTGCTGGTGCTCTGCGCCGGCTGGAAAGGCCGCGTCAACCTCGAAGACAGCCTTTTCGCGGGGGCGCTCGTTGACCGGCTCAAAGATTCCTACGCGATGGCCGAAGACAGCGCGATTATGACCTGGCGACTGTACGTGCAAGGTAAAGATAACTTAGTCGGCTTCATGGCCAACGCGTCGCACATCCGGCGCTTGCAACGGCTCGGCATTCAGAAAGACATCACCTACTGCCTGCAACACGACCTCTACGACGTTGTTCCCGTCATGCGCGGCAATGCGATGGTGGCGATGGGAGGTTGATGATAGAACCGCACCGGCGGCCCGGACGGATTTACGCGAATTTAGTATTCGCGTAAATC
>CAXUEB010000254.1:0-2971 GCA_964249775.1 uncultured Spirosoma sp.
CCCCGACCCCGAACGCCCGCCTTCTTTACCTCTTCAACAATAGCCTCCGGGGTCATCGTTTTCAACGCCTTCTCGACGGCCGTGTAGCCGCCTTGCTTCCGGTAAACATCAAAGGTTTCAATGCCCGGTACGTTGATATGTTCGGTTAATATTTTGGTTGCCATTTTATCGAACAAACTGGTCTAAATCGTAACAAATGGAGTCACAAAAGGATGGATTGTCAAAAACTTCGCCCTTTTCCCGGCTGTATTTTCGCCACCGTCCATCCAAATAATTATAAGCGAAACCTTCCTGAACGTCGTATTCGTCCACTAACCCCACTGTCTTTTCAAAATCTTTACGAAAGCCAGCAGCCGCCACTTCAATAATGACGATGTTTCTAAAATGCTCATTGTCATACAGCAGGACATCCGGCGTAGGACTGGTCTTGCTCTCATCGATCATCACTTCCGAGAAAGGCTCATACGAAATCAATCCATTCTCATATAAACCATAAAGTCGAGCGGTCAGCTTGACAATTACCCGCTGGTGATCTTTAGGAGCGTTTACGCCCATGAATGGAAGAATTTCAAGCATGACCCATTCATTTTGACAACTCGTCGATGATTTCGTCTACGCGCTCGTTGGTCAGGTTCATGTAGTACTTTTCCCGAACCTGAAACACCGGCCCCATGCCACAGGCCGCTAAGCATTCCACTTCCTTCAGGGTAAACTGCCCGTCTACCGTTGTTTGTCCCGTGTCGATGCCGAGCCGCTGTTTCAAATGCGCCAGCACGTCTTCAGCGCCCATCAAGCAGCACGGTCCCGTCCGGCAGTACTCGATAACGTGCTTACCGACCGGCTTGACGTGGTACATGGTGTAGAACGTCGCAACCTCATACACCTCAATCGGCTGTATAGCGAGTAGGTGGGCGACGTAATCCATGCCCTCGGGACTGGTCCAGCCTTCCTGCTCCTGCAAGAGGTGCAGTAGGGGTAACAAGGCTGACTTCTGCCGACCTTCCGGGTAACGGCCAATAATCTCCTGGGCTTTCGCCAGCCGTTCGGGTGTAAATTGTACGGTAGGATTGGTTTCGGTTGTCATACGTACGTTGTGGCGGGTTTACGCGTCTAACTCGCCCGCGATTACGTTCATGCTGCTCATAATCACGATGGCGTCGGACAGCGTCAAGCCCTTACACATTTCAGGGTAAGCCTGGTAGTAGATAAAACACGGCCGCCGGAAGTGCAGCCGGTACGGCGTGCGGCCGCCGTCGCTGATGAGGTAAAAACCCAACTCGCCGTTGCCGCCCTCAACCGCGTGATACACCTCGCCGACGGGCGCGTCAATCTCGCCCATCACAATCTTAAAGTGATAGATGAGCGCTTCCATGTTCTTATACACTTCCTGCTTCGGCGGTAGGTAATACTGCGGAGCGTCGGCGTAGTGCGGCCCCTCGGGCAAGTTGTTGATGGCCTGCTCGATGATGCGCAAACTTTGCCACATCTCTTCGTTGCGAACCATGAACCGGTCGTAGGTATCACCACTTTGCCCAACGGGAATATCAAATTCAAAATCCTCGTACGACGAGTACGGGTTCATGACCCGCACGTCGTAGTCGACGCCCGCGGCCCGCAGGTTCGGCCCGGTAAAGCCGTAGCTCAGCGCCCGCTCGGCCGTGATGCCGCCAACACCCACGACGCGGTCCATGAAAATGCGGTTGCGGTTGAACAGGTTCTCAAACTCGGTGAGTACGTTACGAAAACGGGGAATAAGTTCTTTAATCTTACGGATGGCGGTGGGCGAAAGGTCACGCTCCATGCCCCCGATGCGGCCCATGTTGGTGGTTAGGCGCGCGCCACACATCTCTTCGTAAATCTCATAGATGTTTTCGCGCTCCTGGTAGATATACAGAAAACCCGTAAACGCGCCCGTGTCGACGCCCAAAATACCGTTGCAGATGAGGTGATCGGCTAAGCGCGCCAATTCCATCATGATGACGCGGATGTACTGCGCCCGTTTCGGTATCTCCACGCCCAGCAGCTTCTCGACCGTCATGTGCCAGCCCATGTTGTTGATGGGCGACGAACAATAGTTCATTCGGTCGGTGAGGGTCGTAATCTGGTAGAAGGGCCGACGCTCGGCAATCTTCTCGTACGCCCGGTGAATGTAACCGATTGTTTGCTCGCCCGATACAATCTTCTCGCCGTCCATTTGCAGGATGTTCTGAAAGATGCCGTGCGTGGCCGGGTGCGTTGGCCCGAGGTTGAGCGTCGTCAGTTCATTGACGTATTGAACCGGGCCGTTGTCATTGCGGGCCGGGACATTTTTATTGGCTATGTCGAGTTCTTCGGTAACCATTGATGTTGAGTGATTAGGCGATTGAGTGATTGAGCAGACTGCACGCCTTACTCCTTATTCATCGTCCAAATAATGCGTCAATCTTGTCCTCACGCGTCTCGTCTTCGAGTGGATACTGCCGGCGCATGGGGTGGTAGTCCATCTCTTCCATGTTTAGAATGCGACGCAGATCAGGATGGCCGTCGAAGATGATGCCAAAAAAGTCAAACGTTTCGCGTTCCATCCAGTTGGCACCGGCGAACAAGGGAATCAAGGTCGGGATGTGCAGGTCGGCTTCGGTTAGATACACTTTAACGCGCAACCGGAAATTGTTGACCAAGCTGTGCAGGTGATATACCACGCAAAACTCTCGATCCGGCGAGTCGGGATAGTGAATACCCGTAATGTCCGTTAGGAAGCCGACTTGATACGTCTTGTGCTCCTTGAGGTACGTGATGAGCGGAATGAGCTGCTCGCGGCCGACCGAAAACGTCAACAGATCGTAGGGATCGTCAAACTCGCCGACGGCTTCGCCAAATTGGTTAATCAAGGTTTGCGCGACTTCCTCGTTCGTTAGCATAGTGGGGTGATTTGGTCGGCGGCTTAACCGGATCGTTTCCTAACCGCTGACCCATAAACTACTGAATGCTG
>CAXUEB010000254.1:2981-4048 GCA_964249775.1 uncultured Spirosoma sp.
ATGCTGTATGAATTCAACAGCTTCTCATATTCAACCGTATTTCGCCGACGCAACGACTCGTTTTTGGCCAATTCCTGCACCTGCATAACGCCTTCCAGAATCTGCTCCGGGCGGGGCGGGCAACCCGGCACATACACGTCGACGGGAATGATGCGGTCGATGCCCTGCAACACGCTGTACGTATCAAAAATACCACCACTCGTCGCACAGGCTCCGATGGCAATTACCCAGCGCGGCTCGGCCATTTGCAGATAAACCTGCTTAACGATGGGTCCCATTTTCTTGGCAATCGTGCCCGCTACGAGCAACATGTCGGCCTGACGCGGGGAAAAGCTTGGCCGCTCCGAGCCAAACCGGGCCAAATCATAGTGGGAAGCCATCGTTGACATGAACTCGATGCCGCAGCAGGAAGTCGCGAACGGCAAAGGCCAAAGCGAGTTGGCGCGGGCTAAGCCGATAATTTTATCGAACGAAGTTGCCGAAAAACCGGGGCCGTCGTAGCTCGCCGGGGCTTCCGCCAGCTTGATGTCAGTTGCCATAAAATGCGTTGAGATTGGTTAATTTATCAACGAATTAGCGTACGTTAAAATTCACTTTTGTGACGCTATTCCCACTTTAAAACGCCCTTGCGGATGATGTAGTAGAACCCCGCCAGCAGCAGTCCCATGAAGAGGATCATCTCCACGAACCCCGTTAGCCCCAAGCCTTTAAAGTTAACGGCCCACGGGTAGAGGAAGATGACTTCAACGTCGAACAAGACGAATAAAATAGCAATCAGAAAATACTTAATCGAGATCGGCGTGCGGGCGTCACCCTGCACGGGGATACCGCACTCAAACGGGTCGTCTTTCTTGGTGCTCTTCCGCTTCGGGCCGATGGAGTGGGTAACCAGCATCGTCGTGACGATGAAGCCCAAAACCAAACCCAACTGAATTAGAATCGGTAAATAATCGGATGGCAAGTAGGCCGCGTTCATACTGATTTGTGGGCTAATACGAAGACAAAGATAGTCAGAAAATAGATAACTCACTCAACGCAAAGTGCCCGCTTTCAACCGAGTGTGTGGG
>CAXUEB010000254.1:4058-7830 GCA_964249775.1 uncultured Spirosoma sp.
GAATCTACCGGTTAATCAGAACCCGTTGTGTAACGTTAAAATCACCCGACAGCACCCGAATTAAATACTCGCCCGGCGCTAAACCGGACAAATCGAGGGCCTTGCGGGAATCCAGCATGGGCACTTGATGGGTGAAGAGCCGCTTACCCGTCATACTGTACACATCAACCTGAGCATCGGCTAAGTTCTCAATGGTTTCAAGCGTAACAATGCCGTCGACGGCCGGATTTGGGTACACGCTCAAACCGCCATCGGACGGATCAAACGAAAAAGCCCTTGGCGTGCTGTATGCGGAATAGCAGGCAATCGTGTTGCTGCCCAAAGCAAACGTCGTTTTAACGCGGGCGGTGTAATTCGCCGTAATGACCACCTTAACCACCGGACCCGTTTGCGGGATCAGTTCGCCAGCCCGTCGCCAATCAAACTGATTAGACTGCCCACCCGTCGGCGTGGGCAGCAGGGCTTCCAGCGAATACGTGCCAACCTGTTCAACCGTTGGCGTCGGGACGCGGTTGCGCACGGTCAGGTTGATGGCCGAAGAAGACGCCGACCTGCACCCGTAAATGTTGGTTGCCTGAACCGAGTAGTTACCGCTTTGATTTAACGAAATCGCCGTACCAACGCGACCCGTGCTCCAAGTAGGCGCGCTGTTGGCCGATACGTTCGCGACCAACGACAAGGTCGAATCAGCGCACACTTGCTGCTGCGCAGCGGCTGGCTGACCGGGCTGGCTGGCCAACGAAATGGTCGGCGTAGCGGGTTGAATCGGTCCCTGAACGTCGACCAATGGCGACAAAAATGTGTTGCCGTAGCGGTCTTTCAGCGTGGCCCGGTACTGACCGGATTGGTTGATTGAGATGGTTTGCGTTTTAGAACCCTGACTCCACGCGTATGAACTGTACAGGTTGGGTAACTGGAGCGTCAGACTGTTGTTTGCCGGTGCGCACGCGACGCTAATGGTCGGCTGCGGTAAGGGTTGCAACGGACGCGAGCTGGCGAAAAAAACCGGGTTGAGGCTTTCAAACCAAGCCTGTCCCAGTTGTCTCAGCCCATCGTCCGAGAAGTGAACTTCGTCGCGCCGGTTAGTGGTCTGGATGTTGTCCGTAAACGGTCCCGCAAACACGTTGTTGTTGTAGGTGTTGATGACGTCGTTCTGGGCCTGGATAATGTCCTGGTTTACCTTACCCTGGTTAAACGACGAACGCGCCAGGACCCAGGCCGGATACCGGTCGGTATCGGCGCGCGTCTTGTTAACCAAAAACTGCATATCGTCCCGGTAAACGGCCCGTGTTGCGTTGAGCGGCAGGTTGTCGCTTTCCCCTTGTTGCCAAAGCACGGCCCGCAGCCCCTGAAGCGAACAATAATAGCGAAGCGCAATAACTAAGTTGCCGTAGGGCATACCGGCCGGAAAATTTTCGTTCGGCGTGCCTATCGCAAAAATGTTTTTGGTAACCTTTCCTTCCGAGCTTTCGCGCCAGTTTTTAATGACGGTGCCCGCCCAGGCCGTGTTGATGAACAGCACCGGTACTTGGTACTGACGGGCAATCAGATCGCCCAGCACGCCCCAGCACCACGCGCTCTGCCCGCGCGGGCCAATCAGTGAGTTGGCGCTTAGCTGCTGAAACGTCGGAGCCGGCGGATCGGCCAGCGAGTTAGCCGTTGAGTTATCATACGTAACGCAGTTGACCCGGTCGTCGGCGGCCCCCACGGCCCCGTAGCCTTGGAAGCCCTGCGCGTTCGACTGACCCGTAATAATAAATACTTCACCAACGCCAATCTTGCGCATGACATCAGAGCCAACGACCTGCCCACCAGCGAACGCTTGTACCTCCAACCGATACCAACCGCCCTTGGCCCGCAGTGACCCTTGGAAAACACTTCCGCGCGGACTGCGCTGAATCGTTACCCATTCCGTATCAAAGCCTTGCCCCGTTACTTCGGCCCGAACCCGCGCCTGTACGCTATCGATAGCCTGGTAAAAACTGCCCGATAGATAAATCGTGCTGGAATTGTCGTTTTCGCGCTGGAACACCGCGCGGCTTTCTGGATACGTAATTCGGATAACCGGATTACTACTTTGCCCAACCGCTCGGTTCATAAACAAAACCGTTAGGCCACTCAGTAGTAATCGACTTAGAAAATAGTAGTTGTTCATACGTCTGTCTATTTGACCCTTCACCTCACCGCGCCTACCGAGACAACCGCTTAAGATTGTTGGCTATTGATTAGACCCCGCTTCGCTGAAAAAGCAACGAAACTGGGTTATATCCCGGTAAAATACAAATTTGCGGGTCAACTATTTGACTAAACGGATGATCCTGCTTTTATATTACAAGCCAAGTAAAATTCGCTTGGCTACGTCGAACCCATCTGCTTTCACGCGCAAGACGTAAGAACCCGCTGGTATGGCCGTTAGCACCAGTTGTTTGCGTTCGTCAAACGTTGGCACAGTAGTCGTGTAAACGGCCTGACCCGTGAGGGTGTACAAGGTTATGGCTGCGTTAACTAAATTTTCCTGCACTTCGACCACCACCACTCGGTCGGGGTTCGGGTTGGGATAAACACTCAAGCCCCGGTTGCTTTCGTCCATGACGAACGTCAGAGGAGCTGAAGGTAACGAAAAGCAGGTTACCGACGGCGCGTAAACAATGGACGACCGAGCGGTGTAGACGCCCGACTGACCCGCTTTAATAATGGCCGTTTGAGCAACTAACGAATCGCTGCCCCGACGCCAGCGGAATACCGGACTATCGGTTGAACTGACGGCTTCGAGCGTGTAGGTGCCAATTTGGTTGACCGTCGGCGCGGGCGGCAACGGTTTTACATCAACGGTGGTCGGTGCCGATTCGGGCGACACACAGCCGTTTACGTCGCGCACCCGCGCCGAGTAGTTACCAACCCGGTTGGTCGTAATACTTTGGGTTGAATCGCCGGTGTTCCAAAATACCGTGTACGGACCTTCGACCCGCAAGGTAACCCGGTCGCCTTCGCACAACGTGGTTGGTCGGTTCGCCAACAGGGTTGGTGTGGTCGGCAGCGGGTTAACCCGGACGGTGATGCCAGCCGAAGCGGGGGATAAACAACCATTCTGGTCACGGGCCTGCGCGGCATACGTGCCCGACGTTTGCACCGTAATGGTTTTATCGGTTTGACCACTCGACCAAACCACGTCGTTTTGGCTGGTGGCGACCAAATTAACGCGGTTACCGGCGCAGAACGTCGTCGCGCCGGCGGCTGTAACGCTGGGCGTTGTTGGTAACGAATTTACGCGAATTGTGACCAGATCCGATGATTCCGAGGTACAGCCAAACTGGTTGATTGTTTGCAACGAGTAAGCCCCCGACTGACTGATGGTCAAGCTGCGAACCGTGCTGTTATTACTCCAACGATAAGCCGTTTCGGCCGGAGCCGTCAGCGTGATCGAACGATCGGCGCAGAACGTAGTCGGGCCGCTTGCTTCAATAACCGGCCGGGTGGGGAGCGGATTAACCGTTACCGCGATTGTGTTAGACTGCGCCGACGTACAGCCGTTTTGGTCCGTCACAGTTACGTAATAAGCGCCGGACGTAGTGACCGTGACGACGCGGCCTTGCTGCCCACCGCTCCAGTTGTAGCGTACACTTTCACTGTTGGTTCGCAGGACCGTGTTGTCGCCCTGGCAGAACGTAGTTGGCTTATCGTTCGCAATGGTGGGCGTGTTGGGCAGGGGGTTGACCGTTACGGGCAAGACGTTGGACGTAAAATCGCAACCACTCACGTCACGGTAACGTAC
>CAXUEB010000255.1:0-7794 GCA_964249775.1 uncultured Spirosoma sp.
AAGACCAATCACGGTGGTGGCTCGCCTTTCGTGCGGGGTCTGACGGGTCAGCAGACGCTGCTCTTGGTCGACGGCATCCGGCTCAACAACGCGACGTTTCGTTCGGGACCAAACCAGTATCTGAACACCATCGACCCGCAGAGCATTGGGCAGATTGAAATAGTGCGTAGCAGCGGCTCGGTGGCCTACGGCTCCGATGCCATCGGCGGGGTCGTGAACGTGTTGACCAAGACGCCCCAGTTTTCGGAAGGACGCGGTTTTACGGGCGGCTTTTTCGGGAAAGTGGCCACGCAGGGCATGGAATACAGCGGCCGGGCTGAGGTCGGCTACGCGTCGCCCACGGTGGCTGTATTGGGTGGACTGGCGTACCGAAAATTCGGCGATCTGGTGGCGGGAAAGGACCTCGGTCGTCTGAGTCCGACCGGCTATAGCCAGCTTTCGGGCGATGTAAAGGCCCGCTTCCGGTTGTCGGATCGGTTCGTTGCAACGGTGGCGTATCAGGATTTAGCACAGGACAGCGTGCCGGTGTACCACCGCGTCAGGCTGGAAAATTACGCGTATTACCAGTTTAATCCGCAACGGCGGCAACTAACCTATGCCCGGCTCGAAGGATTTTACAACCGGCGCTTTCTGCAATCGGTGCAGCTAACGGCTTCGCGGCAGCGCCAGACCGAAGGCCGGCAGATTCAGCGGAACGGTAACGCAACGGCGATCTACGAACGCGACGAAACGACCACCAACGGCTTGACGCTCTTGGCCAACGCCGAGCCGGTCCGCTACTGGCGGATGCAGAACGGCGCAGAATGGTACTTCGACCGCGTCCAGAGCAGCCGCGAGGACGTCAACACACGAACTGGCGTCAGCGCTCCGAAGCGCGGCCTGTATCCCGACCGCGCCAGCATGAGCAGTCTGGCCTTATTTTCGCTGCACACCTTGACGTTTAACCGACTGACGCTGACCGGCGGGGGCCGTTACAATGCTTTTGCGATTACCACGCCGGAGCAAACGTTGGGACAGACCACTATTCGGCCATCGGCGCTGGTGGGTAATCTGGGTGCGTCGTTCGCGGTCGTGCCGACGGTGCGGATCGTGGCGTCGGTTGGATCGGCGTTTCGCGCGCCGAACGTCGACGACATGGGTACGTTGGGCATCGTTGATTTTCGGTACGAAGTGCCCAACGCCAGTCTTCAGCCTGAGCGGTCGCTCAATACCGAAGCCGGCGTAAAGGTGCGAACGGGTCGGTTCTCGGCCACGGTGCTGGCGTATCACAACCGGCTGAGCAATTTTATCAGCCGCGTCCGGGCCGGTGCAGACTCGATTCAGGGGTATCCGGTGTATCTGAAACAGAACAGCGCGGAATCGTTTATCCATGGGCTGGAAGCCGAAGCCGAGTACGAATTTCTACCGAACTGGTTGGCCTACGCGGGCGTGACTACTACCTACGGGCAGAACGTGACGGCAAACGAACCCTTCCGCCGAATTCCCCCCCTGAACGGCCGCGCGGGGCTAACGTATCAGTCGGGCGGCTGGTGGGCGCGGGCCGAACTGCTCTACGCTGGAGCACAGACCCGGCTGGCCGCAGGCGACGTCGCCGACAACCGCATTGCGAAGGGCGGCACCCCGGCTTGGCAAATTATCAACCTAAACGGCGGCTACCGCTGGCAGTCCGTTACGTTCAGCGTCGAAGGGCAAAACCTGACGAACAAGGCTTACCGGACGCACGGCTCCGGCGTGGACGGCGTGGGCCGCAGCGCGTGGCTGTCGGTGCTGGTGAATTGGTAACGAACCGTGTGCTGAATTTGACTATTTTGCAGGAAAAAGCAATTCGCATGAAATACACGGTCAACGTGATTTACGAGAAAGACGAACACGGCTATTACGTTTTCTGCCCGCAGTTAGAGGGCTGCCAATCGCAGGGCGATACGTTTGAGGAGGCCCGAACGAATATTCAGGAGGCTATTGAACTGTATTTAGAAACGTTAAGCAAGGAAGAGATCGCCGAACGGCTTTCGCACGAAGTCATCACCTCATCGCTCGAAATCGCCGTTGCCTAAACTACCGGTTCTTGATGCAAAGGAGGCAGAGCGGTTGCTCTTGCAGCACGGCTTTGCGTGGATACGCTCGAAGGGTAGTCATCGCGTCTACCAAAAAGATACTGTTCGGGTCGTGTTGCCGTTTCACGCGGGGAAGAGCTTACACCCTAAAATTGTCAAAGAAGTTTTGGAAGCGATTGGTGACCTGTAACCTTCCCTAAATAGATGCGCTTTCTCCGCAACCCCACGGCTTTCACGCTCTTTGGCGCGACGGCTGCCTTCTGCACCTACGCTTGCATGTACGCTTTTCGCAAGGGCATCACGGCCGTGACGTTCGAGGGCATGGCCTTCGCGGGGATCAGTTACAAAATATGGCTCATTACGGCGCAGGTGCTGGGCTACGCGGCTTCTAAAGGACTGGGTATTAGATTCGTCTCGGAGATGTCGCCGGGTCGGCGAGCGGGTAACATTCTCCTGTTAGTTGGCGTGGCCTTGCTGGCCCTGCTGGGCTTTGCGCTGGTTCCGGCTCCGTATAACATAATTTTTCTGTTTCTAAACGGCCTGCCGCTGGGTATGGTCTACGGCATCATGCTCGGCTTTCTGGAAGGTCGCCGGCAAACCGACGCGCTGGTGGCGGGGCTGACGGCTTCGTTTATCTTCGCGTCGGGTTTCGTCAAGACCGTCGCGCTGACCATCAGAAGCGACTGGGGCGTGTCGGAGTTCTGGCTGCCGTTCGTGACGGGTAGTTTGTTCGTCCTGCCCATGCTGATCTCGATTTACGCCCTGACGCGGCTGCCGCCCCCCACCGATGAAGACCGCGCCCTACGCACGGAACGCAAGCCGATGAACGCGGACGAGCGGGGGGCGTTCGTGCGCAACTTTGGGCCGGGCTTAGTCTTGCTGATTGCCTCCTACGTGTTACTGACGGCCTTTCGCGATTTCCGAGACAACTTCGGCCCTGAAATTATGCGCGACGCGGGCGTCGACAACCCCGGCGTCTTTGCCCGCACCGAAACGCTCGTCGCCGTCGGCATTCTGATTGTCATGGCGCTGCTGCAACGCGTGACCGACAATTTCCGGGCGTTCGCCTTGCTGAACGGCATCATGCTGGCGGGCGGGGCGCTGGTCGGACTGAGCACCTGGGCGTACTCGGCCGGTTGGCTTTCGCCCGGCAACTGGTTTCTCTTAACGGGCCTGGGTCTGTACATGGGTTACGTGCCCTGCAATGGTTTGTATTTCGAGCGATTGGTAGCCAGTTTCCGGTACGTCAGCACGGTGGGTTTCATGGTGACGCTGGCCGACTGGTACGGTTACTTGGGCAGCGTGGCGGTGCTGTTGTATAAGAACTTTGGGCAGGCAGCCATCAGCTTTCAGGCGTTTTTCGTGTACGGCGCTTACGTCTTGGCGGTAGTGTACAGCGCGCTGGTGATAACGTCGTTCTGGTATTTTCGGGACCGGTATCGGGCCGTGCAGGTGGTTGAATCAGTGGCCGTTTTATAACGGACTGGTACGAATCAGCTTTGGATGCTCAGAACTAATTCATAAACTTGCAGCGTCATTCTGCTGCCTAACGATGTCAATGACCCAATTTGTGGCCCAACTGTCTACCGATTCCCGCTCGTACAAGCGGGGTAGCCGGAGGCATGGGCGTTGGTCAGTTTGTTGAGCGATTTTTGTCATCAATCCATACCCGCCCGGCTTCCTCACCCGAACGCCGGGCTTTTTTGTGACCATGCTAAACCACGCCGAAGTTCAGCAACTGATCGCCGACCGGTACGTGAGCGTACAGCGCCACCCGACGGCCGACCTGTTTATCTATAATTACACCCCAAAAACGCAATACGAGCGTTTCTGGAATCAAACCACGCTGGCCTGCCGGGGTTTGATTCTCGACGGCGCGGGTAATGTTGTAGCGCGGCCGTTTTCCAAGTTTTTTAATTTAGACGAACTTGATCCAGCCCGTATTCCGGTTGAGTCGTTCGAGGTATACGAAAAGATGGACGGCTCGCTGGGCATTTTGTACTGGTTGGGCAATGTGCCGCAGATCGCCACGCGCGGGTCGTTCAGCAGTGAGCAGGCCGGGCGCGCCACGCGGCTGCTGTACGACCGCTACGCCCACACGTTCGACCGACTTGACCGGAGCAAAACCTATTTGTTCGAGATCATCTACCCCGAAAACCGCATTGTTGTTAACTACGGCAGCCGCGAGGACCTCATGTTGTTGGCCATCATCGACACCACGACCGGCCGTGATGAGTCGCTGGACGGGGTCGAAGCACTTGGCTTTCCGGTGGTGAAGCGCTACGACGGCATTACGGACTATCGGACGCTGGTGGGCCACGCCGACGACAACGCCGAGGGGTTTGTCATCAAGTTTGCGAGTGGCCTGCGAACGAAAATTAAACTGGCTGAATACGTCCGGCTACACCGTATTCTGACGGGCGTGTCAAACCTGGCGATCTGGGAATACATGGCCGCCGGCCGGTCGCTGGACGAGCTACTGGAAGCCGTGCCGGATGAATTTTACGCCTGGGTAAAACAGACCAAAGCGCAGTTAGAGGAGCGATACAGCCAAATCGAGGCCGAATGCCGCGCCAACTTTAAGGACCTCGGCGACCGGAAAACCAACGCGCTGTATTACCAGACGCAACGCTATCCAAATATTCTGTTCAACATGCTGGATAACAAACCGTACGACCACATTATTTGGCGACACATTCGCCCGGCGTACCAGAAGGCGTTTAAAACTGACGAAGCATGAAACACGTTCTGATCTTAACCGGCCTCAGCGGCAGCGGCAAATCGACCTTTGCCCGGCGGTTTTGCGCCGAAAATCCGAACTGGCTGCGCGTCAACCGCGACGACCTGCGCCGGAGCCTGCTGCCCATTTCGCTCGCTGAGTACTGGCAAACCTGGTCGGACCGCGACAAGAACCGGATCGAGTTGCTGGTCAATGAATTACAGAAAACGGTTATTCTGGACGGACTATCGCGTGGCTGGCACGTGCTGATTGACAACACCAACCTTAAACTCAGTTACCTGAACGAATTCAGAAAACTGCTGACCGAGCACTTCGACGAGGTTGAGATTCGTTATCAACTCATCGAAACGCCCCTTGGGGAGTGCATCCAGCGTGACAAATACCGCGACGATTCGGTCGGGGAGGCCGTCATTCGCAAGCAAGCTGAGCAACTCGCCATCCTGAAAAAGAACTTCAAGTTCCAAACCGAAATCCTGACTCGTAGCGCGGCCTTCCTGCGTGAACAGGACCCGTCGCTACCGCGCTGCGTCTTGGTCGACATCGACGGCACAGTCGCCGACCGGGGCGATCGTTCGCCCTTCGACTGGCACCGCGTGGGCATCGACACGCCCAAGTGGCCGATTATCCGGTTGGTACAGGCCATGCGGGCGTCGGGCTACGCCATCGTGTTCTTTTCCGGCCGCGACGCCGTTTGCCGACCCGAAACGATTGCCTGGCTCAACCAGTATTTCGGCTGGCAGTCGTCAGACTACGAACTGTTTATGCGCCCCGAACGCGATAACCGCAAGGATTCCATTGTCAAGCACGAACTGTTTGATAGGCACATTGCGGGGCGTTACTACGTCGAGTTCGTCGTGGACGACCGGCAGCAAGTAGTTGATATGTGGCGGAGAACGCTGGGTCTGACGTGCGTACAGGTGGATTACGGCGATTTTTGAGAAGCCAATTGATTACCTTTAACCAATGAACCCCGACGAAACCGATGAAGAAGCACCAGACGACCGACTTAAACGATTACCACAACGCGCGGAACGGTCGAATGGTCAAGAAAGTCTCCGAACGGTCCTTGCTATCACCCGACGAGTCTATTGAGCAAATCCGGCGGATGGCCCAGCAATCTAACCCAACTCCAGTAAAATTTGGCGCACAAGCGAAGAAATCAAGCAGCTTGAAGACCTGCACGACCAGAACGTCTTAGTCGACGCCGACCTGCTCATCTTTAACCTGGTGGATTACGTGAGCGGGGTAAGTGAGTAATGAGATCAGCCTTCGAAGGAGTTATGAAGCCGATGAACTTGATACTGTATTAATCTTGATTGCTTCATTAGAGTAACCTAACGTCCGAAGTATTTGACCGATAAACCTAACAATACCATTGGCACTAAAATGCGTTTCAAAAAATAAAGAAGTGTTAGGTACACGACTCGCTTGGCGTAATAGGGTACTGTCGGTTGTGAAATACGGGCGTTGTCTACCAGCTAATGCCGTTAGCTTCTCCAGTTCGTCATGGTGCTTTTCGGCGATGGCTCCAACAAAGAATTTAAGAAGGTTGACCCACGAATTCACCTCGTACGTTTGACCATCAAACTCAAACGATACCGGCTTGTCATTGTCAATAATCGGCTTAATTACGTATTCTTTGTTCTTGTGGTTGTCTTTCGCAACAGAATCTAACGGCAATCGAGCAGGCGCTTCGACCGTTATCTGACGAGGTGGCTTTGGGGCAGCAGGCAATGAAGTTTCGCCGGATATTTTCTTCAAAAACTCAATAACCAGTTCGCTCTCTGGTTTATAACCACACAGCTTTTCAACGGATTCGGCTACTACCTCAGCCAAAAGGTCATCACTTTCTGAAAGTAGTTTGCGCCATGCCTTAGGCAACGTTTGGCGGATGATTTCGCCTTTTTGGCGGCTGTTGTAAATATTTTCAGCGTTTCGAACCGCTTTGCCGTCAACTACGTCTTGCCTGGATAAAAAGGCAGTCAGTTTCTCGATGATGTCGTTTGGAGCTTGGCTTTGTAGGTCAATGGTGTAGAAGCGTCGTTGCTCCCAACTTTCTTCATGTAAGGGCAGATAGAACCACCAAATGATGCCGTTTGTCAGGATCGCTAATTTGACGCCCTGACGAAAGGCGTAACTGAGAAGCTGTTCTTGATGCTTTTCTAAATCTTCGCCGATTCGTTTTACCTCAATAAATACTTTGTCGTAGTTGTTGATACGGAGTGAGTAGTCAACGCGTCTGCTTTGGACGCTATACTCTGGAAAGACTTCTTGAACGTCAAAGGGATTCCAGCCCAAGTGATGCAGAATCGGCAGAATTACGCCTTGTTTAGTGGCCTCTTCGCTTTGCTTAGCCAGGTTCCCTTCCTGTTTTTTATTGCTTATAAAATGCTGTAAACCGTCCTGCATCGTAAATTGATCAATATCCTCACTCTATAGTGGTCAAATATAATGATACGGTGATGTATACTTATCGAAGCGCTTTAAATTAGAAGCCGTCAGTTGGTGAACAAACCCATTTACTGTTCAATTTTGTTATCCTAACAGAGAAAGGCAACCGGCGGGTAAAGAGCCAGCCCGTTCGTTCAATCATTCACCATTGATTCATGAAACTGCTTAAAGTAGCCGCCGGCGTACTCAACCAAACCCCGCTCGCGTGGGAGCATAACAAACAAAACATCATCAGCGCCATTGCGGAGGCCCAACGGCAGGGCGTTAGCCTGCTTTGCCTGCCCGAACTTTCTATTTCGGGCTACGGCTGCGAGGATGCGTTTTACGCGCAGAACACTATCGACCAGGCCATTGCGTCGCTATTGGAGATTGTCGAACACACGGCCGACATCGCCGTGGCGGTCGGGCTGCCGCTGCGCCACAACAACCGGACGTTCAACACGGCTTGTCTGATCGTTAACAAGCGAATCATGGGCTTCGTGGCCAAGCAGTACCTGCCCCAGAACGGCGTTCACTACGAGCCGCGGTGGTTCCAGCCGTGGCAGTTGG